>DAOULF010000216.1:0-4752 GCA_034420555.1 Dehalococcoidia bacterium
ACCAGACCAGTTGCGTGAGGTGCTCGACACCAGGTTCAAGGAGGCCGTGCGCTACTCACGCGACTACGAGACCGTATTCGTGCCGGATGAGGCCGATCTTGGCTACACGATCCCGTTCCTGTCACCCACTGCTCCCAGGGACTGGGCGCGCCTGGTCCAGCGAATCGAGGAGTTCGACTTCTCAAACCTGGACTTCGACGTGATCGGCCAGATGTACGAGCGGCTCATAAGTCCCGCAGAGCGCAGGCGGTTCGGCCAGTTCTATACGTCGCCCGACGTCGTGGACCTCATCAATGCTTTCTGCATCCGCAATCCCGACGACCGTGTGCTCGACCCTGCTTGCGGCGGTGGTACCTTCCTGGTGAGGGCTTATTCCCGCAAGCAGGCTCTTGCGTATTCCCTCAGCGGCTCCCAAGTCTCTCATGAGAGCCTGCTGAGCGAGATATTCGGCATAGACATAGGCGCGTTTCCTGCCCAGCTTTCAACCATCAATCTCGCCGTTCGTCATCTCAGCAACGAGGCGAACTATCCTCGCGTGGCTAAGGACAGCTTCTTCAACGCCCAAGCGGGCATGCCGTTGTACGACATACCCCTGACCGGTGACTCAGTGCGGAGCATCGCACTGGATAAGATGGATGCAGTAGTCGGCAATCCACCCTACATCCGCCAGGAGGGCATCAACAAGATCGATAAGGACAACTATAGAAACTTGCACGAAGCGGATTGGCCAAGTGAGCCTAAACTGACTGGCCGATCGGACATCTACGCCTATTTCTTTTCGCACTCCGCCCACCTGCTCAAGCCGGGCGGCTACCTCGGATTCGTCACCAGCGTCGGCTGGCTTGATACTGGATATGGATTCAGACTCCAAGAGTTCTTCCTGCGCAACTTCAGGATCGTCGCGGTCATCGAGTCGCAGGTGGAGAAGTGGTTCGAGGACGCGCGTGTCACAACTGCCGTGACCATCCTCCGGCGCGAGCCTAACCGAGCGAAGCGTGACGACAATCCCGTGCGCTTCATCCAACTCCGAAAGCCGCTCGCCGGGATCTACACCGACGCGCTCGACAGACCGCTCAGCGACGAGGGTGAGGCGACCCGACAGGCCGACATGGACGCAATTCGTGACCTGATAGAGGAGATCGACACAGATCTGACCACCGACTACTGGCGGGTGCAGGTGCGCACCCAGCGGGAGCTTTGGGAAGAAGGGGTCGCGCTCAGGTCGGAAGACGATGATGACGCCGATGCCGCGCCACAGTATAACGGCGGCAAGTGGGGACAGTACGTGCGTGGTCCGGATTCCTGGTTCGAGTTGATGGAGTGTGCCCGCAGTCACATGACTCCCCTCCAAGACCTGGCTGAAGTACGATTTGGATTCAAGACCGGAGTCGACCGCTTCTACTGCGTGCGCGATGTCACTCAGGAGCACCTTGATGCTATTCCCGACCCGCAGCAGTTCCAGGACCGCTGGGGAATCACTCGGAAGGACACTCGGCGTATCCGCATAGTGCGTGATGGCGCCAATGTGGAGCATCTTGTCGAGCGTCGATTCCTTGAGCCCGAACTTCACTCGTTGATGGAGGTCAAGCGCGCCGTCGTCCACAAGAGGGATGTGGGGCGCATGGTCGTCAACGCATCCGTACCACGGGCGCGGCTCAGGCGCACCCACTTCGCTAACTACGTCGCCTATGCAGAGCGACAGGGCTGGCACACCGGGTCCACTGTCGCCAGTCGAGCTCGTACACGTCCTTGGTATGACCTGGGATTGAGGCCGAAGTCTGAGCGCGCAGACATGTTCTGGCCCATGGCGCAGCAATACCGTCATGTGATTCCGCTGAACATGGATCTACTTCCGTCGAACCACAACCTGTTTGATCTCTGGTCCAGAGATGCCTGCAAGGTTGAGATACTGTGGGCAGTCCTGAACAGCACGGTGACAGCGCTGTCCAAGCACCAGTTTGGACGGGCCGCGGGCGTGGAGGGCAACCTCAAGACAGAAGTGGTTGATACAAACATGATGCTCGTTCCAGATATACGCAGCGCATCGCCGGACGCTGTCGAAAGAGCTGTCGTCGCCTGTGAGCGGATGTCGAGACGAAACGCGCATCGCTACCTGTACGAAGAGTTCGCCCTTGACGACCGCCGCGAATTGGACGACGCGACGCTGGAGATACTCGGGTTCGAAGACGCTGACGAGCGCACTGCGCTTAGGGACAGGATCTACCGCGACGTGACCGAGATGCAGCAGTCGATCAGAGAGCGGGAGATCATTGCGCAGCGCGACCGGCGTCGCTCCGCTCGCAGGGGCACTACCACCCCGCAGGACATCGCTGACGAACTGTGGTCCGAGCACGAGTCATCGCTAGACCTGCTCCAGTTCCCAGAGGACTTCCTCACGCGCCCAAACGAGGGCGAACTGTTCGATCTGCCATCCGGTGAGGTTGAGGTCGGCACGGCCATGATGGACGCGGCTGGACTGTTGAGTGTCGGCAAGATTCGGGTTGGCGGAAGGGTCGGCGAGGTCATTGAAGTCGGTAGCGTCTCCAGAGCTCGCTTCCTGGAGGCTCTGTCTCTGTGTCACCGTGCAGGACAGGTCAGGATACCTGGCGACGAAGTGTGCGACGGCGCTGTCAGCAGCTTTGGTCAGTACCGCTCTGAGCTACAAGGCCATTTCTCCGAAATCGCCCGCCAGAGAACCAACGACCAGCGCCGCCAGAGGGCCATAGTCAACGCGCTGCTACGCAAGGCGCTCCAGTGGCGGCGACCCACTCATGGGGGTTGACTACAAGCCTCGCGCTATCATCATTTCCGCAAAAGGCGGGAGTCCACGAAGTGGCTCACCGCCCGGCAGTCCCCAAACTCACGTGAGACGATTGGGAGAGGTGCCAGACGCCATCAGTTTGGTCTGACGGCTGATCTCCGAGTGGTACAGTCACACCGCTAGGACAGGTCCGCTCAGCCAGATACCTGCCTTCTGATTAGTTGGTTGATAAGAGTATTCAGAGGGGCAAGATCGCCACTGTCCGCTGCCTTCAGCGCATCTATGTACATCGCATGTTCGGGGTCGCTCCTGAGCACTTCTGGAAGGATAGGCTGCCCCGGCAGCAACCCTCCGGACTTCACGCATACTATGTAGTAGCACACAGCCCTGGCCGTGCGGCCATTCCCATTGACGAAAGGATGGATATGGTTAATGCGCCATAGTGCGAAAGCAGCCAGCACAGTAGCATTAGCAGACTGCCAAGACCAGTTGACTCGATTAACAAAATCGTCCATCAGGGAGTTGACGCGGAAGCGGGCCGGCGGTCTGTATCTACCCACCGTCACCTCGTGGGAACGATACTCCCCAGCTTCATGATGAAGGCCCGCAATCGCATGGAAGTTAAGTGCCTTGATGATCGACTGTGAGAGATATGGCCTGTTGGTCGCTATCGCAGCCATAACCATTGACTCTAGGAAGTCGTACAGTCTGTCATAGTTAGCAGCGGATAACTGTTGGTAGGCAGGATGTTCTTCGTCTCCACCTACGAACTCAAACAAGTCCATTCCGGAATCTACCCGTAACGTTCTTCTACAAACTTCTCAACGTCACGTCGAGTCCAGTTGCTTTTGCGACTCATCATCCCCATGATGAACGATACCCTCTGCGCTTTTCTCTCCTCCAGTGACATAGTGAGTGTAGCCGCTTCACGAAGCAGTCTGCTGGTCTCCCGCGCTTCTTCGGTCTCAGAACTCAGCAAGTTGTCTAGTGCGTCTGGCACGGCCCATCCCCCATACTTAATATCCAGACTACTGTACAGTATTTACCTAATAAAAACTATTTTTTATTACGGCACATCGGTTCTCTGAGTCCACCACGCCGCAACTTGGCGACGGCTCCCCAGACTGATTTCCCGGAATTGAAAAAGGTCTGAGCGTCACCTCGTCAACCTTGCGACCCCACACCTGCCTCGTGATATTATCGAGTCTCTTTCTCTAGGATGGGGGCGATATGGTTGCGACCTCTTCGGACCCTGGGCAGCTTTGGGCGGCTGTGCTGGGACAGTTGCAGATGCAGGTCACAAAGCCCAACTTCGATACGTGGCTGAAGCACACTTCGGGTCTGGCGTATGCCGACGGTGAGTTCGTCGTGGGCACTCCGAACGCTTTCGTGGCGGAGATGCTCGAGCAGCGGATGTACTCGCTGATCGCGCAGACGGTCGAGGGCGTGGTCGAAGCTGAGGTCGAGGTGCGGTTCGCGGTTGAATCGGCCTTCGACACCTCGGAACAGGCTGCGGAGCCTGTGGATTCCCGCTTTCGCGGGAATGACGGACTGGAGGGGCGAGATAGGAATAACGGGTTGGAAGGGCGAGATGGGAATGACGGGTTGGGAACGCGGTTCGGAGCGGCCCCAGCGCGAACGCCGGTCCTGAACACCCGGTACACGTTCGACAGGTTCGTCGTCGGCAAGTCGAACGAGCTCGCCCACGCGGCGGCGCTTGCGGTCGCGCGGCAGCCGGGCCAGCTTTACAACCCGCTCGTCATGTACTCGGACGTCGGTCTGGGCAAGACACACCTCATGCACGCCATCGGCCACCAGATCGCGGCGCGTGGTATGTCGCTCATCTACTCGACAACCGAGGAGTTCACCAACTCCTACATCAGGGCGATCCGGGAGGGCACCACCGACGAGTTCCGCGACTACTACCGGAACGAGGACGTTCTGCTGCTCGACGACGTACAGTTCCTCATCGGCAAGGACCAGACCCAGGA
>DAOULF010000217.1:0-8427 GCA_034420555.1 Dehalococcoidia bacterium
AAGTCCCTTCCCCCTTGATGGGGGAAGGTTAGGATGGGGGTGAACTTGACGACCCACTCCGAAAGCGAAATCAAGAATTACACCCCAAATTCGACTACACCCCCCGCCAGTACCGCCTGCCACTGACTCTGACTATATGTCCAAACCCCGGATCCGGGAAGTGGCCCGCCGAAACAAGATGCCCACCCTGCTCCAGCATCTCCAGCACTGCCCGCCGCGTTCTTCGCGCCATCCCTGGGTTCATGTCGAAAATCGGCGCCCAGTCCGAATGCGTTATCTGGACCGGATTGTTCGCCACGTCCCCTAGAATGAATCCCTTCTCGCCCGCCGACGAAATCACGATGGACGTATGCCCTGCCGTGTGCCCAGGAGTCAGCATCGTCGTCAATTCGCCCGTGACCTGGTATTCATCCTCCATTAGGTCCAACACGTTAAGCTCTTCCAACGGCGTTACCTGCTGACCTATGTGTGGGTAGTCCGCCATCACATCTTCCTGGGTCCAGAAGTCCCAGTCGTCTTTAGGGATGAGATACCGCGCATTGGGAAACGTCGGTTGCCCATTGGTCAGATTCCATCCCACGTGATCGCCGTGAAGATGCGTCATCACAACCAAGTCAACCGCCTCCCTATCTACTCCGCACCTCTTCATATCCTCCAGCAGTTGAGCGCCGGGCATCTGCAAGCCCGTGTCAACGACGATCAGCTTGCCCTCCGACCTCACCGCCGTCGTCCCCACTCTCGACTGTATCTCGTCCCCCGCGTACAGCGCACCCGGCACAAGCCGCCACTCCTGGAGCGACGAGCCGGGGAATATCGCCAGCGGGTCCCGCATGGATACGCCGTCCGCCAGCGCAGTCATTTCTACATTGCCTACCCTGATCGTGTAGTCTGACATTTGTATCCTCTCTCGCTTATCTCAGCGACCTGAACGACTCGCGTATATCCTGAGCCAGCAACTCCGGCTCCTCCGCGGCGGCGAAGTGCCCGCCGCTCGGCATCTCGGTGTAGCGAGCGAGATTGTAGAACCGGCGTACCCACTCCTCCGGCGGATAGCTGATCTCCACTGGGAACTTGGCGAAGTTCGTCGGAACGGTCACCGGGTTGTCCGAACTGAGCCGCGACGGGGCCTTGCCGCTTTCGTAGTACAGCCGCACAGACGAACTGATTGTCTGTGTCGCCCAGTAAACAGTCAGGTGAGTGAGGAGTTCGTCCTTCGAGAAGCGCGACTCCACATCCCCGCCGCAGTCGCTCCACGTGCGCCACTTCTCCACTATCCACGCCGCAACTCCGGCTGGAGAGTCATTGAGACCGTAGGACAGCGTCTGCGGCTTGGTGCGATGTTGATGTCCATAAGCGCCCTCGGCCTGCTGCCACCAGTCTCGATGTGCCAGTGACTCCTTTTCGGCCTCCGACAACTCATCCTCCGGCGGTATGGGAGAGCCTCCCGACGCCATCGTAAGATGTATCCCTCTGACCGTTTCGGGATACTCCAGTCCGAGCGTCGTAGTAATCTGGGCTCCCCAGTCTCCCCCCTGCGCCACAAAGCTGTCGTAGCCAAGACCCTCGGTCATTAGCGTATGCCACAACTCCGAGATTCTACCCGGACTCATCCCGCGCTGTGTCGGCCTGTCCGAGAACCCGTACCCGGGCATCGAAGGCGCTATCACGTCGAACGAGTCAGCGCCGTCCGCTCCGTGACTCGCCGGATCGCTCAGCAGCGGGATTATCTTCAGCATCTCGACGAAAGTACTCGGCCACCCGTGCGTAATGACCAGCGGGATGGGATTCGGCCCCGTGCCCTTGGCGCGTATGAAGTGGATTCCAAGCCCGTCAACATCCGCGCGGAAGTGATCGAACTCATTGATCTTCCGCTCCTGCTCCCGCCAGTCGAAGTCGTTCAACCAGTAGTCGCACAACTCGCGTATATACGCGAGATTCGAGCCATAGTCCCAGTCCGCACCCTCGATTTCATCGGGCCACCGCGTCCGCGCAAGCCTGTCTTTCAGGTCTTCCAGAGTCTCGTCTGGGACATGAACAGCATATGGTTGGATATTCAATTCGGGTTCCTCCAAATCGTTCGAAATAGCGCTGATACAACAAAGGTAGCAGTCAAATACACATGACCGGTCACAACGGACATTCGACGCCGTCCGTATTGAGTCAATCGGCAGGGTTCATCCGTTAGTTTTCCCCGTAAGCCCACGTCTTGATCAGATGATGCGCTATCGCCAGCGGCTGTGGAACTGTGAGCCGCCTGCTCCGCCCCTCCAGGGCAAGCAGAACTTCCTCTCGGTCAAACCACTGGACATCCGTCATCTCCTCGGCGTCCATTCGGATGTTCGTTGTCGCGGCCTCGGCGTGGCACCCAATCATCAGCGACGAGGGGAAGGGCCAGGGCTGGGACGAGTGGTACCTGACGTTCTTCACCTCTATCCCCGCCTCCTCGCGCACCTCTCTAGCCACCGCCTCCTCGATGGACTCCCCCTGGTCCATGAACCCCGCAAGCGCCGAGTACATTCTCATTCGAGACAGTCGCCCGCGCGACTGGCCCAAAAGACACCTCTCCCCGTCATGCACAAGCATAATCGCCACCGGGTCCGTGCGCGGGAAGTGCTCTGCCCGGCAACTCGGGCACTTGCGAACATGCCCGCCGCGCCCCATCTCGGTTCTGTTACCACACACCGAGCAAAACCCATGCCGGTTGTGCCAGTCGAGTTGCGCCCTCGCCTGCGCCACTATGCCCGTCTCGTGCCCGCTGAGAAATCCCGCCGCCGACCTCGCGTCCGCGAACCGGACGGACGTCTCTGCCCGCAGTTCGGCGGCCGCGCCGCTCGTGGCCGGAACATAGACCGCGAAGTGCGCCACGCCGTCCAGCAGTCCGAGAAAAACGGGATCTCCGTCAATGCCGTACCAGCGAGCGTCATCCGGCGACATCCAACTCAGCGAGGGAGACGGTCCATCAGACATCGGCACGTCCAACTCCGGCATCACCAGTATGCGCGAATCAGGGTCCTCCGCCCGCTCCCTCAGCCAACTCTCATCCCGGCGCTGCTGGTCGCCCCTGTCCATTGGGTTGTCCGCGAATACGTGAGGCTTGTACGGCATGAGCAAGGCTGTCCTGTGTCTGTGTGAACTGAATAGTTAGGATAGAAGGTGACGGCTCCGTGAGACGCGCCTCACAGTGTAGGAAGGGCGGTCAACCCTGTCAACAATCCATAACCGGCCATAGCTAGATATCCACCTTTGCGTCAACCGCCCATTCAGGCCTGATCTACGACCAGTTCGTATCCTGCCGCGACGCTATCGAGCCGTCGCCAGCCCTCCAGACAGCCGCGTCATCCCGCCACGGATTCGCCTTCACCCAGTCCTCATCCACCTCTACGCCCAGTCCAGGCCCCTGCGGAAGCGGCAGGAAGCCGTCCTTCTGCCTGGGGAAGTTGTCGAAGCACACGTCCTGGAACCACGGATGTATCCCACCTTCCTGGATCATGAAGTTTGGCACACACGCATCCAGATGCAGCGACGCAATCGTGCAGAGCGGCCCGTATGGATTATGCGGCTGGAACCCGACGTAGTGCGCCTCCGCCATCGCCGCTATCTTCTTCAGTTCGAGAATTCCGCCACCCTGAACGATGTCCGGCTGGATCATCGCCACTATCTGCCTGCTGAGGAGGTCGGCGTAGTCCCACTTCGTATATAGACGTTCCCCTGTGGCTATCGGAATGCTCACCGACTCTGCGACCCTCTGAAGCGCGTCTAGGTTCTGAGGAGGCACCGGCTCCTCGTAAACGAACGGGCGATACGGCTCCATTGCGTTCCCAATCCTGATTGCGTCCGAAGGCGCCAGGCGTCCATGCACCTCGACCAGTAGCTCCACGTCGTCCCCGACAGCCTGGCGCACCGCCTCCAGCTTTTTCACCGCGATTCGTTCCGCTTCGATTGGAATGAAAAGCCCGCGATGATCGAACGGGTCGCCTTTGAGCGCTGTGATGCCCTGCTCGGTAAAGCTGAGCGCACGTTCGACCGCGGCCTCCGGTGTAGCGCCGTCCCAGCGTCCATAGCACCAGATACGGTCTCGCATCGGCCCGCCCAGCAATTCATATACTGGAACGCCCAGGGCCTTCCCCTTGATGTCCCACAGCGCGATCTCGATACCGCTGATAGCCGACATCTGCACCACACCACCCCTCACGTGGAAGTGATGATACAGCGTCTGCCAGTGCTGCTCGATCCGCCCCGGGTCCTCCCCGATAAGCTGCTGCCCGAACTCCTCCACCATAGTCGCCACCGCCAGCGGCCCGGACGTCGCCTCCCCCCACCCCGTTATCCCCTCATCTGTCTCCACCTTCACAAACATATAATTCCGTGCCCCGAACGGGGTACTGCTGGATACTGGTACAGGCATTACGGCGGTGATTTTCATCGGGGATTCTCCTTAAGGAATTAGATTATTTCAATTAGACAACGGGCAACAGAAAAGCCACCGTTCTAAGGCAAGTTCTTTCATACGTTTTCGCTAGTTTATGAAAGCATTAATCTCAGACTGCTGCTTCAACACTGTGTGGGCGAGTTATATCCTCACTAGTCATTGCCTTGACCTGGGATACTGGCACGTCAACTATGTCTGCCGTATAGCCGTCAGGGGATATGAACTCTACTACGAAGACATCGCCGCCCGGGTATATGTGTACAATCGTGCCACCATCGCCCGCCTTCAGGCCCTCCTCCTCAATGTCTTCCGTAAGTACTATGCAATCAAGTTCCTTGAACATATCATGTCCCCCGCGCCCAATATACCAGAACCGCGCGCCCTCATCCCCCATAGTCCAGATACGCCTGAAGTATCACCGCCGCCGCCGCCGCGTCCAACTGCCCCCTGTCGCCTCTCCGCCGTCGCCCTGACTGCCGAAGCATCCCCTGCGCCTGCACCGTGGACAGCCGCTCATCCACCGTCTTGATCGGCAGGTCGGTCTGCGACCTCAGTTCCCTGATGAACCCCCGCACCTTGCCCGCCTGGACGCCGGAGTCGCCGGACATACTCAGCGGCAGTCCGACGACTATCTCGGCGACCTCATTCTCCTCGGCGATGCGCGCGATGTCCGCCAGGTCGGACGGTCCGCGCTCCACGAATCCGAACGGTGACGCCAGGAACCCCGTCGGATCGCTGAGCGCGAGTCCGATGCGCCTGTCCCCAACGTCCAGTCCCAGCGCTCTCATCCAGCCACGCTCTCCGATACGATGCCCGGCACCAGCGCCAGCGCGTCATCCAGCTTGGATGCGTCTCTCCCTCCCGCCTGGGCGACCTCCGGCCTGCCGCCGCCGCCGCCGCCAATCGCGCGTGCCGCTGTTCGCGCTATGTCCGCCGCGTTCAAGCCTTTGTCGCTCACAAGGTCGGACGTCACCATGGATACCAGCATCGGCCTGTCGTTGATTACCGACCCAAGCACCACCACGCCGCTCCGCATCTTGTCGCGCAGGTAGTCCCCCATCTCGCGCAGCGAGTCCGCGTTCGCGGCAGTTGCCCTTACAGAAAGCACCTTCACCCCATCCACTTCCTGGACTGAATCCAGCAGCGCCTCCGCCGACTGGAGCGAGAGTCTGCGCTCCATCGCCTCGCGCTCCCGCTGAAGCGAGTCATTCTCTTCCATCAGCGCGCGGATTCTGGCCTCCACCTCCTGCGTCGAGGTCTGGAGCGTTCGCGCAACTCGCTCTTCGCGGTGGAAGCGTTCCCAAACCATCCGCTCCGCCGCCCGTCCGCTGACCGCCTCGATGCGCCGCATCCCCGCGCCGATGCTCGACTCTCCCAGCACGTACACCGCGCCGACTTCTCCGGTTTGCCCAACGTGGGTTCCGCCGCACACCTCGAAGCTGAACGTCTCTCCGTTCGCTATCTCCACCAGCCGCACTCGCTCGTCGTACCTGTCTCCGAAGAAAGCCAGAGCGCCGCGCCTTATCGCCTCCTGGTAGGTGTCCTCGTCCCTCAGCACCCGCGCGTTCTGCCTTATCTTCTCGTTGACCAAGAGCTGCACCTGCCACATCTCATCGTCCGTCACCTGCTGGACGTGCGTGAAGTCGAACCGCAGGCGATCCGGCGACACCAGTGAACCCGCCTGGCGCACATGAGGCCCAAGCACCTGTCGCAGCGCGGCGTGAAGCAGGTGAGTAGCCGTGTGATTTCGAGCCGTGTCCTCGCGCCGGATCGGGTCCACGTAGGCGTCAACGGTCTCGCCTATGCTGACCGATCCCTGCGCCACCTTACCGAAATGCACCGTGAGTCCGGGCATGACCTCCTGTGTATCGTGAACGCGAATACTGCCCTCGGCCCCGGCTATCTCGCCCGCGTCGCCTATCTGCCCGCCGCCCTCCGAGTAGAACGGCGTGGCGACCATCACCACCTCCACCTCCTGCCCCTCCGAGACCGACGTCACAACCTCATCGTCCGCAATCAGCCCGACGACCACTGACGACGCGCTGAGCGTCTCGTACCCGAGGAACGCCGTCCCGCCCACGCCCAGGCTCTCATAAACCCGTATCTTCGCCCTGTCGTCCCCGAACTGCGCTCCCGCGCGCGACTGCTCACGCTGCGCGGCCATCGCGCGCTCGAATCCCTCCATATCCACCTCGACGCTATGCTCTGACGCTATCTCGCTCGTCATCTCCACAGGGAATCCGTGCGTGTCCCACAGCCTGAACACCACATCGCCCGAAAGGGTGGTCACGCCTTCTAGTTTCTGTGTCAACAGCGAGTAGCCGTTCTGGAAAGCCTGCTGGAATCTGTCCTCTTCCAGTCCCAGCACCGTGTGAATGAACTCACGGTTGTTGACCAGTTCGGGATATATGTCCCCCATCTTCTCGATGGTCACGTCCGCAATCTCGCCCAGGAAATTACCCTCTATGCCAAGCCGTCTCGCGTACCGGATCGCGCGCCGGATCACGCGGCGCAGAACGTATCCGCGCCCTTCGTTGCCCGGGACCACCCCGTCCGCCACGAGGAATGTCACGCTGCGTCCATGCTCAGCCACTACCCGGATGGCGTATGTGGACTCGGTATCCTCACCATACCTGTGTCCGCTTATCTCCTCGACCTTCGCAATGATAGGCGCGAACAGGTCGGTCTCGTACCCCGTGTCCACGTCCTGCAATATGCGCACCAGTCGCTCGAACCCCATGCCCGTATCCACGCTCGGCGCGGGCAGGTTGTCGCGGCTGCCGTCCAAGTGGTGGTAGAACTGCATGAACACCAGGTTCCACAGTTCCACGTACCGGTCGCAAGCCTCGCCGTTGTCCTTGTAATTCTTGCAGTTGGGAATGCAGTCATCCGCCCCGCAGCCATGTCCCGGACCGTAGTCGTAGTGAAGTTCGGAGCAGGGCCCGCACGGGCCTTCGTCTCCCGCCGGCCCCCACCAGTTCTCATCGTCCCCGTAGCTGTAAACCAGTTCGCGCGGTATGCCCTTGTTCACCCATAGTTCTCGCGTCTCGTCATCCGTCTCATGGACTGCCGCCGCGAACTTCTCAAGCGGAATGCCGTAGCCCTCCGTCATAAGCTCCACCGCGAAGTCCACCGCCCGCTCCTTGAAGTAGTCGCCGATGCTGAAGTTGCCCAGCATCTCGAACAGCGTATTGTGGGTGGCGTCCCCCACCTCCTCTATGTCCGGCGTCCTGAAGCATTTCTGGGAAGTAGTCAGCCTGCGGTTGGGCGGCTCAGCCTCGCCGGTGAAGTAATGCTTGAACTGCACCATCCCGGCGCTCGTGAACAGCAGCGTAGGATCGCCAACCGGAATCAGGGAGGCGCTTGCCATACGGCTGTGCTGCTGCGACTCGAAGTAGCCCAGGAACTTCTCTCGCACTCGTTCGCTTGTCCAGTTTTCTTGACTCATATCGAATTTCTCACCTTGCGTTGGATTTAGTCTATCCGGTGACGCAATACGACACGGACGGACTCGAACATTCGGAAAACGAAGTAGGACGCCACACCCACAGGGCAGGCGACGAGGATCATGCCGCCACAAGGCGGGAATTCGTACTAGACGAACCCGCCCGCGCGCACCTCTCAACCTGGGAAGGTCTGCATGACATCAGAGAACACTCTGAGTTTGTAAGGGGTAGATTGCTCATAAGACAAGTCTGATTTTAGGTTACCGATTCGCCGGGTGTCAATTTGGCAGACACTCACGGAAGCGTCACAGAAGTGGCGCAGAGCGGCATAGGCGGTTCTATCCACGAAAGACACGAAGCGACACAAAGATATTTGGCATTGACATACTACGCTGGATACGCACAAGAAATTTGACGCTTCCGCAGCCGTGTTTGTATTCGACAAGATCAGCTATCGTCATAGTTGTCATAGTCTTTCCTCGATGGGATCTTTACGCCGGACTCGCGCCAGATTCTCTGTTTTTCGACCGCTTCGTAGAAGAGGGCGGCTCC
>DAOULF010000218.1:0-2666 GCA_034420555.1 Dehalococcoidia bacterium
TGGGGCGCCTGGGTTTCTCCGTCGGGCAATGGCATACCGTCCGTTTCGGGGTAGATTATGGCTGCCGGGGCTTGGGTGACCATGGCTTCTCCTTGCTGGAAGCAATTATATCACAGAGATGGTCGAGCTCCCTCGCCGATGAGGCTGATACAGGTTCCCTAGACGAGAAAATTGCATGAGTGGAACTACGGTAGTCGCAGGGCCTCCCTACCCCTGGATTCCCACTTTCGCGGGAGTGACGAATAAGCGGGGCTGGGGACTTATGCAATCATCTTCTCTGACTGCGCGGCTTGCTATCTATGTTCGTTCTCTGAGAAAATGACCAAGAAATGACAAAAGGCGTGCTCGAAAAATACAAGGCGTATCTGCCCGTTACGGACGATACTCCGGTTTTCTCTCTCGGGGAGGGCGATACTCCTCTTGTGAAGTCCCGCGCCATCGGCGACATGGTGGGCTGCGACGAACTGTACTTCAAGCTGGAGGGCTGCAATCCCACCGGGTCGTTCAAGGACCGCGGGATGGTCGTCGCGGTGGCGAAGGCCCTCGAAGCGGGCGGGCGGAGCATCGCCTGCGCCTCTACGGGGAACACCAGCGCGTCCGCCGCGGCTTATGGCGCGTATATGGGCATCCCCACCACCATCATCGTGCCGAAGGGCAACATATCCAGGGGAAAGATGGCGCAGGCAATCGCCTACGGCGCGCGAATCATGCTCATCCAGGGCAACTTCGACCACGCGCTCGAACTTGTCCGCGAACTCACGTCCAGGCACCCGATAGCGCTCGTCAACTCGGTCAACCCCAACCGCATACAGGGACAGAAGACCGCCGCTTTCGAGATCATCGAGGACCTGGAAACGGCACCCGATTTCGTATTCATACCAGTCGGCAACGCGGGCAACATAACCGCGTACTGGCAGGGATTTCAGGAGGCTTTCGGCGCGGAGTGGACTTCCGTCCGCCCGCGCATGATGGGATTCCAGGCACAGGGCGCGGCCCCCATAGTGCGAGGCGACGTCGTGCCTGAACCCGAAACCATCGCCTCAGCCATTCGCATCGGCAACCCCGCGAGCTGGAACTCGGCGATAAGCGCGCGCGACCAGTCGGGCGGCACGATAGACATGGTATCGGACGACGACATTCTGGACGCCTACAAGCTGATGGCGAACAAGGAAGGCGTCTTCTGCGAACCCGCCTCCGCCGCCGGAGTCGCCGGACTGCTTAAGCACTCGGAGTCCGGCCTGGACCTGGAGGGCCGGAAGGTCGTCTGCATCATCACCGGCTCCGGTCTCAAAGACCCTGACCTCGCCAACGAGATCGAACCCGAATGGATGGAAGAATACCCCCCGGACCTGTCCGCCGTGGAACAGGCCCTCTCATTAGCATAGGAGCGCGCTGAATATATGACGGTCTCGATCAGACAGGAAAGTTTCGACTCCATCTGGGAGCGCTGGGAGGAAATTCTTCCGCTGTCCGCGACCAACACCGTATTCGTCAGCCCCTGGTGGCACAAGATCTGGTGGGACAACTTCGGCGAGGGAAGCGACTCGCTGATCCTCTCGGTATCCAAGGACTCGGAACTTCTCGGTATCGCGCCGCTTATGACCAGCAGCAACGGAACGCTCACCTTCCTCGGCGACAAAGACCTGTCAGACTACTTCGACTTCGTGGTTCCGCGCGAAAGCGAAGAGCGATTCTATCCCGCGCTGCTGGAATACCTGTCCGAACTGGACTGGACGAACTTCGACCTTCCCTCGCTCCCCAGCGGCTCTCCGACCCTGGAACGCCTTCCCGCATTGGCGCGCGCAAAGGGCTGGGAGGTATCGGTAGAAGAGGAGGAGACGACCCCGAAGGCCGAACTCCCCGGAAGCTGGGACGAATTTCTGGCCGGACTCAGGAAGAAGGACAGGCACGAGCTCAGGCGCAAGATCAGAAGGCTCGACCGCGAGAGCGAAAACAGGCAGTATGCCGCCGCGAACGGCGATTCGCTCGACGGCTCGATGCGGGAGTTCTTCACCCTGCTGCGCGCGAGCCGCGAGGACAAGAACGAGTTCCTCACTCCCGACAGGGAGAAGTTCTTCCTGGACATGGCGCGCGAGTTGGCAAGCCGAGACCAGTTCAGGCTATACTTCCTCGAGGTTGACGGGGAGAAGGTCGCCGCCTGCATCTGTTTCGACTATGGCGACGATTTCCTCCTGTACAACAGCGGGTACGAACCCGCCTATTCGAGACTCAGTGTCGGACTGATAAACAAGGCTCTGAGCATTCGGACGGCAATCGAGGAAAACCGCAAGGTGTTCAACTTCCTCAAGGGCAACGAAAGATACAAGTACAATCTGGGCGGCAGGGACGAGGCGGTGTTCCATATGTCGGTGACGCGCTGAGGGCGCGGGCCGGGACCATAAACCTACTCTCCCTCGATGGGCTTACGAGGGTAGGCGAAAGTCCCCTCTCCCCAAGGGAGAGGGCCAGGGTGAGGGCGAATACGTCACTCACAAATCATGGAACTGGGTGGGACGCGCTCTTAGTCGGAGATGTTTATGTGTAGTAGGTTGGCGCTATTGAGTTTTCACGGGTGTCCGGTGGCGAGGTTGGGAGAGAAGGACACCGGCGGAATGAACGTATATGTCCTTCAGTTAGCCCGAGAGTACGCCGCAAAGGGCTACGAG
>DAOULF010000219.1:0-2356 GCA_034420555.1 Dehalococcoidia bacterium
TCGGCGTACTGTATCAGTGCGAAATCGATTGTAAGATATACTCCGAACGCTCGGACGGGTTCATAGCACACTCGCCCATCGCAGGCACATACACGCTCGCCGAGCTCGGCAAGCTCATACATATCATGGACTCCTGGTCTGAGATAGCAACCCGGGGACTGATTAAAATGGCGAAGACATACGCAGAGGGCCCTGAACGAAATCCCACGGCCAAAGAGGAGAAGACCGGCGCTGATACCCACAACTAACTACTACATACCCGATGGCAACCGCCTGGTCGACGTGGCGACACTCGCGCGCCCGCAGGACCTAGACGGGCTCATAGCCGACCTCGAGATGATGGGCGAAAACCGGCCTGGAGAGGAACTGAGCGCGAGCGTCTACTCGCGCTCCATAACGCGCGCCTGGCCCGGCCCGTTGCCGGGCGAACTCATAGACCTCTTGCTCGACGAAGAGCAGAGCGCCGAGTTCATCATCTCCGTATCGCCGGAGGACGGTTCCACCCAGCATCTGGTCATAAGAGACGGCCGCCTGGTTGAAATATCGACCCTGGTGAGCCTCAGCGCCGAAGAACGCGCCGCCCTGGCGGACGAGCTGAACATCTTCTTCATACCCAGAGAGTCAGCCAGTCCGATGGCGGCGGTGCGCTACCTGGACATAGGCCCAGAGCTTCTGTACGAAGACGAGGGAATGTCCGAAGCGTTCAGGAACTTCACGGCAGATCAGATGAGAAAGGGACCCAGAGACAGGCTCACTGTCCTTCAGTGGACGGAGTGAGCCAGAAGGCCACAAGAGAGCGGACTTACCGAAAAGGCAGGGTCCTCCAAACCATGGCCCACTATATTCAGGAGCACGAAGGGAGCTTATAAATGAAACCCTCCTGCGGCGGTGAGGCATGGTCATGCGGGGCCAGGTATGGGGCACATCAGTCTGGGCAGCGCGCGGCCATTGCGGAGGAGCGGCTCCTCTTCCCGGAGACTTTCCTTGAGCGGTTGAAGGACGGGCGGGGTGAGTCGCCCGCTTAGGTTCCTCCAAAATGGAGTATAATCGGGCCGGATTGAGTCGCCACCGCTGGGAGCGAGTGGATACAATATCGAAATCCGCCGCCGCGTCCAGGGTGTGGGGTAGGGGACAGCGGGAACATATCGCGAGCGGCGTCAAAGGATTTGCGCCATGTATCAGAGATCTCCCATAACCGCCTCCGACTTCTTCAGCAACTCCGCCAGTCGGGAAGCCGGCCTCACCGATGAGTTCTGGTTTGGGGTCTATACACTCTATATGGATAAGATGCATAACACGCCAGGCGTATCGTTCAATGGGTACGACATAGAACAGACCCTCAGAGTCCCCTTTGGACAGGGCCACGTCGACGTGCTTGTGCGTTCTCAGCCGCATCCGCGCGAGGAGGAGGTTTTTCGGTTTACGGCGTTTGCCGCAGGCGAGAAGGACGAGGTCCGACAGATGAGCAGGGCATACAGGTATAACGATGACCGTGCTGTACTGGGGGAGGCTGTGCTGCCGGATGGGAATATGAGATGGTAAGCCTGCGCGCCCCCATTTCCCGGGTGGTCGGGTGTCCTGAAATTCCGTCGGTCGTTTTCCTCCCCACTCGTCTCCCTGAAACGGAGTTGTCGCGGCGCTGGAACGCCCGCGAGTTGACCTGCTGGTGTGGGTGATGTCGCGGCAATCCCGCTTTCCGGCGCGTCGACATGCTCGAGGAATACTGCATGAACAACGAGGTCAACATCATAATCGCCAGCCTGGACGCGCTCGATGAGTGGACGCCGGTCCTCAACGCCGATCTGGGAGAGGAGCGTGAGGAGGGAATAGAGTACGAGGCCGTGGTCGGCTTGAGGTTCGCCGCGACTCCGTAGCGGCATTCGTTGCGCTCCCGCATGGAGGAGAACCCGGAGAGATAGTTCCGGCTGAGGGATGAACTGACCAGGAGCGGCGTGCCCGGTCGTTACATGAACGTGCTGGACCGGGAGCTGTCCCGTCCCAGGAACGAGGACGGCGAGATCGACTTCGAGAACGTCGCCGCGCTCGAGATACTCTTCAGAAGTCCCTTCGATCCGCAGGCCGGATGATCCGCCCGGAGTCCCTGCCATGACCCTTCCGCGCCTGGACATCGACACCTGGGAGATGGCCGACGCCGGACAGATCGGACCCTTCGAGCGGTTCGTGGTCGGGAGCCTGCCGGTCAATCGTCCCGACTTGGTATTCCGGCTGGAGGCCCCAGCCGTCCCGCATGAACACCGCGGCCTGAAGTGGCCGCTGAGCCTGGGAGTCGTGTACGACACCGACGTTGCGGAGGTCGGGGGCAGCCGGGTCGGGGGCGACGGGACGTACTATGTTC
>DAOULF010000220.1:0-8166 GCA_034420555.1 Dehalococcoidia bacterium
CGAGGAGCCAAGCGAACTGCTGGAGTTCGTCGCACTCGGCACCGTCAGCGACGTCGTTCCCCTGCAAGGGGAGAATCGCTACTTCGTCAAAGAAGGTCTGTGCCGAATGAACAGGACCAGGGTCCCGGGACTCAGCGCGCTGATCGAGACGTCCGGCTACCGCGGCAAAGAACTCGACACCTCCGCGCTCTCGTTCGGGCTCATTCCGCGCCTGAACGCTCCCGGTAGGCTGTACGACGCTGAAGACGCTCGATACATGGCCCTGAAGCTCATGACCACCTCCGATGCCGACAGCGCGCGCTATATGGCCGCCGACATGGAGGTCTCCAACAAGCGACGCCAGGCGCTGACCGAAGAGGGTGTATCGCAGGCCAGGGCGCAGGTAGCCAAGCGGTGGGGCCGCTCCTCCCTGCCCGGCATAATCATGGTCGGGCATAGCGACTGGAAGCCGGGCATAGTCGGCCTGATCGCGTCGAAACTGGTGGATATGTACAACCGGCCCGCGATTGCCGTCTCCGTAGGGGAAAGCGAGAGCAGGGCGAGCGCGAGGACCGTTCCCGGCTTCAGCATATTCGAGCCAATCGAGATGAAGAGCGAGCTGTTCGTCAAGTTCGGAGGACACAAACAGGCCGCCGGCTTCACGACTTCCAACGAACACTTGAGGACACTTGCAGACCACTTTGAAGCCGTATCCGAAGGGCTGTTCGACAGTCGCGCGGTAGATGTCCCTCTCGACATAGAAATGGAGGCAGGCCCGTCGCCAGTGGCCAGGGACCTGTTCGATTTCACGCTCGAGCTCGGCCCTTTCGGACAGTCGAATCCCCAGCCGCTGTTCGCGTCCGGCCCTTTGTATGTGGTCAACTCCTTCTGCGTCGGCTCAGGCAAGCACCTCAAGTCCACTCTGCAAGACTCAGACGGCTCGACCTGGGACGCCATCGCATTCAGACAGGGCAGACGTATCAGGGAGGCTGCGCCCGGCAGCTATCTCAGCGTCGCTTACCGCATGGAACTCAACACCTGGCGCGGCTCCACCAACCTCCAACTCGTAGTCGAAGACTTCGCCCCCTCCGCATAGATTGCCGAATTCTACCTCCGCCGTCGCCTCCTGCGCTCGGCCCTCGAACCCCGCTCCTCTGGCGGGATTGGCGTATCTGGGACTTCACCCGCCGGTATCGGGCGAGCTTTTATCAGCAGAAGCGGCACCGTTATCGCCAGCACTAGCAACGCGATATAGTGCGCTTCCTGCATCCCGAACGCCCATATCCTGTCCTCTCTCAGGAAGGTTACTCCGAATCTTCCCAGCGAGTAGAGGGCCAGGTAAAGCGCGAAGAGCATACCGTCCGGACGCAGCCGATTTCGCAGTTTCCAGATCACGAAAAGAGAGACCATGTTCCAGATCATCTCGTATGCGATCACGGGCTGCACCGACGTTCCGATGCCGTTTACACAACGTCCGGCGTCGGAAGCCGGGTTTGTCCATATAAACCCAAACGCAAAATCCCATGCTTTCGCGCAATGTTCGCCGTTGACTATATCCCCCAGGCGACCGATGGTCTGCACGAGCAGCATGGCCGGAGCGGTCAAGTCGGCAATGACGCCAACCGGATGCTTCCTCCACAGCGCATAAGCGACCCCTCCCAGGAATCCGCCGAGTATCCCGCCCCATAGCCCTATGCCGCCGTTCCAGACGGCTATCACCTGGCCCGGATTGCTCTGGTAGAAGTCCCAGTGGTCTATCACGTGGACGACACGAGCGCCGACTATGCCGGCGATAATCCCCCATGTCGCAATCGAATACACGTCATCGGGATGGATGCCGCGCATTGGGGCCCATCTTCCGACCAGAAACACAGCCGTTGCGACCGCTATGAAGCTGAAGAAGCCATGCCAACTGAGCACGAATGTACCGAAGGCGACGAGATTCGGGCCTATGTCAATTTCAATCATCTGCTAATGTCCTGAATCACGTATTTATTGAGAAGAAGCGCGATGCGATCTGTGGATGCTCCAACTAGAAGGTCGTGGAACTGCGTTACCCACCCAGTCGCCGTCTGCTAGAATCAAAGACTACCCTGATTATACAAGGCCGTGCACTGATGAACGAACTCGTGGAAAACTTCCTCCACTATATGACCGTAGAGCGCGGCGCTTCACCGAACACTCTTGCGGCCTATCGAAACGATCTGACCCAGCTTACCGAATTTCTCATATCGGACAATAACCTCTCAAACGGGCATATCGCCTGGGAGGAAGTCACAGAGCAGGTAATCTCAGATTATGTCCTGTATCTGCACGGGCTAGGATATTCGGAAACGACTAGGGCGCGCAAGATTGCCTCTACCAAGTCGCTGTTCGGGTTTCTCGTAAACGAAGGCGTAATGGAGACCAATCCCACGACAAACGTGAGTGCGCCAAGAATAGGCCGCTCCCTTCCCGAGGCGCTGACTGTCGAGGAAGTTGACCGGCTCCTCGCCGCCCCGGGCGAAGTCCACACGCCAGAGGCGGTACGCGACCAGGCGATGCTGGAACTTCTCTACGCAAGCGGCATGAGGGTGAGCGAGTTGCTTTCGCTCGATATCGAAGACGTGTCGCTCGAGTCGGGAACGGTAAGGTGTTTCGGCAAGGGGGGCAAGGAGAGAATCGTACCTGTCCACAGCCAGGCGACCGAGGCGGTGAGATACTACATCGAGGAAGTCCGCCCCGGCCTGCTGGGTTCGAAGTCCACTACCGCCCTGTTCCTCAACCGCAGGGGAAACCGGCTGACGCGGCAGGGTTTCTGGCTGATTCTGAAGGGCTATTGCCAGAGGGCTGGTCTCGACGGCAAGATCACTCCCCACACTCTGAGGCACAGTTTTGCGACACATTTACTCCATGGCGGCGCACCCCTGAGACACGTCCAGGAACTGCTCGGCCATGCCAGCATAAACACGACCCAGGTTTACA
Source organism: Dehalococcoidia bacterium (assembly GCA_034420555.1). Classification (GTDB taxonomy): domain Bacteria; phylum Chloroflexota; class Dehalococcoidia; order Lucifugimonadales; family UBA1123; genus VXRN01. The sequence continues at coordinate 2,944 of DAOULF010000220.1, forward strand.
CGCATCTGACAAGCGAACACGTTCGCTCCGAGTACGACCACTCCCATCCCAGGGCCTGATTTGAAACATTTCCCCGACAGGTTTATCCTTATCTTGTCTTATATCTCCTAACATGGGAGGAAGAACCAAATGCCAAGCAAGAGAAAACGAGCCGCATCCCGCCAGGCAAAGCTGAGCGGGCGCAGAAAGCGCAGAGGCGGCGCCGGACGAAGACAAAGACAGGAAGGAAGCGACACATTGGTCGCGTCCCCAACGGCCAGTCAGCGGAGCGCCGCTTCCACTACGGGAGCGGTGGCGACGCAGACACAGCGCCCGGCAGCCGCGGTACAGCCGACGCAGACGCAGCAGCGACGCGCTCGCAGCGTTGCGACGGCTCCGATGGCGCGGACCAGGGCCTCGCAGAGTCGCGCGGCGACTTACGAGCCACTTCCGATGTACGCCTACCTGGGCTCCGAGCTGAAGAGAATCGGCATAATTACAGTAGTCATGGCCACCGCTCTAGCCGCTCTGACGGTGGTACTGGGGTAGGGCCGTAAGTTAAAACACACACAACTGAGACATCGGCGGCGTCTTATCCTACTCGGAGGGAATGCCGTATGAACGAGGTCCATGTGACCGCGAGGGGCAGCGTGGTCGTATCGGAAACTCCAACTTTCATAGAGCGTTTGCGCGCCCTGCCGGCGAGGCCGGGTGTCTATTTGATGCGCGACGGTTCCGGCGCCATTCTCTACGTGGGGAAGGCGTCGCGGCTACGCTCGCGCGTCTCTACCTACTTCGGCTCCCCCTACGACCTGCCGCCAAAGATCAGGCAGATGGTGCGCAGAGTCGCCGACTTCGAATTCATCGTCACCGAGTCCGAGCAGGAAGCGCTGATACTCGAAAGCAATCTCATCAAGGAGCACCAGCCCCAGTACAACGCCCGTCTCAAAGACGACAAGTCCTACCCGTTCATCAAGATAGACACGACCGAAGACTTCCCCCTCGTCTATATAACCCGGAGGGTCAGGGAAGACGGCGCGCGGTACTTCGGCCCGTTCGCCAGTGCGTCCAGCGTCCGCAAGACGCTCGCGCTGCTCAAGAAGCTGTTCCCCTACCGCTCATGCACCAAGACGATTACCGGGAACGACGACAGGGCCTGCCTGGACTACTACATCCACAGGTGCGCCGGGCCGTGCATAGGCGAGGTAGATAAGGGCCAGTACCACGAGATCATCAATCAGGTGGCGCTGTTCCTGGAAGGCCGCACCGATCAGGTGGTCAGGGGCATTCAAACCAGGATGGAGGATGCCTCCGAGAACCTGGAGTTCGAGCGCGCCGCCCTGCTCAGGGACCAGATAGTCGCCATAGAGAAGGTGCATGAGGGCCAGAAGGTTCTCCACCTGACCAACGAGAACGTGGACGTCATAGCGCTGGCGCAGCAGAACCGCGACGCCTGGGTGGAGGTGTTCTTCATCAGGCAGGGCAAGCTGATCGGGCGCGAGAATTTCCTGATGCACAGGGCCGACGGCGACGAGCCGGCCGAGGTGCTGGCCGCTTTCGTCAAGCAGTTCTACACGGCGAACCCGTATGTGCCGCGTCGCGTGATGCTCCAGTACCTGCCCGACGACCTGAAGGCCATCGAGGACTGGCTGAGAACCAAGAAGCAGGGCGCGGTCTATCTCCACGTCCCGCAGCGCGGAGAGAAGAAGAAGCTGGTGGACATGGTGGCGCAGAACGCCGCCCAGGGACTGGAACAGCTAACCATAAGAAGGATCCACGAGTCCACGAACAACGCCAAGGCGACGGAGGAACTCCAGGAGGCTCTCAGCCTACCCAGGCCGCCGGCCCGCATCGAGTGCTACGACATCTCGAACATACAGGGTACGAACGCCGTGGGAAGCATGGTCGTCTTCGAGGACGGCAGACCCAAGAGCTCGGACTACCGCCGCTTCCAGATAAAGAAGGTCGCCGGCATTGACGACTACTCGATGATGCGCGAGGTTCTTACCAGGCGGTTCAAGCGGTTGTCTGAAGCGCGCAAGAAGGAGCGCGAGAACGGCGATAACTCCCCGAACGGCAAGAGCGACAATGCCTGGGGCATCATCCCCGACCTGGTAATCATAGACGGCGGCAAGGGACACCTTGGCGCCGCTTTGCAGGTTTTCCTGGAACTGGGCATTGACGACATTCCGCTGTGCAGCCTCGCCAAAGAGAACGAAGAGCTTTTCGTTCCCTACGAGAAAGACCCTATCGTCCTGCCCAGAAGTTCGCAGGGGCTCTTCCTCGTGCAGCGGGCGCGGGACGAGGCGCACAGGTTCGCCATCACCTTCCACCGCCAGCGTCGCTCCAAGAGCAGCGTCAGGTCGTCGCTCGACCTCGTGCCCGGCGTCGGCCCTAAGCGCAAGAAGATGCTCATCCGCAGGTTCGGCTCGGTAAAGAACATCCGGGAGGCGTCGCTGGAAGACGTCGCCTCCGTCCCCGGCATGACGCTGACCGTAGCCCGCGCCATCAAGGACCACATCTGAATCGTGGTGGTACAATGTTCTCAGTAGATGGTCGCGCCGTCCACCAAGTTCCGAGAGGTCTATGATGACCAGCAAGACAACCACGCTCACACAGGAACCGGACAGACTTGAACGTTTTCCTGAGCTTCCGCCACGAGAAGATATGCAGAACACCTCCCACCTCCACCTCCAATCGGTTCTGACCAGCCTGATGATCCACTTCTCCGAGCGTGCCAGAACCTTGGTGCATGGGGAGGTCCCGGTCGCGCCGACGTTGGAGCCTTGGGAAGGCTACCGCGTACCTGACCTGATTGTAGCCTTCGACTGCGACATCGAGGATGTCTATCGAATGGGAGGTTACGCGATAGACCGCCAAGGCAAGCCGCCGGACTTCGTCCTGGAGGTGGCGTCCAAGACGACAGGGATAGTGGACTACACGGCCAAACGCCTCGACTACGAGCGCAACGGCATACCGGAGTATTGGCGGTTCGACCCGACAGAGGGCGAGTACCACGACACCGCCCTTGCCGGCGACCGTTTGCTGGACGGGGAGTACCAGCCCATAGAGATCGAGCGGCTTGGCGAGGGCCGTTGGCGAGGTTACAGCGAGGCGCTGGGGCTTTTTCTGTACTGGGAGGACGCAAGACTGCGGTTCTATGACCCCATTTCGCAGACTTATCTACGCACTCACCAGGAAGCCGAAGGCCGTGTGTCCGAACTCGAGGCCGAAGTTCGACGCCTTCGCGGTGAGTAGTTCTTCCAGTCCTTTCAGAATTGCTTTTGGGTGGGACTGGCTCCGCCAGTCTCCCCGCCACCGTCCTGCGCTCTCATCCAGGCGCGGTCCTGTTCTCCGACCTATACGCCGATTGACCACACACCTCTAATCGTCGCCCCCCGCTCCGTTTCCCTGCCTGCCTGAGGTTGACCCGCCGCTCGCCGCCGCGTTCAGGAACGGGTTGAGCAACTGGGTAAACTCCATTGGGAAGATGAACTTGGAACTGGGGCTTTCGCCAAGCGACTTCAGAGTGTCGAAGTATTGGAGGCTGAGCGTGTTGGAGTCTATCCGCTCCGCCACGTGGTGAATCTTGTCCAGAGCCGTGCTGAAGCCCTCGGCCCTGAGAACGGCGGCCTGCTGGTCTCCCTCGGCGGTCAGAATCTCGGACTGGCGATGCCCCTCGGCCCGTAGTATCGCCGCCGACTTCTCGCCCTCAGCGACGGTGACCGCCGCCTGCCGAGTTCCCTCCGCTTCAGTAACCACCGCGCGGCGTATCCTCTCCGCCGACATCTGCCGGTTCATCGCCTCCTGGATGTCCCGCGCCGGCTCGATCTCCCTGATTTCGACCTGGGTGACCTTGATTCCCCAGCGCTCGGTTATCTCGTCCAGCTTGATACGCAGTTCCTCGTTTATGCGTTCGCGCTGGGACAGCACGTCGTCAACGCTCATCTCGCCGATGACGGCGCGCAGCGTCGTGGTAGCTATGCCCACGACCGCGCTGTGGAAGTCCACCACCTCGAGTACCGCCTTCTCAGCATGGTTTTCCATGATTCGCATATAGACCAGGAAGTCAATCTCGATGGGCGCGTTGTCCTTGGTGATGTTGGTCTGCCTGGGAATGTCCAGCACCTCTTCTCGCAAATCAACCGAGTGCGTGGCGTGGAACGGCCAGAACAGCAGCCGCAGACCGGGCTGCATAAGCCCTGAATACTTTCCCAATGTGAATACTGCCAGGCGTTCGTACTGCTTGATGACCTTTATATATGGAATCATTTCAGCTCCTCCTCTAATAGTCTGATGAATTTGACGACAGTGGGTCTTTGAATACTTTCAATACCAGGCCCTCTACTTCGGTGACCATTACGCGCTCGCCGGACTGGATAGGCTCGCCCGAGTCCGATTCGGCGGTCCAGAGTTCGTTGGCCACCTGCACCGTACCGGTCGGATCCAGATCGGCCCTCACCATGCCCACCTGCCCTACCATCTGTGAATCTCTGGACGGAGTATGCAGATTTCGCGCCTTGCGCGCGAAGTACCAGAGTCCGGCGAGGCTCGCGCACATGAAGACTATCGTTCCGCCGAACGCGCCGAATCCCAGGGCGGTCCTGTTGTCGAACAGAAGCAGGCCGCCGACTGCGAAACTGATGACCCCGGCGGCTCCAAACACCCCGTAGTCCGATCCTCCGGTGAACTCGAACAGAAACAGCCCCAGCCCGATGGCGATGAGCGCCAGTTCTATCCAGCTGAACGGCAGGCTGAGAAGTGCCAGCCCCGCGAGGGCAAGCAGCGCTACGCCCGCGATACCGGCGATCCACCCTCCCGGGCTTGCAATCTCAACCAGGAGCAGGACCGTACCGACGGCAATCAGCGCGAATACCACCTCGGCGCTTGACAGCCAGCTAAGAGATTCCAGTTCCGGCATGACACTCTCCCGGCAGGAACGCGGAATAACGAGGCGACGACGGCGTCACTCCTCTTTCCGCACTGTCAGTATAACACCATCCATGTCGGTTACGATGACGCTCTCCCCTACCTCGATGGTCTCGCCGGAAAGCGACTCCGCCGTCCACAGTTCGCCCGCCGCGTACACCGTTCCCCTCGGTTCCAGGACTCTTCGCACAGTGCCCACCTGCCCGACGATCTGCGACTCTCTGGACACGACCGTTATGCCCCTGGCCTTGCGCGAGAAGTACCACAACCCGGCGAGGCTGACCGCCATGAACGCCGCAGTCACTCCCAGGACTC
>DAOULF010000221.1:0-21382 GCA_034420555.1 Dehalococcoidia bacterium
GATACTGTACCAATTTAGTCGGCGCTGCCAGTGGCGAGAAAATTCCCTTCCCCCTTGATGGGGGAAGGTTAGGATGGGGGTGACTCCCCTACCGACCAAGCTGATACAGGTTCGCGCATAGAATTCGGATTGGCAATCTCTCGCGATTGGTGTAACCTCGCCAAACAGCGAACAGGGAATCCGTGGGGAGTGAGGGTTGTTCCCATCTCTCGCTCCTCCCGAACGAACGGCAAGAGGGAGGATCGAGATCATAGGCCCAAGGTCTCATGTATCGGCTATCGTCCACCGCTATACGGCGGCGCTGGCTTACCCCGACTACGTTACGCTCTGGACAGCCAGCCTCTCGTCGGGAGCCGCGGCGTGGGCGCTGATCGTGGCCAGGGGCTGGCTGGTCTATGACCTGACCGGCGGCGAGTCGCTGTGGGTCGGGATAGTGACCTTCGCGGCGATGATACCCCGCGTCCTGATTCCGCCGTTCACCGGGTACCTGGCAGACAGGTTCAACAGGCGCAACATAATGGCGATAATGTTCGCCATCAACCTGGTGCATAACATCGCGCTGTCGGTCTTCGTGGTGTTCGGCGTCATAGAGATATGGCACCTGGTGATTCTGTCCTTCGTAAACGGCTCTGCGCGCGCCGCCCAGATGCCGGCCGGACAAGCGCTCATTCCCAACCTCGTGCCGCGCAACCTGCTTCTGAACGGCATTGCGCTGAACCAGGCGACGATGAATGGCTCCCGGCTCATAGGCCCGCTTGCCATAGCTCCCCTGCTGCTCTGGACGGGAGTGCAGGGCGCGTTCATGCTCTGCTCCGTATTTTACGCTTTCAGCCTGGTCCAGGCTTTGAGGATCAAGACATACTCGACCGGAAACATAGACAAGCGCCAGAGTTTCCTGAACAACCTGCTGGAAGGGTTGAAGTACGTCTATCGCCAACCCATCCTGCGCGCCGTTGTTATCATGGCGCTCTTCCACTGCGGACTAACCATGTCGTTCGAGTCGCTGCTGCCGGTCCTGTCTGACACGCGGCTCAACGCCCAGGACGCCGGATTCAGCCTGCTGATGATGGCGGTCGGCGCGGGCGCGATGGTCTCGATAGTCCTGCTTGCCGGGGTCACCAGCGAATCGCTCAAGGGCAAGCTGTTCCTCAATCTCGGCGTTCTGAGTGGCCTGGCCCCGGCTGTGCTCGCCATGTCCGTGAATATGCCGACGGCGCTGATAGCAGCCGGCATCATGGGCGCTACCCAGGCGGGCTTCATGACGCTCACCCATACGATGATCCAGTCGGTGACCGACGACGGCGTTCGGGGCAGGGTGGGCGCGGTGTACTCCGTGCATATCGGCGGCATGATGGCCTCGGCCAACCTGGTCAACGGCTGGTTAGCCGACATAATCAGCGCGATGTTGGCTTCCGCTAACCTGTTCACCGGCACGGCATTCGGCGATATGCTCAGCAGCAGCGGCGGCGCGTCCTTCCTGCTGCTGGTCGGCGGGGTAGGATTCATCGTGGTGATGCTCGCAAGCTGGCAGGGCGCGACCATCAGGCGCATCTACCGCGGCGAGATGTTCTACTCACACGCCGCGGCGGACTAGCCCGCGTCGCTCTCGTTTCGTGTAGAATCGGTGTCATCCCGTACACGGACCGCCTCACACCTTGCTCAACAACACCTTCATACACATTCCCGGAATAGGCTCGGTGACCGAGCGCGAGCTATGGGACTCCGGCATCCACACCTGGCGCGACTTTCTGGATACTCGCAGTCTGCCCGGCAGGGCGCGGACCGCGCAGGCCATTGCCCGCCCCATCCTGGAAAGGTGCGCGGAACGTCTCGATGATATGGACGTCCGCTATTTCGCCGAGAGCATACCACGCAGGGAGTCATGGCGGATGTACGCCGACTTCCGCGCCACAGCCGCCTTCCTGGACATCGAGACGACCGGCCTGTCTCCCCAGTCCTCCATCGTCACGCTGGTCGGGATTCTGGATTCCGACGGCTATCACCCGTTCGTCTATCACCAAAACCTGTCCGACCTGCGCGAGGCGCTTGAAAAGTACGACCTCATCGTCACCTACAACGGCGCATCCTTCGACCTGCCGTTCATAGAGCATCACTTCGGCTCGGTGTTCAGGCACAAGGCGCACATTGATCTCAGGTTCGTTCTGGGACGGCTGGGCCTGAAGGGCGGCCTGAAGTCCATAGAAAACCGGATGGGAGTCGGTCGCCCGTCCGAACTGTCCACGCTGAACGGCTACGACGCCGTGAGAATGTGGCGTATGTGGGCGCGCGGCGACCGGGGCGCGCTCGATACGCTCATCCGATACAACGCCGAGGACGTGCTCTCGCTGCCGAAGTTGGCCGAGATAGCCTATCGTAGAATCGCGGACAGCATCGGCGCGCCGAACGGGGTTCTCGACTCCTGGACGTATCCCGATACGGACTTGCCATACGACCTGGACGTGATACGCAAGCTCAGCGCACCGAGGTTCGGGCAATGAAGGTTGCGTATATAGGCCACGACGGGGTTCTGCGCGTCCACGACACGCTGAGTCCCGATGACGAGGATCTTGCGCTGAGCGTGCCGGGCCTGCGCTGTAACTGGCCCGTGTGGTCGCCTGATGGCGAAAGAGTGGCGTTTTCGGGATATTCCGATGACGAGACGCTGGGGGTTTATGTCACTGGGTATGAGAACCCCGGGCCCGGTCTTATCTACTCCAATGAAGCCGGAACCGGGGAGATCGCCAGGGCCACGCCCCACTACTGCTCCTGGTCACCGGACGGCTCCAGGCTGGCCTTCGTCGCGCAGACCGGCAGGGGACTGTCTCTGTTCGTCTGGGACGGGGACACCCGAAATTCTCCGCGCGTTGCGCAGGATGGAGGGCCGATGTACTTCGCCTGGTCGCCTGACTCGACCCAGATATACACTCACTCGTTCCTGGATCACTACCTGATAGACGCGACTGCGGAGGCTGATCCTCGGCAGTTTCCGGGCAGGGGAACCCAGTATATGTCGCCATCCTGGGGACGCGAGGAGGACGGCATCGCCTTCTTCCTCGACGGAGAGCATGGCAAGCAGCGTCTGTTGGTCATCAACCTGAGAGACAGTTCGGCAAGGATGCTGACCGAGTTCTACGGGATTGCGGCGGTGGCGTGGCGTCCGGGATACGCGCAGTTGGGCATGGTGAAGGAGACCATTCGCAACACGGGCTTCTACTCCGGCCTGTGGCTGGTTGACTACGAGACGCGGGAGGAGGTTCAGCTCTCCGACGACCCCGCGCTCGCCTTCTACTGGTCGCCGGACGGCTCGAAGGTCGCTTACGTCACCCGGTCGGACGGAGCGGACGGATCGCTGCGCTTCGGCGTCGTGGATGTGGACAGCGGGGAGTTGACCTATCTTCCCGACTTCGTTCCGAGCCAGGAGCAGCTAATCCACTTCATGTTCTTCGACCAGTACGCTCAGTCCCACCCTGTCTGGTCGCCCGACGGCGGATCCATACTGGTCTGCGGACAACTCGGCTACCGACTCATCCGCTCCGAACTGCCCCCCACCGAATCCAACAGCGTCATCCTCCTCGACGCGACGGGCAGCGAAGCCCCGCGCAACATAGCCGACGGTTCCATAGCCTGCTGGGAAGCCAATTCAGCCTAGCGGACAATCTTGCAAAGACTCTGCGCCTCTTCTGTCATACGCTCACGCGCCTCGGTAATCTCTGGGGATGAGGGGTCGAGCACCGAAATGAGCGTCATGTCAGCCATGAAACTATGCAGGCTTGGGGAAGCGGAGTCAACCATGACTTCTATCCCTTCAACGACGGCAAGGACATCGCCCCCATGGCATCCGAGCAGGGCGTCATCGGTCTCGAAGGGCCACTCTGCACCGTAGTCGCTCCGCGTGATGGTCCGAACGCTTTCCGGTTCCTGCTCCCACCACCAATCGGATTCGGGTATCAGTGATTGCATATTGAAGACCGACAGGCTCGGTTGAGCGATTTGTGGAACTTGAAGGCTGACGAGAGGTTCGTCGTCCACCCAGACGCCCAGCGATTGCAACCTCAGCCTGGAGATTGACTGCTGGATAGCCGCCAGATCTTCGCTCGCGTCCAGTTCGGCCATTTCAGTCCGAAGGGAGGCTAACTCCTCGCGGAGACCCTGGTTCTCCGCCTCTGCCGTCTGTTGAAGTGCAGCCATGTCCTCGCGCAGTTCCCGAATTTCGGACAACTGGATATACATAACGACCGCCACAACCACTACAGCCAGAGCAAGCAGAGCCGTCACGAACACGCTGATTTTCTGGAAAGACATGGTGGCCTCCTTCTACTCTTCAAAACGATTCCGCCATATATACTACTGTGCCGGGTAAGCGCGATGAGGTTATGTTCAGGGATGAGATAGTGATGGCAACGAGGATTCGCTCGATGTACTAGAGTTCTTCCAACCACGCTTTCAGTTGGCGATAGTCCTCTTCGGACAAAGCGGCAATCGCCCGACGAATCTCCGGAAGAGAGGCTTCCTCGGAGTTTACCGAGAAAGTGTCAACATCAACGGTCTGCCTCTCTGTCGCCATGAGAGTGTCCCCCTATCGAATATGATTTGGCCTTGACACTATGGTATTTACTTGGAACATCAACGTCCATTGATCGTATCCGCAGCAGGGCTATTCGATTATCTGAAAACTAGGCAAATTTCTCCATGAGAACCCCCTTTGTCCCATGAACCCATCCTATGCTACAATTACAGAACAAATGCGCTTGCCATGTATTTGACATACAGACATACATAAGGAGAAATTTATCAATGACCACTCGCCCGACCCAAAAATTTCCGTCCCAAAGCTAACAACAGGTGATAACAGGTCACTTTCCAGGAGACCCTACCCTGTCCAGCTTGGAAACTCACTTGTAAACCCACCTGTACGATATAAAGTATGATTTATCAATCCTGCCGATTCCGACTCCAACCGACCACTCGGAAAGACCCTGTATCCGCAGGATACTGTACCAATTTAGTCGGCGCTGCCAGTGGCGAGAAAATTCCCTTCCCCCTTGATGGGGGAAGGTTAGGATGGGGGTGACTCCCCTACCGACTAAGTTGATACAGGCTCTATCCGCAGACTCTAACTTTCAATAACCCACGCCATACAGTATATTATTGGACGGTGAATCTGAATGATGCTCGCCGCTCGGCGTGGCGATAATCGAATGACCAGAGATTAATCAATGGAGGTGATATATGGGCAACCGTCTTGAGGGAAAGGTTGCGGTAGTTACGGGCGCGGGTCGCGGCGTTGGCCGTGGAGTCGCGCTTCTTATGGCCGAAGAGGGCGCTAAGGTCGTTGTGAACGACCTTGGCTGCGAAGTGGACGGGAGCGGCAGTTCCCATGCTCCCGCTGACGGCGTCGTCGAGGAGATAAAGGCTCGCGGCGGCGAGGCCGTCGCCAACTATGACAACATGGCGCTCATGGAGGGCGGCGAGGCCGTCATACAGCAGGCGGTTGACGCCTACGGACAGGTGGACGTGCTTGCAAACTGCGTCGGATCCCTGCGCGACAGGATGATCTGGCAGATGACCCCTGAGGACTGGGACAGGGTTCTCACGAACAACGTGAAGTCCGTGTTCACAGCTACCAAGTTCGCCTGCATCCTGTTCAGGCAGCAGCGCAGCGGACGCATCGTGAATATGACCTCGGATGCAGGGCTGGGCGACGTTGGACGCTCCAACTACGCAGCCGCGTCGGAGGCGATAATCGGTCTCACGAGAACGGTCGGTCGAGACATGGGACGCTACGGCGTCACCTGCAATGCCATCTCACCTATGGTTGAGACAAGACTGTTCCCCGGCTCGGTGGACGCTTACAGAGTGGCGTCGGTCGAAGCCCCGACCCGGGACGAGCGCGCCGGCATATTCAGTCCCGAAGGCGTCGGCTGGGAAGGCGCAGGCTGGCCCGACGATCCCGAAAACGTCGCTCCGCTGGCGGTGTATCTCTGCACGTATGCCTCGCCCAACATCAACTGCAACGTCTTTGGCGTGCGCGGAGGAAGCATCTACCTCTACTCCAATCCGAGAGTGGAGCGGGCGGTGCAGAAGTGGGGCAACTTCACGATGGATGAGATGGATGTCCTTTTCCCGAAGATGATCGGGACCGGGTTCTAGGAGGAGCGACATGGGCAACAGACTTCAAGGAAGAGTAGTAATCGTAACGGGCGCCGGTCGTGGAATCGGCGCGGAGGTCGCCAAGTGGATGGCCGCTGATGGCGCGTCGGTCGTCGTGAACGATCTTGGCGGATCGCTGGACGGGACCGGAGACTCCAGCGCGCCCGCGGAGGTAGTCGCTCAGGAGATTCGAGACGCGGGCGGTACGGCGGTGGCAAACTTCGACTCGGTGGCCGAGTACGAATCTGCCGGTCGGGTAGTGCAGTCGGCGATTGACAATTTCGGGCGCGTGGACGCGCTCTGCCACGTCGCCGGAATACTGCGGGACCGCATGGTATTCAACATGACCGAGACGGAGTGGGACGGCGTGCTGTCGGTTCACCTATACGGCGCGTTCAACATGGTGCGCCAGTGCGTTCCCCACATGATGAACCAGAATTACGGACGCATCGTACTGTTCTCCTCCGGCTCCGGCCTGGGAGCGTCGGGACAGGCGAACTACGCCGCCGCCAAGGAAGGCATGGTCGGCTTCGCGCGTTCACTATCCAAGGAACTCGCCCCTTACGGTATAACCGCGAACGCGGTCTATCCGGGCGGCGCGACAAGAATGACCGCATCTATACCGGAAAGCACGACCCAGCTTCGCCAGCAGCAGAGGGCGCAGGCCCAGCCCGCGCCGATGGCGGCACAGGGCGCTCCCATCGAAGGGCCGCCCGAAGCCCGCGACCCCGCGAACAACGCTCCGAAGGCGGTATATCTCTGCTCCGAAGCAGCAGGCGACGTCACCGGGCAGGTGGTCGGCGTCAGTGGATGGCAGGCGACACTGTACTCGCCTCGCCATGTGATTCGCAGCATCCACAAAGACGGACGCTGGACGCTGGACGAACTCGACGACCTGATTCCCATATCACTGGGTTCTGATCTGGTCAATCCGGTCCCGGCCCAGCCACCCCGCCAGTAGCGGCGTAATTGGATATAGGGTTTGAAAGAGTGGCGGGATGATTTCCCGCCACTCTTGGTTTCAGTCGCCTGAGAGTTGCTTCCCCAGAAGAGCGATTACGGCCTCTGCTGCCTGCCGCTTGTTACCATCTCGGTCGCCAGTGTCGGTGTGGATGCGCTCCGCGACCTCCAGACCATCCGGCCCGGCAACGCCGATATAGAACGTCCCGATGGGCAGCCCTGAGCGTCCGCCCGTCGGCCCCGCGATACCAGTGACTGAGACGGCGTAATCCGTTCCTGTCAAGTCTCTCGCGCCGACGGCCATGGCTACCGCCATCTCTGGGCTGACTGTACCCTTGCTCTCGTAGAGTTCGTCCGACACGCCCAGCACCTTCTGCTTCAATCCGCCGGTATAGGCTATGATGCCTCCCGGGAACCACCTCGAACTTCCCGGTACCGTGCTGAACAGATACCCCACCAGCCCGCACGTATCCGCCTCCGCCACCGATACCGTCTGACCCTTAGCCACGAGCGCGTCCGCAATCTCTTGCACTTCCATGATCGTCTCCTTCTTCGTCTGGATTTGCTTTGCCCAAGTGTATCAGAGAGAATATGATTAAGAAGAATCCGATAGAGCGTCGGGAGATGCGCCATGCAAACCCGCAAGTTCATAGAAGTGAAGAAGGATCCGAAAGAGCCGATGGATCAGCTCATCGCCGAGCTGAACAAGGCGGAGATGAAATACCGCCACGTGCCTCTGGACGAATTCCGCGACCGGATTCTTCCCAAGTCGGACTTCGTCTGGGCCAAGGACACGGAGAGGGTCAAATCCTTGCTCAAGGACGCGATAGACCGTGATTTGGTTCTCATACGCAGGATGCTCCTCTCTCATAACATCATGGAACCGACTACCACAGTGCGTCTGAATAGGAGCGGTACCCGACGCCAACCCACCACCCCCCCTCCGGTTCCAGACTTGAGCCGATAGAGATTCCGGGCGTGTCTCTATCCGAGTACGTAATCCAGGAGAGAAGTGAGGATTGGCGCTGACCGGGAAAGATGGCAAGTTACTACTTCGACACCAGCTCTCTGCTTAAGCTACATTTGAGAGAAGATGGCAGCTTGGAGCCGCCGATATTTGTCTGTGCCGACACCCGCCTTATCAACGCGGCGGTTCTGGAAGGGCTGAGTACACTCAATCCCCTTGATGAGAATTAATCGGACTTACGCGCCCACGCCTCATACTGCTACACTTTCTCGGATGAACCGGAAACGAGGCCCGAAATGACTCAAATCTCCTCCGACGAAGTTAGACACCTGTCGCTGCTGTGCCGGGTCGCCATGAGCGATGAAGATGTTGAAGTTATGCGCGAGCAGATGTCCAACATACTCAGCAACATCAGCATTCTCAACCAGGTTGACACCGAGGGTATCGAGCCGACTGGACACTCAGTTGATCTGGTGTCCGTAATGCGCGAGGATGAAGTTCACCCGTCCACCGACATCGAGGATATACTCGCCAACGCTCCCACCCGCGAGGGCGACTTCATACGGGTAAGGGCGGTGCTGGAGTAATGGACGCCGCATCTCTCCCGGCTCTCACTATTCACGAGGCGCGGGCTCTTCTCGATAGCCGTCAGGTTAGCTCTGTGGATCTGACAAAGGCAGTCCTGGAACGCATCGCCCAGGTCGAAGATAGCGTCAAGGCTTTCGTAACGATCACCGAAGACCTCGCCATCGAGCAGGCTGAGCGAGCGGACGCGCGTATCGCCAACGGCGACGCCACGCCGCTCACTGGCATCCCGATGCAGCTTAAAGACAACATGGCCACGCGCGGCGTGACTACAACCTGTTCCTCCAGGATGCTCGAAAATTATATCCCACCATACGACGCCACCGTAACCCGACGACTCTACGACCAGTCCGCCATCCTCGTGGGCAAGGGCAATCTGGACGAGTTCGCCATGGGGTCTTCGACAGAGAACTCCGCCTTCTTCCCGACGCGCAACCCGTGGGACCTGGAACGAGTGCCGGGCGGAAGCAGCGGCGGCCCGGCTGCGGCGGTGGCGGCTTCCGAGTGCTTCTACTCGCTCGGCTCCGACACCGGGGGCAGCATCCGACAGCCCGCCTCGCTTTGCGGAGTGGTCGGGCTCAAGCCAACATACGGGCTGGTATCCCGGTTCGGGCTCGTGGCGTTCGCCAGCTCTCTGGACCAGATCGGGCCCATTACAAAGGATGTAACCGACTGCGCGTTGGTGATGAACGCCATTGCGGGCCATGATCCCAGGGACTCCACCTCTCTGAGCATCGAAGCGCCGGACTACACGAATGCGCTGGGCAGAGACCTGGAAGGACTTCGGATAGGCGTGCCGACCGAGTATTTCGTCGAGGGCATGGAACCGGGCGTCGAGGACGCCACCCGCGAGTCAATCGAGATTCTGGGGCAGTTGGGCGCGGAGGTAGTGGAGATGTCTCTACCTCATACCTCATACGCTCTCGCGGTTTATTACATACTTGCACCGTCTGAGTGTTCCGCCAATCTCGCTCGCTACGATGGGGTGAAGTACGGCTTCTCAGACAGGGAAGCTGGCACGATGTGGGACGCGCTGGAGCAGACCAGGGGGCGAGGATTTGGGCCGGAGGTCAAGCGGCGCATCATGCTTGGCACTTACGCGCTGTCCGCCGGATACTACGACGCCTTCTATCTGAAGGCTCAGCGTGTGAGGACGATAATACGCCGCGAGTTCGAGAGCGCTTTCGAGGGTATGGACGCCATCGTATCGGCGACCTCGCCCACCGTGGCGTTCGAGCTTGGAGCCAAGACGTCGGACCCAGTGCAGATGTACCTGTCCGACGTGCTGACTCTGCCCGCCAACATTGCCGGTATCCCGGGAATGTCCATTCCCGCCGGACTGTCTGACGGTCTGCCCGTCGGTCTCCAGATACTCGGCAAGGCGCTGGGAGAGGAGACGATTTTCAGGATTGCGCACGCGCTGGAGCAGGCTACCGGGTGGCACAAAATGCGTGCCTCAATTTGAATCGAAATAGCAATGGCATTATCAGAAACCTCCATCCGGATTGTTGGCGTAGAGCCTTGGGAACCTCCTGAAGATGAACCCGGCAGGGGGATTTTGCTGCGGACGACGCGAGGCGATGTCAACGTCATCGTTCACAACAACCAGGAGAGGCGAACGACGAAGGGCATCATCTGGGTGTGGGGCGCCAGGGGTGGATTCGCGGGACCGGCGGGCGGCCTGTATCGAGGCGTTGCCGAGGACCTGAAGGACGAAATCACATCGGTGCGGATTGACTACCGGATGCCCAACAATGTCCAGGAGTGTGTCATGGACGCGCTGGTGGGGGTATCATTCCTGACAGGGACGGGTCATACCGAGATTGCGCTGGTCGGCCATTCATTTGGCGGCGCGGTGGTGATAACAGCGGCTCCATACAGTGAAGATGTGAAGGCGGTTGCCGCGTTGTCCAGTCAGACGTTCGGAGCGCGTGGAGCGGATAAGGTATCGCCGCGCCCTTTGCTGCTGGCGCACGGAGAGAGCGACACCCGTCTGCCGCCCTACTGCTCTGAGCAGATTTACTCGTGGGCGAAGCAACCCAAAGATCTGGTCCTTTACCCTGGCGCCGAACACGGGTTGATGGAGTGCGCCGAAGAGCTGAGAGAGATGCTCACCGATTGGCTCAGAAGCAACCTGGGGCTCTGACACCGCTCGTTTACACATCGAAGCAGGCGCGATATACTTCTGCCCGACGAAAACAATCCTGAGATTAGTTTGATTAGCGAGGACTCCCAATGGGTGAATTAGACGGAAAGGTTGCGATTGTAACCGGAGCAGGAAGACTGAGGGGCATAGGGCGCGCCGCCGCGGTCGGATTTGCAAAACTGGGCGCCAATGTCGTGGTTACGGGAACAGGTCGCGACCCCTCCACTTTCCCTCCCGACGAAAAGGCGATCAACTGGAGGGACATTCACAGCGTAGCGGACCAGATCGAGTCTCACGGCGTGAAGGCCCTTCCACTGGTCGCCGACGTTACGAACAAAGATCACGTCCAGAACATGATTGACCAGGCAGTGGAAGAGTTTGGTCGCGTGGACATACTGGTGAACAACGCCGCGTATGCGCGCGGACCGGACCGCGTCCCCGTCCTTGACCTCGACGATGACATATTCCAGAGGGTCATAGACATCAAGATTGGCGGCACGTATCTCTGCACGAAGGCTTTCGTAGCCCAGATTCAGAATCAGGGAACGGGTGGGAAGATAGTCAACATATCCTCCTCCGCGGGAAAGAGAGGAAGCGCAAACACGCTGGCCTACAACGCCGCCAACTTCGCCATCGTGGGAATGACGCAGTCCATGGCCAGGGAATTCGGGCCAATGGGCATCAACGTCAATTGCGTCTGCCCGGGGGCTGTTGACACCCATCGGATGGACGACATTGACCGCGAGACTCGCTGGGTCGAGATGGCTGAAACCACTCCCATAGGCCGCAACGGGACTGACGACGAGACCGGAGAGTTCTGCGTGTACCTGTGTACCGAGGCCGCTTCATGGATTCATGGGCAGTCCATCAACATCAACGGCGGAACGGTGATGGAACACTAAGGCTGCCAGCGCTGCGACCGAGTAACTGAAGGGGCGTCCATGCGGACGCCCCTTTTGCGTTGTTCAGATTCAGGCTTCGACTCTACTCGCGTATGGGAAGCGATACAATCGCCTTTCCTATGACGTGAGGAGTGCCCTCTTCATTTTCCATCGTGATGTCGCACTCGATGGTGGGGTCATCGTCCACGATGTCTTTGTCAGTTATCATGCCCTTCAGCGTGAGCGGGCGGTTGTGCAGGACCGGGCTCCTGAACACTACGTCCAACTTCTTCAGCTTCACGGTCGGCGACCACCCGGTTATCAGTTGCGACATGATAGCTATGTTCATCGCGCCCGGCACTATGGCCTCGGGGAGACCCTCGCTGCGCGCTTTCTCGGGGCTGGTAAACCGCGTTGGGCCTTCCTCGCGTCCCCACACCTGGGTAAACTCGATAACCTGGTCGTCGGTGACGACTCTCTCGATTGGTCCGACCTCATCGCCGAGGTCAACGTCGTCAAAGTAGATTTCAACAGCGCTCATCTGGGCCTCCTGTTGCGCTTGACGAACGATTCCTGCACCAATGCGACGGTGTCGCCATCCTGGTTGGCGAAACTCGTCTCCCAGACCTGGAAGACCATCTTGCCCGAGCGTCCCGTCTTGGCGTAAACGTCCTTGAGCTTGGTCTTGGCGGACAGTGTATCTCCCGGCCGCACGGGGGAGACCGATTCGATGGCCTGGCCCGCGAACAGGCTTACGTCGCCGAATTCGAGCTTGATGTCGGGTCGGGTAACGCCTGAAACGAACATATTGCAGAACGTCGGAGGCGCAATGATGCTCCCGTACTCCGATTCGCTTCCGGCTTCATCGTCATAGTAGATGGGGTTCTGCTCACCGGTCGAACTGGCGAACTTTATGATCATCTCTTTGGTGACGGGGTATTCACCAATGTCATTTTCGACGCCCAGCAGACTGCGGTCGAACTTGATTTCAGAGTCTTCAGTTGTCATGTAGTGCCGCTCCTAAAGTGTGTCTTCCAATCGAACGGGGCCGAAGCCGCCTGAACGCAGTTCCCTCACCAGGTCTGACTCGTTCAATACCTGGCCATCAAAACTCGTCATGCACTTGCCGATTGCGCTTACGAGGTGGGCGTCGCTGCCTCCGGTGGCGGGCACTCCGAGGCGATCTATGAACTCCTCGGCGCGCTCCTGCTCGCCGGGACGGTTGGAGCCGTTCAGTCGCTCCGCGGCCCTGATCAGGCCGAAGTCGGCGCCGTTGTCCGCGAATTCGCAGAGCCCGATGCCGAACCGGCCTGGGTGGGCCGGCAGCGCTATGGCGCCATTTTCCTCGGCGGCGCGGACCAGTTCCATTGCGTCCATCGTTACGTCGGAGAAATCCACCGCGTCGGTGAGCGATTCGGTCACGCCGTACACCAGGAAATGCCCCATATCGGTATCGAGTTCTGATCCCTTCATAATCAAGACTCCGTTCTCTTCCGCGAGAGCGGAGTAGTCCTTGTCGAAGTCGAATTTTCTGTGTTCGGTCAGGACGAAGCCATCTATCGTGTAGCCTTTCTTCCTGAGGACTCCGACCCATTTAACGTACTGTTCGACAGCCGCTCGTGAGTCGTCAGAGGATACCGAATGGGTGTGTAGGTCTATGAACATGGATTCTGTGCCGTCGTCTGTGGATTCCGCGGTCAGGTTCAGGTGATGCCAAGCCGCGTATCGAATAGTATGAGAGCGCGCTTGGTACAGTCAAGTCGCGCTCTTTTTAGCGTAATCACTCAGTTTGATACTTTGAATACTTTGTCTGGCCGCCAACATCTGTCCGATGCATCGAAGCGCATGATCGCGAGGAACTCTCCGTCCAGGCTGTAGGCGCGAAACTGTTCGTCCGGCTGCGGATTACTGTCGTCTTCCGATAGGGGAACGGGACGACCGTTCTGAATACTCGCTTGCTCTCTTTCGTCAACTATGATTGCCCGTAGGTCTCCCAGCACGCTGTCAAGGCTGGCCAGCAACTCAGGCCATGAACCTTCCTCAAAATTCCGCTGTGCCGTCTCGATTGACACCGCGTCGGCAATACGAAATCGTCCGGTCCTCAGCCTCGTCAGAGATTCCAGATGTGCTCCGCAACCAAGCTGGACTCCAATGTCGTGCGCGAGTGATCGCATGTAGAATCCTCGGCTGCACTCGATATGTACCGTAGCAACAGGAGGATTCCAGCCCGCGAGCCGGATCGAGTGCACCGTCATGCTGCGCGGTTCTCGCTCGACTTCGATTCCCTGCCTTGCGAGTTCGTACAGGCGCTTCCCCTTCCTCTTGAGCGCGCTGAACATAGGCGGGACCTGCTCAGTCTGTCCCAGGAAGCGATTTAGAACGTCCTCGATGTATTCTCTTTCAACGCCAGAGGGGTCGCTGCGGCCGGTTATCTCACCTTCGGCGTCATAGCTATCCGTTGATATTCCCAAGCGTACTTCACCAATGTACTCCTTGGAGCTATCGAGCATGTACTCCATCAGGCGGGTGGCGCGGCCAAGGCAGATCGGAATCACGCCCGTGGCCATGGGGTCCAGCGTGCCGCCGTGCCCGACTCTTCTGATGCCGCTGGCCCGCTTTATCCTGCGGACGACTTCCATCGAGGAGATTCCGGCAGGCTTGTCCAGCACGAGGATGCCGTCTGCGGGGAGTTGCGTCATTGCACGGCGGGAGGCTCGGGCGAAGCGGGCATTTGTTCAGCCAGATCGTCCAGCAGATCGAGCATCTGGTTGCCCTCAGTGAGGGTTTCGTCGAGGATGAATCTCAGGACAGGCACATGCCGGGTTTCCAGCCTGCCTCGAAGTTGACGCCTTATGAATCCGGCGGCGGATTGGAGCGCAGAGATCGTATCCTCTTTCTCGCGCAGGGTGCCGTACACACTCACATAGATTTTCGCGTGCTGAACATCGCTTGAGACGTCGACCCTGGTTACGCTGACGACCCCCGATACCCTGGGGTCCTTCACTTCGTAACGCAGCAATTCACTCACGTCCCGACGTATCAGGGAGTTGAGGCGTTCGATTCTTCTTGACAAGTTGGGGCCTCCAGGGCGACATAGATTGCCGCAAAAGCGGGAATGGCTGAGTTGTAGTCCACCCTCACCCCAGCCCTCTCCCTGAGGGAGAGGGGGTTTGTTGATCGGTATTTATAGTCGGCTGGACTTTTGCCTACCCTGTATGAGCCCATCAAGGGAGAGGAGGTAGGCATTCAGCCTGATCACCCCCATCCCAACCTTCCCCCGTCAAGGGGAAGGGGCTTTAGCGAGGGGGTTTGCCGGCTATCTGACCTGTTCGGAGCGATAGGCTTCGATGATGTCTTCTTCCTGCCAATCGTTGAAACCTTCGATGGTCACTCCGCCCTCGAAGCCGTTCGCAATTTCTCTCACGTCGTCCTGGAAGCGTCTGAGGCTGGCCGGAACACCGGTCGCGATAACATTGCCGTTGCGTATGACGCGGAGACTGTTGCCGCGCGCGATGTGCCCGTCGTTGACATATATCCCGGCGACCCTGATACGTCTGCCGAGATTGAAGACGGCTCTAACGGTTGCCCTGCCTTCAAAGACGTCCTGGAATACCGGCTGGAGCATCCCGCCCAGCGCGCGTTCGACATCATCGAGCATGTGATAGATGACATCGTAGCTTCGTATCTCGACGCCTTCTTTGCTGGCGAGCGCCTGAGCGCCCTGTTCTGGGGGGCTGTTGAAGCCAATAATCACGGCTTTCGAGGCGACCGCAAGAAGTATGTCGCTCTCGGTTATGCCGCCGCTGGCTATGTGAACTATGTTGACACGCGCGCTTTCGGTGTTCAGGCGTTCAAGGGCCGCCCGGACGGGTTCGAGTGTACCCTGGACGTCTGTCTTGACGATGAGATTGAGCGCGACAACCTCTCCCAGCTGAATACGGGTATGTACATCTTCGAGTGTGGGGCCACCCTGGCGCTCTCTGCGCTGCTCGATCTCATATTCCTGCACCCATTCCCGCGCCTCGCGTTCGTCGGACGCCACCTCGAAGAGTTCACCCGCTTCCGGCATTTCGCTGAGTCCAAGTATCTCTACCGGCGTCGAGGGGCCCGCGGACTCTATTCTGTTGCCTTCATCGTCGAACATGGCCCTGATCTTGCCGCGCGTGCCTCCAATTACGATGTGGTCTCCAACTTCAAGGGTGCCGGTCTGGACGATGAGGGTTGCCATTGTGCCCCTGCTTCTGTCTCGCCTCGCTTCCACGACTACGCCAAGAGCGTACCGGTCAGGGTTTGCCCGAAGTTCGCTGATCTCGGACAGGACAATCAGGTTCTCCAGGAGGTCGTCAACGCCGCTGCCGTTAATCGCCGATACGGGAACCGCAATGATGTCTCCACCCCATTCTTCGATCAGGAGATTCTGCTCTGCCAACTGGCGCTTGACTCTCTCCTGATCGGCGTTGGGAAGATCAACCTTATTGATCGCGACGACGATTGGAACTTCCGCGGCGCGGGCATGGTCTATCGCTTCAATAGTTTGGGGCATTATGCCATCGTCGGCGGCCACGATGAGAACCGCAATGTCAGTGACCTGCGCGCCCCTGGCCCGCATGGCCGTGAATGCCTCGTGGCCGGGCGTGTCCAAGAATGTGATGTGGGTGCCTTCGCGCTCGATCTGATAAGCGCCCATGTGCTGCGTGATTCCGCCCGCCTCGCCTTCGACCACGTTCGCGTTTCTAATGGTGTCGAGAAGCGTAGTCTTTCCGTGGTCCACGTGCCCCAGGATCGTTATGACGGGGGGACGAGGTTCAAGCGCGTCCTGGTCTTCCTCTTCATCGGGGGAGAATACCAGCGACGTAGAACCTGACTCTGAACTCGATTCGGCTTCCAGCGGCAACAGCCCATATCCAAATATGGGTGATACCACTGAAGCGACACCGTGTTCAATAACATCGTTGATAGTGAACATATAGCCGGTGCGCATAAGAGCCTTTATAACTTCAACCGCGCCCACGTCCATAGCAGTCGCAAAGTCCGCCACGGTTATGGCGGCAGGGATGCTCAGAGGCTCCAGCCCTTGAAGCCTGATAGCGGTCGCTATCTCTTCCAGACTGTGCTGACCTGCCGGCGTGGCCGATTGCGTTTGTTGGGATATGCTTGTTGTCATAGCTTCACATACACCTCCTGTTTCACGAAACGCCTTCGGATGCCCGTGTCATCGCCTCGACTAAAGATTGCCATTCGTTTTTATCTATCTTAGCGCGCAATGAGCGCTCCAGCCTGTCGCGGCGCAGACGGCCTTTCGACTCGCAACACGACGCGCACACGTAGGCGCCGCGCCCGTTCTGCTTGCCGGACCTGTCCACAACCACCCTGTCGTCCGCGCCGGAAACGATGCGGAGCAGATTCCGTTTGTCAGTTTTTACGCCGCAGGAAACGCAGGTTCTCAGTGGAACGCGCCTGCGTTTAGGCATGAAACACTCCTCGTACCGACCGCGTTAGCGTCGCCTTCTGCCGGGTCTGCCTCGGCCACCACGCCTACGTCCGCCCCTGGCGGCGGCGGCCGGAGTTTGAGCGTCCGACTGTTCGGAGGCGTTTCTGCGAGTCCGTCGCGCGGTTACTCCTCCTCTGAGCCCGTCTATATCCTCGGCAAACCTGATGCCGCTCGGTTCGGCCTGACCCGGGACCGTAGGAATCGTCCATATATCTTCAGGCAGATTTCTGAGCGAAGTGGCCTCCGCAGCCATAGCTTCCTGTTCAGCTTCCCTCTCGCGCTCCTCTGCTTCAAGCGCGGCTCGAAGCTCCTCCTCTTCTCGTTCCAGTTGCGCCATGATAGCCGCTTCTTCGGCAGCGATTTCTTCAGGCGAACGCTCCGGAATAGCGACTTCCTCCACGACTTCGGCGGTTTCCGTCTCCTCTACGGCCTCTTCCAGGATTTCTTCCTGTAGCTCGGAAGAATCGGCGGCAGCGGCGACCGCGGAGTCCTCGTCCGACAGCATTTGTTCTTCTACCGCCTGCTCTTCTTCAGGGGCGATTCCCTCCGCTTCCTGTCGCGCCTTCTCGGCGGCCTCCAGCGCCGCTATCTCGGCGGCGATTCTGGCACGTTCCAGGGCCGCTGCCTCGGCGTCGGTGGAATTCATTATGTCCACGCTCCACCCGGTGAGCTTAGCGGCGAGGCGCGCGTTCTGACCCTCTTTGCCAATCGCCAGGGAGAGTTGTCTGTCCGGAACGACCGCTATGGCGGTGTTGGTGACAGGGTCGAGCTCTACTCGCATCACCTGAGCGGGATTCAGGGCGTTGGCGATGAATCGCGCTATGTCCTTGTTCCACTCCAGGATGTCTATCTTCTCTCCCTGGAGTTCATTGACGATGTTTTGTATGCGCACTCCGCGCAATCCGACGCAGGAGCCGACCGGGTCCACGCCATCCTGACGCGCTCTGACGGCGACCTTGCTTCTGGAGCCGGCCTCTCTCGCGATGGCGACCATATCCACGGCGCCATTGTAAATCTCGGGAACTTCCATTTCGAACAGGCGCCGGAGGAGGTCCCTGTCGGCGCGCGATACAATCAGCTCAGTGCCGCGAGGGGTGCGCTCTACCGACCTCAGCAGAACCTTGAATTTCTGACCCTGCCGGTACCGTTCTGAGGACATTTGCTCTGAGTGAGGAAGTATAGCCTCGCCTCTGGCCATGTCCACTACGACGTGGCGAGGCTCGACTCTCTGGACCGTAACGGGAAAGACTTCGCCTACTCTCTCGATGAACTCCTGATACACCAGGTCGCGCTCGGCTTCGCGGAGGCGCTGCATGACGACCTGTTTCGCGGTCTGGGCCGCGATGCGACCCGCGCTGTGGGGAATGCTGCTGGTTGAGATGACATCGCCCAGGGCCGCGCCGCGCTCTATCTGCTTAGCGTCGTCCAGAAGGATTTCGGTTTCCGGGTCAATGACCTCATCCACCACGGTCTTGAGAATCTGGACCGTTACGTCTCCCGAACCCGGGTCCAACTTTACCGAGATGTTCTGCCCGGACGCGATAGTATCTTTGCGATATGCGGATGCCAGCGCAGCCTCGATTGCGGAGATCACGATCTCCTTCGGCAGGTTTCGCTCGGCGGCCAGCTGCGTCAAAGCGATCACGAAGTCGCTCTTCATCATTCAGGCTACCTCCTTCGTCGTTCCGGCGGAAATCTCATACTCTATTGAACAAAGAAAGTGGGCCGCGCCCACTTCCGGTAAAACAATAGATTATATTGTGAGTATATCACTACCTGACCGTATGGACAAGCGGGAAAGCAGCCGGGCGAGGGTGGATCACTCCCATCCCCATATCAAGTACGGGGCAGGCTCTAACCTCCTCCCGTCAAGGGCTGAGAGGAGTAGGCATTTCACCCTCACCCCAGCCCTCTCCCAAAGCTGAGAGGGGTAGGCATTGAAGTTGGGTTGGCGGAGTCACCCCCATCCTAACCTTCCCCCATCGAGGGGGAAGGGACTTTTGCCTACCCTTGTTAGCCCAAAGGGAGAGGGGACTTTCCGTTGACATTCATAGCCGCTTTATTCATTTACATACCCTTGTGGGCCCGTCAAAGGAGAGGGTCTTTTCGATGTCGGCGACGGGTGGATTGGTATGGTCATATATTTCCGTTTATAAAGCGACAGGTGGCAACTGGTGGCTTAACTGGTGACCGACAGGTGGGCAACTGGTGATTAGAACACCAGAAATCCGCCTGTTAATCACCTGCGTTAGCTTTGGGGGGAATGCTTCGTCCCTCTGATTTCGGGTCAGCATAAGTGGATATTTATGTATGTCGAGGTTTAGAATCATGGTCGGACACCCTCCGTTATTAGTTTGCATGTTCGCATTATAGCGTATGTGGCGCACGGATGTGTAGTTCTGTGGGAAACTTATGTATCTGCTTGCAGTCATATTCGGAAACAACTTCGCCTGAGAGCGCAGCCGAATTTAACCTATTTCTCAGACTTGTGCCAAAATTGTGTGGACTCGGTACTAGGAGCGAATCGTATCTCCTTATCGGATTACAGAATACCGAGGTGAATTTCCGAAATTGGTGAAATACTCAGAAAATTCAGGTCTGCCATTCATACGACCCGTAAATAGAATCACTCTGCCTGCGAAGGCGAGGAGAATCGAAATGGCCGTGTAAATCTAAATCGGCAACGCGCTTAGATTTGTGAAGTCGGCTTGATTGGGGGTATTATTGGAAATACCCTCTCTCGGTGCAGAGGCCACTATTGATGGGGGAGTGTCGGAATTGGTAGACGAGCATGACTTAGGATCATGTGCCGCAAGGCGTGGGAGTTCGAGTCTCCCCTTCCCCACCATATCACCGCTCGGTAGTTAGTGGCCCGGCGGGTCCGCGTACCCGGCTTTACCGGCATCGCGCTGGTCGCAGCGCGTCTCCACGAAGGCCGGAATTGCCAACGCTGTCCGCCCGCGTACCTTTAGGAGGGGTGTCAGCGGCATAGATGGTCAGGCTGTTCGTTGCCTTACTCGCATTCGCAGTGACCGCGACATATTTCCTGCTGCTTCCTCAAGACTCTTTCACTGTACAGGGCGATGCTATCAGCTTTGAACAGAACTCCTTGGAAGACCAGACACTCGAATATCCATTCGGCTATGAAATTGATGCTCTGGAACTGCCGGAGGCTACTGGTGGGAGTGGGAGCTACACGTACTCCCTGTCGCCGGATGTGCCGGGACTGAATTTTGACGCTAACACCCGAACCCTGTCAGGCACTCCTTCCAAGTTTGGCTCGTATTCAATGACATATACGGCCATGGATTCAGGCGATAGCGCGAATTTCGCCACACTGGAATTCACCGTCTCCGTCAAGCCAGGTAGCGTCAGGAACATTCGGGCAACGGTCAATACGGATACTCCGAGCGTCACTTTGACATGGGACGAGACCGCCGGAGCTATACGATATTACATAGATCGTTGCATGGGTTCATGCACGCTGGATAGCGTTGATTGGGTGAACGTCTATTACAATACCGGAACTACCCATACGGATACAGGAGTAACTCTCGGCGAAACCTATACTTACCTGTTCCAGGCGAATGTGTCCGACGGGCGAGATGAAAAACTCTCATCACGGCCTCTTCTCGTTGTCTTAGTTGAGGCTCCTGGACCTACACCCACTCCAACAGCGACACCTACACCAACCCCGTCAGCCACGCCAACTCATACACCAACCCCGACAGCGACTTTTACGCCAACGCCGACGCCAACTCATACACCTACCATCACACCCACTCCAACAGCGACTTATACGCCCACCGCGACTCCCACGCCGACGCCAACTCATACACCTACCATCACACCCACTCCAACAGCGACTTATACACCAACGCCAACGCCTACCGCGACCTTCACTCCAACACCGACAAATACCCCAACGCCTACGCCAACTCCCATACCGAGTTTCCCAACCATTCCTCCCGGAAAGTATGACTCTGACTATACGCTGGGGAAGTCCATCAAGTCGGTGACACTACCCCAAGCCGTGGGTGGCAGCGGCGTCTTCTCCTACTCGCTGACGCCGGACGTGTCTGGGCTGACCTTCGACACCACTACTCGCGTCCTCTCAGGAACGCCGAGTTCGGTGGGCGAGTATCCAATGACCTACACCGCCACAGATGCGGCCCCCGAAATGGGAACGACGACGCTGATGT
>DAOULF010000222.1:0-3209 GCA_034420555.1 Dehalococcoidia bacterium
GTACCTGCTCCTCGAATACGCCAACCGCGACAGGCTCTACGTCCCCCTCGAACACCTGGACAGGGTCACGCCCTATGTCGCCCCCAGCGACTCCCCTCCACACCTCACACGTCTGGGCACCCAGGAATGGAGCCGCGCCAAGGCCCGGGCCGAGCGTTCCACCCGCCAGATGGCCGCCGAACTCCTAGCCCTCTACGCCGCCCGCGAAATGGTCTCCGGGCACGCATTCGGCCCGGACTCCACCTGGCAGCAGGAACTTGAAGAGTCCTTCCCTTATGAAGAGACTCCCGACCAGCTCGCCACGCTCGCCGAGGTCAAGAACGACATGGAAAGCGAACGCCCCATGGACAGGCTTGTCTGCGGCGACGTTGGCTACGGCAAGACCGAGATAGCGCTGAGAGCCGCGTTCAAGGCGGTCATGGAGGGCAAGCAGGTCGGCGTCCTCGCGCCCACGACCGTCCTCGCCCAGCAGCACTACGTGACCTTCTCCCAGAGGATGAGCGCCTATCCTGTCAGGGTCGAGGTACTCAGCCGCTTCAGAACGGCCCGCGAACAGCGCGAGGTCCTGGAAGCCCTGGCCGACGGCAGCGTTGACATCTGCATCGGTACCCACCGCCTCATCCAGAAGGACGTGCGGTTCAAGGACATCGGCCTCGTTATAGTGGACGAGGAGCAGCGCTTCGGCGTGGGGCACAAGGAACGCCTCAAGCAGATGCGCCAGGAGGTGGACGTCCTGACTCTCACAGCAACGCCCATACCTCGCACGCTTCACATGTCCCTGGCCGGCGTCCGCGACATGAGCACGATGGAGACCCCCCCTGAAGACCGCGTCGCCATCAAGACCTATGTCTCCGAGTTCAGCGACGAGCTCATCCGCGAGGCCATCCTGCGCGAGATTGACCGGCAGGGCCAGGTCTATTTCCTCCACAACCGCGTCTATAACATCGGCTACATGGCAGGCTACATCCGCCGGATAGTCCCGGAGGCCCGGGTCGGCGTCGCGCACGGCCAGATGAAGGAAGGCGACCTTGAGAAGGCGATAGCGTCCTTCTCCCAGGGCGAGTTCGACGTGCTGGTCTGCACCACCATCATCGAGTCCGGCCTGGACATCCCGAACGTCAACACGCTGATAATCAACCGCGCCGACGCCTTCGGCCTCGCCCAGCTTTACCAGTTGCGGGGCCGCGTCGGTCGCTCAAGCCGCCGCGCCTATGCTTATCTCCTCATTCCCAGCACTCGCACCCGCGCCCTGAACGAGACGGCGGAGCGCAGGCTGAAGGCGATGCTCGCCGCCACCGAACTTGGCGCGGGCTTCCGCATCGCCATGAAGGACCTCGAGATACGCGGCGCCGGTAACATACTCGGCGCCGAACAGAGCGGCCACATTCACGCCGTCGGGTTCGAGCTATACACCAAGATGCTGTCCCAGGCCGTCGAAGACCTGCGCGCCAGGCGAGAGTCCGGCGACCTGGTCGGCATGAGTCCGCAGGACGTGGCCGACATGGTGAGCGACCAGGTTGACGAATCCATCTCCAGCAACCTGGCACCCGAACCGAGCGTCGCTCTCGACCTCGGCATACCCGCCGGTCTGCCCTCCGACTACATCCCCGACCTGCCCGCCAGGATGGGACTCTATCAGCGTCTCATCGCGCTGAAGGACGAAGACGCGATTGGCCCGATGGAGGACGAACTCCGCGACAGGTTCGGCCCGCTCCCCTGGCAGGCCCGCGCCTTGCTCTACACCGTCAGGCTCAGGATACTGTCCGACCAGGCCGGAATAGAGTCCATAATCCGCGACGGCGAACGCCTCGTCTTGAGAATGAAGGACGACGTTGGCGGTGCCAGACGCGCCCTCACCCGCAGGCTTCCGAGAGGCGCAGAAGTGGGCAACACCCAGATCCGCCTCGACCTAAGCGGCCTGAACACAGCCTGGGAAGACCACCTCCTGGACGCCTGCCAACGCCTGGCCGAATTCAGGACCGAAATGACCCGCCAGGTCCTGGCAGCCGCGT
The DNA here is from genome assembly GCA_034420555.1 of Dehalococcoidia bacterium. Lineage (GTDB taxonomy): Bacteria > Chloroflexota > Dehalococcoidia > Lucifugimonadales > UBA1123 > VXRN01. The sequence goes on from DAOULF010000222.1 coordinate 2,013, forward strand.
CCGGCTGAGTCAGGCTAGAGTTCCAGCGCGAGCGCAGGAAGCTCCATCAGCGTCTCGATGCGCGGACAGCCAGTATAGCCCGCATGATTGCCATCCCGGTCTATCAACACCGGCCCGATGCCGGCGTTCATCGCTCCGGCGATGTCTGAGGTCAACTGGTCTCCAACGTGAATCGTGTCTTCAGGGGCGGCCCCGGAGCGGCGGATCGCCTCATCGAATATCGGTCGGTGGGGCTTCTCGACGCCCACCTCGCCGGAGGTGACGGCGAAGTCCAGGTAGGGTGTCAGGCCCATATCCTCTACCAATTGGGTGGCCGGAGTGTTCATGTTGGAGATCAGGCCAAGCGTCAGCCCCTGCTGTTTGAGCAGGTCGAACGCGGGCAGAACGTCGTCGTATCGCGCCATGCCGTAGGGGACCTGTCTTACCGCTCGCCAGATCACCATTGCCTGCTCCACGGAAACGTCGAAGCCGCAGCCGCGCAGCACACGCCGCTCGTACTCCCCGAAGAACCTGTCCCGCTCCTCGTCGTCCATCATCCGCACGGGCTTGACCGCGTTCTGCTCCGACATGAAGACATCCGCCAGCGCGTAGCCTCGCAGAACGCCCTCGCGCGTTAACTCCATCCCGAAGCGCGAACACGCCTCGGACTGTATCTCGAACCTGTCCGGCCTGAAGCCCGCCAACGTTCCGTAAACATCGAAGAAGATAGCTTGCACCATGTTTAGTTCCCTGCTACTATATATATGTTCGGATTATACGTTTTGTGGGTTATCTAACACTGACCGCTCAGGAGAGACGTCGCCTGCCGGGTACGTTCAGCGGCGCGCCCGGCTTGCTCAAAGTCAGTATCAACGGGATGCTGATTAGGATGGACGCGGCCATTATCAGGAACGGCTCCCTATAATTGCCCCGCACGTCGAACATCCAGCCCACGAACACCGGGCCTATTACCCCGAACAGCGTGCTGAAGGTCATCATTATCCCCATGATGGTGCCGAAACTACGGCGTCCGAAGTAGTCCGCGAGCATGGCGAACCGGACCGGTATCGAGGCCCCGAATCCAACGCCCCAGAACACTATGAACCCGATCAGGTGCCAGGTGGAGCTCGTATAGCAGAAGATGACGGTGCCTACGAATTGCAGCGCGAAGGAGACGGCGATGAAGTGTCTCTTGTCCAGCCTGTCGCCCAGCCATCC
>DAOULF010000223.1:0-30382 GCA_034420555.1 Dehalococcoidia bacterium
TGCGGTCCGCTGGCATGAAATAATCTGGAGGGACCTCGATTGCTGGTCTTGGGCGTTGATCCCGGTACATACAAAATGGGCATTGGGCTGGTGGAGTCGGATGGCGATAGCTATTCCCTGCGCCTTTCGGACGCGCTCAGCCCCCCGAGGAAGGCTGAACTGGCCGCGCGTCTCGGATGGCTCCACAGCCGACTGGAAGAACTGGTGGCCGAGATAAGGCCGGACGTCGTGGCGGTCGAGTCGCCATTCGTCGGTCGAAACATCAAGGCGGCCATCTCAGTTGGCCAGGCGCAGGCGGTTGCGATGGTTGCAGCCGCGTCTCACGGCATCCCGGTATCCATGTACGCTCCCAGAGAGGTCAAGAAGGCGGTCACGGACAACGGGGGGAGTTCCAAGGAGCAGGTACAGGACATGGTGCAGTTTCTCCTGGACCTGCCGGACCCGCTGGAGCCCTCGGACCGGGCGGACGCCGCCGCCGTGGCCATCTGCCACATCAACAACGTCCAGACCCACGATATCGAAATGTGGGAATAGAAGTATGGTCTCGACACTCATTTCATCCATATCGGGAACACTCGGAGGCGTGGGGGCCGACTGGGTTGACGTTGACGTGGGGGGAGTGACGTTTCGGATCAGTGTGCCGGACACTTCGGTAAACTCCATAGGGCGCGTGGGTGAACCCCTGAGACTGCACACTTCCTTGCAGGTCAGGGAGGACAGCCTGACTCTGTACGGATTCCTCACGGAAGACGAACGACAGACGTTCGACACCCTGCTGAACATAAGCGGAATCGGGCCTCGACTGGCGCTTGCGATGCTTGCCCGATTCAGTCCGCAGTCCCTTGTCCAAACCGTCGAAGAGGGCGATACGAAGGCGCTGTCCGTAGTGCCGGGCATAGGCCGGCGCACTGCCAGCCGGATAGTCCTGGAACTCAAGGGCAAGCTGGACCTCGACTTCGCCGACGGACGCGGTTCCGCTCCGGACTCGGAATTGGTGGACGCCCTGACCGCGCTCGGATACGGGGACAACGAGGCGCGAGAGGCGCTGTCTCGAACGGCGTCCAACGGCCAGTCCGAGGAAGATCGGATCCGCGCCGCCCTGGAGTACCTGGCAGGCGAGTGATGGAATACTCTCCCTACGATCCGTGGGCCGACATCTACGACGCCGTTTACTCATACGTCAGGTCGGATATACCCTTCTACACCCAGCAGGCCGTGGAATCGGGGGGACCTGTGCTGGAACTCGGCGTGGGAACCGGGCGCATAGCAGTCCCAACGGCCCAGCTTGGGGTAGATGTGGTCGGAATAGACTCGTCCCCGGCGATGCTCTCGAAAGCCGGGGAAAAGCTGCGGTCGCTTCGAGATGGAGCGGGCTCGGTCGAGTTGGTCCACGCCGATATGCGCGACTTCGATCTTCGGGACGCCGATGGCGCGCGGCGTCAATTTCCCCTCGTGACCATTCCCTTCAGGGGATTTCTCGCGCTGATGAGCGTGGAAGACCAGATCAGGGCTCTCGATAGCGTCCGACGCCACCTAGAACCGGGCGGCAGGCTTGTGTTCAACATATTCGTGCCGGACCCGAACATGGCCTTCGAGCAGAGCGACGTGCCCCGTCACCTGAACGACGTTACCGACCCGGTCACAGGCAAGAGCTACGTCCTCTACCAACAGAGTTGGTATGACACTCACGACCAGACGGTCGGCATACGGATGATGATAGAGGAACTGGACGACGATAACGCGGTCGCCCGAAAGATATATCGCGACTACACCCTGAGATACTGTCATCGCTGGGAGATACACCATCTTCTCGTAATGCGCGGCTTCGAGATAGATGATCTGCTGGGCGACTTCGACCGCTCAGAATTTCACGCGGGCAGCACTGAGATGATCTGGGTCGCGCGAAAAAGATGACACAGGGACGTGAGACTTCAACATTGCGTATGGACATGATCCAGGGCATGAATTCAAGCGCAAGATTCAATAGTCGCCATCCTGGGCAGATGGCGACGAAGGGTATATGGGCAGCGCTGGCAATTGCCGCCTGTCTCGCGCTCATCGCCTGTGGCGGCGAGCGTGACCTGCTGGTATTCGCAGCTACCAGTCTGCGCGACCCGCTCACCCAGGTTAGCGAGAGATATGAGATCGAAAGCGGCGTGAACGTAAATCTGAGTTTCGGAGGCTCCCAGTCGCTGGCGCAGCAGATAGCCAGCGGCGCGCCTGCGGACGTGTTCATATCCGCCGGCAGGGGGCCGGTTGACTTTCTGGAACAGAGGGGCCTGGCCTCCATCCCGGATTCCCATTCCCTCAGACTGTTGAGCAACGAACTGGTCGTGGTCACCCGGGACAAAAGCGGCGAAATTGATTCCCTGGAATCACTGGCCTCCGACGCCATAGAGCGAATCGCGCTCGCCGACCCGGCCCTCGCGCCCGCCGGAGCATACGCGGAAGAGGCGCTCAGGTCCGCGGGAATCTGGGACAACTTGCAAAGCAAACTCTTGCTCGGAAAGGACGTCAGGGCGGCAATGACTTACGTCGAAGTGGGAAATGCCGACGCGGGCATCGTATATCGTACCGACGCGCTCAGTTCGAACTCGCTGGAGGTGGCGCACTCGATTGATCCCGCGCTGCACTCCACGATCATATACCCCGCGGTCTCGGTGAACGGGTCTTCCAATACAGGCGACGCTTCCGGGTATCTCGAATACATATCTTCCGAGGAATCCATCTCAGTCTTCCAAGGATTCGGCTTCTCCGAGACCATGTTCCGAAGATTCGGATTCTAGCGGCCTTTGGAGTAAAGCGGCCTTGTTACTCGAGACTGTTGCCCTCACCCTGCGTGTCGCAATCGTCGCGACGCTTCTGAACCTGCCGCTCGCCCTGGCTCTCGGCTGGCTGGTGGTCAAGAAGAGAATCCGAGGGGCATTCATTCTGGAGGTCCTCGCCTCGCTGCCACTGGCCGTTCCCCCCGTTGTGGTGGGATATATGCTGCTGCTGCTGCTGGGACGCCGGGGACCCATAGGCTCCCTCGTCGAAAGCTCTCTCGGACTGGAAATCGCGTTCACTTGGATAGCGGCAGTCCTCGCGTCCGCCATCGTCTCGTTCCCACTGGTGGCCCGCGCCGTTATGACCGCGATGGAGGAGGTTGACGAGAGACTGGAGAGGTCGGCGCGCACCCTCGGAGCGGGGACGGTCAGGGTGGCGCTGACGATAACCCTGCCGCTCGCGCACAGAGGGATACTGGCCGGCGTTCTGCTTGGGTTCATCCGCGCCCTGAGCGAGTTCGGCGCGACGATCATCGTGGCCGGCAACATCCCAGGCAAGACGCAGACCATCCCACTCGCGATCTACGACAACATTCAACTGGGACGCGGCGAGGATACGATGTTCCTCGTACTGGTGGCCCTGGCGCTGGCCCTGGCGACGCTCGCCGCCCACAATTGGCTCCTGAAACGCTCGCGCGGAAGGAGAGCGTAGTTTAGCTATGGCAAAGTCCGACATCTTCCTGCAATTCAGTGTGCGAAAGGCATATGAGGGATTCACACTCGACTGTGCCGGACGGTTCGAGCGCGGCATCACGGCCGTCTTCGGGCCATCGGGCAGCGGCAAGACCACGCTGCTCAACTGCGTCTCCGGTATGCTGTCACCCGACGATGGCGACATCGAAGTGGATGGAGCGGTCGTTTACTCATCGTCCGCCGGAATCAACGCGCCTCCTGAAAGGCGTCGCTTCGGCTACGTGTTCCAGCAGGGCGCGCTCTTTCCGCACATGAGCGTGCGCCAGAATGTGGAGTACGGATATAAACTCACTCCGCGCTCCGAGCGTCAGTTCGAGCCGGACGACCTGGCATATCTGCTGGCCATAAGCCACCTCATGGACCGCGGGGTGAGCAACCTATCCGGCGGAGAGAGACAACGTGTCGCCCTCGCCCGCGCTCTCGCCTCGTCTCCCAGGCTGCTTCTGCTGGATGAGCCTCTCGCGTCTCTGGACGCCGCGCACAGGGCCTCTATACTCACCCATCTCAAGAGCGTCTCCGCACAGCTTGGCGTACCCATGGTCTTCGTCTCTCACTCGCTGTCCGAGGTCCTCGCACTCGCCCCGAAGATGTACGCTCTGGACGCAGGGAAGATGGTCGCCTACGGCAGCACGCCGGAAATCATGGCACACCCCTCGGTCGCCCGAATCGCGGACTACGGAACGCTGGAAAACATTCTGCGCGCAAGGGTTCTCGAACCCGATGATGAAGACGGCACCTCCAGGCTGGCCATAGGCGACGCAGTGCTGGTCGGCCCTCCCACCCAATCGAGTCCCGGCGAATCCGTGTCCGCGTCCATCCGATCCGGCGACATCATCCTGAGCCTCGGAGCGCCGCCGCTCACAAGCGCGCGCAACGCAGTCCCCGCAGTAGTGCGCGACGTGCGCGAGACCGGAGGACTGGCGCTCGTGTACCTGGACATTGGAGAGATGATAGTCGCAGAGGTCACGCCCGGCTCCGCCCGCCAACTGGACTTGAAACGCGGACGCGACGTACACCTGGTCATCAAGACCAACAGCATCCTCACCTTCGCGCAGAACGCGGGCTAGACCCCAGTCTTAGGACAAACCGAGTCCAGCGGACACCCGGAGCAAACCGGCCGCGTCTTGCAGACGTCCTTCCCATGCACGACTATGAGCGCGTGATACTCGTTATAGAGCGCGACGTCTCTCGGAATACTGTCATGGAACACAGACTGGATATCCGCGTACTTCAGCTTCGGGTCCACCAGTCCCAGCCTGCCGAATATCCGCCGGGTATATGCGTCCACCACGAACATCGGCCTTCCGAACACGTACAGCATTATGTCGTCCGCAGTCTCCTCCCCTACTCCGTAGATGGACAGAAGCTCATCCCTCAACTCCCCGTCCGGCCGCTCCGACATCGCCCCCACGCTGTCGCCGTAGCGTGCACCCAGGAACTCGCAGAGCGCGCGCAACTTCCTCGCCTTCGTCCTGAAGAATCCCGCCGGTCTGATGATCTCCTGAAGTTCCTCGTCACCGGCCTCTCTGATCGCGCGCGGCGAAAGCCTGCCAGCCGCCTTCAGATTCTCAATCGCGCGCCGCGTGTTCGTCCAGGTCGTTCTCTGCACCAGGATAGCGCCCACCATCACCTCGAACGGCGTATCAGCGGGCCACCACTTCTGCGGCCCGTGACGCTCCCGCAGTCTGTGGTAAACGTCGGTAAAGGATAGCTGTGCGATGTTTCTCTTCCTGTTCCAAGCATCAGGCGTCGTCAATGTTGGAGTTGTCTCCTGATACGATTATAATGAATCTCAGGAAACCTGACCGACGAGGGGAGAACATGAAGATACGGGGAACGATAACCGGACGCACCATATTCCTAGACTCTCTTCCCGACCTTGCGATGGACCAGCGCGTCGAGGTTGACATCATGCCCGTGGAAGATGCGGCCGAGCCAGCCGAAGCCAAACTGGACGAAGCCGGCATCTGCGAACCTGCCCAGAAGCGCAAGCGCGTTACAACACTCTCAGACATCCTCTCAGAGCTAGGTATGACCCGAGAAGAGTTGGACGCTCGGATTGAGACCGAGCCGCAGTTCGAGTTCATCAGGGAGGCCAGAAAACACAGGAAGAAACTCGAACAAAAGCTACGGGGACAGAAAATTGATGTTGCCCAGCTAGTCCGCGAAGACAGGGATCGTTGAACATTTACGTCATAGATACCAGCGTATTGGTTAAGTACGCCATACCTGCTGAGTACAATGATAGCGTCGAGCGCATTGTCTCGCTCCACCAAGAATCTGGCATACAGTTAATTGCGCCTGATTTCATCTTTGTTGAATGCGCGAATGTACTCTGGAAGGTCGCGCGGAGAGTCGAGACTCCCGTTGAAGATGTAATGGAACGGCTTGACAGGCTTAGGAGAATCAATATCCGCCTTGTCTCCCAAGCCGATCTTCTTAAAGACGCGCTGCGTCTTGCACTGGATATAAACATTACTGTGTACGACGCCCTATACTGCGCGCTCGCGCAACGCGAGAATGCCGAGCTAATCACCGAAGACAGAAGACTGCGAAACGCCCTAGACCGAACAGACATCCGCTACCTGACGCTGAGAATGTGGGCCGAACTACCCTGACCTGCCGAACGACACGCTTGGGCAATATGGGTTCAGGGCGCGTCTCCATCCTGAGTATCCGAAAAATCCTGCATATCCTGATTCAGACAGAATTCCGAGGAACCCCCATGCTTGACCTTCTTATCCAAAACGGCCTGATAATAGACGGAACCGGAAACCCAGGATACTATGGCTCCATAGGCGTCGAGGACGGCAAAGTCCGCGTCTTTCGTGGCGCCGTCCAAGACGCCGAAGCCGCCCGCGCCATAGACGCCACCGGCATGGTCGTCTGCCCCGGCTTCATTGACATGCACGCCCACTCCGGACTGGTCCTGCTGTCCGAGCCTGAGCACGAGCCCAAAGTCCGGCAGGGAGTCACCACCGAGCTGATCGGCGTGGACGGCAACTCATACGCGCCATTCAAGTCGCAGGAAGACTTCCGCAAGTTCGTCGAGATAAACTCCGGCCTGGACGGAAACCCTCCCCTACCCGGCTCATGGTCAACCGTCGAGCAGTACCTCAACATGTTCGACCGCAAGTCCGCGGTCAACATCGCCTACATACTCGGCAACTCCCCCGTCCGAATTGACGCCATCGGCTGGGACTCCACGCCCGCCACCGAGCGCGACATCGCCAACATGAAGGCCATGATACGGGAGGCCATGCAGGAGGGCGCGCTCGGCCTTTCGACCGGCCTCGACTACCCTCCCGGCGGTTACGCCAGCACCGACGAACTTGTCGCGCTCTCCGAGCAGGTCGCCGAACTCGGCGGCATCTACCACACCCACGTCCGGTACAAGTCCGGCGATATGTTCATGGACCCATTCAGAGAGGCTATCGAGATAGGCGCGCGCAGCGGCGTACCAGTGCATATCACCCACTTCTACCAGAAGGCCCCCGCTCCGGGCGGCGCGCCCCGCCTGCTCGGACTCGTCGAGGACGCCGCCGAATCCGGCCAGGACGTCACCTTCGACAGCTACCCGTACAGCCTGGGCAGCACCCGTATCCTCATAGTCTTCCCCGACTGGGTACACGAGGGCGGTCCCGCCCGGCTCAAGGAAGCGCTCTCCGACGAGGACGCCCGTACCCGCCTGCGTGACGAGGTCATTCCCCGCGCCCCGACATGGCACGATATGTGGCTCACCTACTTCAAGCGTCCAGAGAATCACGCCTACGAAGGCCGATCCATATCCGAAATCGCCGAGATGCGAAAGCAGCATCCGGTTGACGCGCTCTGCGACCTGCTTATCGAGGAAGACCTTCAGACCTGCTATGTTGCCGAGGGCCTGAATCCCAGGACGCTCCCAGCGTTCGTCACCCACCCGCTCTCCATGGTCGGCAGCGACGCCGTGCTGCTCGGCGACTTCCCAAGTCCGCGTACCTACGGCTGCTTCCCGATCATACTCGCCGAGTACGTCAGGGAAGAGCGCCAGATGTCGCTGCCCAACGCCATTCGCAAGATGACCTCTTTCCCCGCGCAGCGCCTCGGACTCCAGGACCGCGGCGTCCTGCGAGACGGCATGAACGCCGACATCACTGTATTCGATCCCAACTCCGTCCGCGCGCCAGCTACCCGCACCAACCCCAAGCAGTTCCCCATCGGAATCGAATACGTGATAGTCAACGGCGTCCCCGTCATAGACGACGGACGGCACACGGGCGCGCTGCCGGGCAGAGCAGTCAGGAAGAATTAAGAGTGAATCGTCCTGAAAATTCTGCTTTGGAGAGTAGTCGCCAATAGCATCGTCAAAGCGGCGGGAAGAAAGAAGACGCCGAAGCTCATAGCCTCGACAAGACACACGAGTAACAGAAGCGCGGTGACTACCCACGCCGCCCACTTCGCTATCTTGGATCCTCGCGTAGCCCACAAGTACAGGGAGAAAGTTCCCGCAAGTATCAGCGCGGACGGAGCGAACAGCATCGGCAGAACGCCCAGCCCGTCTATGTCCACGATGCTCTGATCGGAGTAGTAGATAGGCCCAACCCGCAGAGGCCAGATCAGCCATATCGCGGCAAGCACGGCCAGAAACTGCGCGGCAACCGACAGTATCATCGGGGTTTCCGGGGACAGGCGCTTAGACATCGCATACTCCAATCACCGCCCGCAGAAAAGCCCCCATCTGCGCCTCATGAGCTGGCGCGAACCCCGCGAACTCCCGCAGATTGCGCCGGGCCTCGACCGCAGGGTCGAACTCCGGCCCCATCAGCTCGTAGTCCCCGACCAACTCGCGGTTCCACACTCTCAGTTCCTCCAGCGTAAGCTGAGGCTCAAACTGGACGGCGTAGGAGTTGTTATATCGAAAGGCCATATTGATACGCCGATACCCGCCGTCCCTCCGAAGCATGAATCCCTCCGCCAGCCTGGTCGCACCGCGCGGTATGGAGAAACACTCCCCGTGCAGCGTCGGTACGAGCGGAATGGTGATCTTGGAGAATGCGGTATCGGAGTGTCCTTCCTCAGACACCCACAGCTTCCTCAACCCGAACTGGTAGCCACCAGTCGGCTCGACCGTCCCACCAAGCGCCCGCGCCAGAAGTTGCGCCCCCAGGCATATTCCCAGGACCGGCTTCCCGGTCTCCGCCGCCGTCCTCAGATACTCCATCTCCGACCGCAGCGCCGGATAGCCGTCATTCGCCGACATCGGCCCACCCAGCGCGATAATCAGGTCCACCGCACCAAGGTCCGGCGCGTCGAAATTCGTGAAATCCGGCTCCCCCTCGAACACCGGAACCGTCGCGATTTCATAGCCCAACTCGTCCAGAATCGAGCTGAAATTCGACCCCAGCGTCTCGAATCGGTGATGCTGTATGATGACTGACTTCTTCATTCTCCTATTCCCTATACCCTCTTCTGAAAGCAACCAAACGTTACGGCGGACTTCATCCCGAATATCCTACAATCCTAGAAATCCTGATTCTGACATAAGTCGCCGTCGGCCCACGCTGATACAGCATCTACCCTCATCTCAAACTATACACTCCATCCAGCGCTGTGTTACAATCCATCCATTGCAGAACAATAGTACGAACACATATACCGGAACTTATTGACAAAGTTGGTGAAGATTGAAAAACTCCCGGAACAGGTAAATACATATGTATGCAGGTCGGATACAGGTACCAGACCCCACTTGCAGGACATCAGCAGCCCGCCTGCACAGCCACCAGAACGCTATAATCCCGACTAAATGACCAAGCCTAACGGAGGATTCTCCAGAATGCCCAGAATACCCCAGATACAGGAACGCTCCGACGTTTCCGAAGACATGGCACACCACTTCGATGCCATCGCCAGCAGCCGCGGTCGCGTCAGCGGACCTTTCTCCATGCTGCTCAACAGCCCGGAGATAGCTGGACGCGCCGCACACCTCGGCTCCTACATCCGGTTCGAGTCCGTTCTCTCCGACGACATCCGAGAACTCGCCATCATAACGGCAGCCCGCGAGTTCGACTGCCACTACGAGTGGTCGGCCCACGTTGTCCTCGCCAGGGATTCGGGAGTGCGCGAAGAAGCGATTCAAGCGGTGTCAAACCGGGGCGCCCTCGACGGCCTCACCGACGACGAGGCTCTGGTCATCGGCTATGGACGCGAGATGCTCGGCTCCAAGCGCGTTTCGGACGGCACTTTCGGGAAGGCCGAGGTGCGTTTCGGAGTGAAGGGCGTGACCGAACTCACCGCCACGATGGGATACTACGCCATGCTCGCCTGCGCGCTCAACACCTTCGAGGTCGAGCCCGCCCCAGACGCCGAACGCCTACCCTGACACCAGTGGCATAACCCTCTCGGCAAACGACTCCTGGATACGGCGTATCCTGTCCAGGTCGTTCGTGCTTATGCCCAGAACGATCTCCGAGACGCCGAGACTCGCGTATTCCGAGATTGCCTGAGCTAGCTGGTCCGGCGTCCCTATCATAGGCGTATCGAGATTGTCCGACGCGCTGTCGAGAACGTCTAACTCGCACCGCACGACCAATTGGGCATCCTCTGGGTTCCGCCCATGCTCTCGCCACATATCCCGCAGCGTCTCGGCTCGGCGCGCCATGTCCTCGATGGAGCCTGAGTTCGGATGCCAGCCGTCGCCCAGCCTCGCGCTCCGGCGCATCGCCGCGCGGCTCATGCCGCCTACCAAGATTGGCAGCGGATCCTGGGCCGGCTTGGGTGAGAACTTGAGCCCGCCGCCGAACTCGAAGAACCTGCCGCTGTACTCGGGCTCGTCTGCCGTCCAGAGTTCGCGCATTATCTCGATGGACTCGTCCGCGTAAGCGCCCCTGGTTCTGAAGTCGCTGCCCAGTGCCTCATTCTCCTCTCGCAGCATCCCGACGCCCACACCCAGAGTCACCCGTCCGCCGGACATCGCGTCCAGCGTCGCCACCGACTTGGCAAGCACCAGTGGATTCAGGTACGGAAGCACGAGGACCGTCGTGCCCAGACGCACACGTTCGGTCAGCGCCGCCACCCAGGTCAGAAACGTCAGCGCGTCGTAGTACGGCCTGTCCTGGAGCCTGTCGTAGATATATCCCACATTCAGTATGTGATGGTTCACCCACACCGAGTCGTAACCCAGTTCCTCGGCCCTGACCGCCAGGTCAACGACATCCTGCGGGTCTTTCACACCCCAGTTCTGCGGCGTTACGTATCCGAATTTCATAGCTCACCCAGTATCGCGTTCACTTCATTGACCTCGTCCGCTGTCAGCGACCAAGCGGCTGAGGCCGCATTGGACTCCACCTGCTCGACCCGCGTTGCCCCCGCGATGACCGAACTTACCATCGGACTCGCCAGCAGCCACGCGAACGCCAACTCCAGGATCGTATGGCCACGCTCCGCCGCGAACCCCTCCAGCCCTTCCAGTATGTCGAAGTTGCGGCTGGTTAGAGCTCCCCTGTCGTTCTCGGCCAGCCGGGTTCCGTCCGGCGCGGGCTGGTCTCTCCGGTATTTGCCCGTAAGAAAGCCATTCTCCAGCGGGTAGTAAGGCAGAATCCCGATTCCGTACTTCTCGCAGAATGGAACCATCTCCTCTTCCGGCTTCCGATAGAGCATGGAGTAGTGAGGCTGCATACTGACGAATCCATTAATCCCCAGCGTCTTCGCCGTCCAGTGCGCTTCGCATACCTGCCACGCGCCGAAATTCGAGCAGCCGGCGTAGCGCACCTTGCCCGCCCGTATCAGCTCATCCAGCGCCCTCAGCGTCTCCTCGATTGGAGTATTGGGGTCCCACCAGTGGATCTGGTAGAGGTCAATATAGTCCGTCCGCAATTTGCGGAGGCTTATATCTACCTGGTCGTAGATATGCTTCCTGGAATTACCCGCGTTGTTGGGCCCTTCGGAGACACGACTGGATACCTTGGTCGCCAGGACCGCCTCATGTCGCCGTCCCTTCAACGCCCTGCCTATGAACTCCTCCGACTGGCCGTCTCCATAGCTGTTCGACGTGTCAATCATGTTCACCCCGGCGTCCAGCGCCGCGTGAACCACGGTCTCGGTCGCCGCCGCATCCAGCCTCCGCCCGAAGTTATTCGTTCCAAGCCCTATCGCCGAAACCTGAAGCCCCGAGGAGCCCAACTGTCTGTATTTCAACTAAAGTCTCCTGTTCTATACTGTAATGCTGTCGAGCCGCTACCGCTCAGACCTGTCCTGGCTATCGGCGTCGCGCAGAAGAGCAGCGAACCCCGCTTGCTGGAAATCGCGGTCATAGGCCAGCGCCTCGGTTATGCCGCGCTCCTCCATCAGAAGAAAACTGGCGCAGTCGGTGACGCCCCAGCGCTGGTCCAGACGGTCAGCGTACCGGATAGCCGCCTCTCTGAATTGATGGCTGGTTTGCGGCACAACTTCGACATTTATGTCATTGTATATATTCGTTACCATACGAGAGGCGAGTTCGCGATTTTGTTGTCCACTCCTACTCATGGCGTTGAGTAATTCCACAAGAATCATTTCGGTTGTGACAATCCGATGCGGTGGCAACTCATCGGTGATTCTGAGTGCAACGTGATGTAGTTCGTCTCGAGGTCGGATCAGAGCGACCCAGTAGCCCGAGTCCGCGAATATCTCCCTCACTAGTCGCTCTCCTTTGGAGTTCCGTATAAGTAGTGGTCAATGTTCTTGGACAGGTCGGTCGGTAGGTCGTCGTCCGCCAGATGGGGGAATTCCTCCCTCAGCCGGTCTATCATGGCCAAGACTGGGTGGGTTCCAGAGCCTGGCGCGTGTTCTTCTTCCGTCTGCCGAGGAGCGGTAGGATTTGCATTCGCCGACGCGACCTTAACGATGCGTAGCGTCACCTCGGCCCCTTCCTCGATTTCGAGAGGCTCAAGCGGCATCAGAGTTCCGTTTGAGTATCTGGCTTTCACATCGGAGACCACTGTTCGCTCCACTTCCTCAGACTAACTCCCTCCGCGCCACCAGCAGTTCATTCTCGCGCTTTACCCTTATGGCGAAATCATGCGAGTCAATCGTCAGCGCCATTTCGCGGTCTTCGGGCGGAAAGTGTGGCGTCGTCGGATCGTCGTACTTCTGCGACTCCTCTCCCGCCAGGACCAGAGACCGGACCGCTTCGTGGTCGGCGCGTCGGCCCTGGAATAGGTTCTTGAGGAACAGCGCGCACTGTTCGTCCTCGTCAACGCGGATTCGGCCCTCTGAACCCATCGCGACTATGGTAAGCAGTTCAGGCCGCTGGCGGCTGATTGCCTCCACAGTAGCCGACGCCACCGCGAAAGATCCTCCGTACAGCTTCTCGGCCCGGGTAGCGGCGGCCATGCCAACTGTCCCCGCCCGCGTTGACTGGATGATAGTCTTCCCCGCTATATCGGCACCGGCCATCTGGGACGGCGAATTGTTGAAGTCGAAGCCCTCCGGCCTCATGCCCCCGACCTCGCCCACGCACAGGTCGCCTACGCCCTGTTCCCTCAAAGCGATAGCTTCCTCTACCTCCGCCACCAGCACTATCTTCTCTACTCCTCTGGACAGAGCGACAGCCGCGGTCGTATAGGCGCGAAACACATCAATGATTATCACCACACCCGACGCGGCGCGGGCGCCTTCCAGCAGGCTTACAAGCCTAATATCCATGCTGTACGACTTTCCTTTAGGTAGGAATAGGGAAAGAATCTATTCCCTGAACTCATTCGGAAGGACGAATGTAATGTCCTCTGCGGCGCCCTCTATGGTAGTGACTTCCTCCGGCGCGATGGCGCTTATCACATCCATGATCAGGTCCTCGGGTGTAGATGCGCCCGACGTAATCCCGATATTCTCGGTGCCTTCGAGCCAGGCGAGGTCCAGTTCCTCCGGGCCATTGATCAGGTACGCCGGAAGGCCGTTCGCCTCCGCCACCTCGCGCAGCCGGTTGCAGTTGGAACTGTTGTGAGCGCCAATCACCAGAACTACGTCCACAATGTCGGACAACTTGTCCACCGCCTCCTGGCGGTTGGTGGTGGCATAGCAAAGGTCGTTGCGGACTACCACGTCCGAGAAGTTCCCCTCTATCTCCCCGATTGCCCGCTGGGTGTCTCTGACCGAAAGGGTAGTCTGGGTAAGCACTGCGACAGGCGTGTCGCTATCCCACTCCGGCATATTGTCCCGCTCGCGGTCGTCAACCAGGTGCATGCCGGTCTGTCCCATCGTACCCTTGACTTCCTGGTGCCCGCGGTGGCCTACCAGGATCATCCTCCGACCCTCGCGAACATATCGCTTCGCCTCGTTATGCACCTTCGTCACCAGGGGACAGGTAGCGTCAATCACGTTCAGGCCACGCTTTTCAGCCTTCTGGAAATCTTCGGGCGGCGAGCCGTGCGCTGAGAATACGACCGTCGAGCCTTCGGGGATTTCCTCGACGTCCTCGACCGTCCTCGCGCCCTTGTTCTCCAGCGACCTTACCACATAGGGATTGTGTACGATCTGATGCTTAACATACACCGGATGCGGATACTTCTGGAGCGCCAGTTCCACGATGTCTATGGCGCGAACCACGCCTGCGCAGAAACCTCTCGGAATGCCAAGAAAAACCTTCATTGAACCTCTCCCATGCGAATCGCCGCCAACGGATTGTAGCATAAGCGTGGATTGATGGTTATACTACTCAGGAGTTTTCCCAACTCTCTATTCTAGGGGGATTATCCTGATGAGACTGGCGCAGAGAATGACCAGACTAGGTACCGAGACAGCATTCGAGGTGCTGGCCAAGGCCCGCCTGCTCGAAGCGGAGGGGATGGACGTGGTGCATCTCGAAATCGGAGAACCCGATTTCGACTCGCCTTCCAACATCGTCGAGGCGGGCAAGAACGCGCTGGACGACGGCTTCACACACTACGGCCCTTCGCCCGGGTTCCCGGATCTCAGGGACAGGATTGCCCAGGAGATAAGGGACACGCGCGGCGTTCACGTCACCGGCGACAATGTCGTCGTTACCCCCGGCGGCAAGCCGATTATGTTCTTCCTAATCATGGCGCTGGTGGACCAGGGAGACGAGGTACTCTACCCGAACCCGGGATTCCCTATCTACGAGTCCATGATCAACTTCGTCGGCGGCGTACCGGTCCCCATGCAGTTGTACGAATCGAGGGACTTCAACATAGACATTGACGAAATCGAAGGTAAGATAACCGACCGCACCAGGCTGATGATAATCAACTCGCCCAACAACCCCTGCGGCTCGGTCATGTCCAGAGACAACCTCGAACGCCTGGCGCAACTCGCCATAGACAACGACATCGCGGTCCTGTCCGACGAGATATACAGCGGCTTCCTCTACGAGGGCGAACACCACTCGATATCCTCTTTCCCCAACATGAGAGAGCGGACCATCATTCTGGACGGCTTCTCCAAGTCCTACGCGATGACCGGATGGCGCATCGGCTACGGCGTGATGCCGCTCGAACTGGTCGAGCCGATTTCGCGGCTGGTCACCAACAGCGTCTCATGCACGGCTGGATTCACCCAGGTGGCCGCGCTGGAAGCCCTGAACGGGTCCAGGGAAGACGTTTACTCTATGGTCTCCGAGTTCAAGAAGCGCCGCTCGATCATCGTGGACGGCCTGAACTCCATCGAAGGGATCCGATGCACGCTTCCCAAAGGGGCGTTCTACGCCTTCCCCAACGTGGAAGAGACGGGCCTGAGCAGCCGCCGCTTTGCCGACGATCTGCTGACTGAAGGGGGAGTTGCCTGCCTGCCCGGAGAGTCGTTCGGGCAGTACGGCGACGGGTTCGTGCGCTTCTCGTTCGCTAACTCCACCGAGAATATCGAAAAGGCGCTCGACCGCATCGAGAACTTCGTGAAGAAGGCAGCCCCATGACACTTTCGCCGGAACGGATAGCCCATCCCTACCACATGCACGACGCGATCATGGGGCAGCCGCAGGCGATAGCGCGCGTGATTTCGGATGAGCGCGACAACGTTAGCGCCCTGGCAAGTTTGGTACAGAAATCCACGAGGGTGCATATAGTCGGCATTGGCACATCGTGGCACGCCGCCCTGATTGGCGAAGACCTCCTCAGAAATCACGCCGGCAGGCACGAAGCGCGCGCATGGAACTCCTACGAGTTCTGCGATCGCCCTCCGCCTCTTACGGAGGATGACGTCGTCATAGTCCTCAGCCATCGGGGCACCAAGACTTACTCCGCGCTCTCTTTGGAACTGGCCCACAAATCAGGAGCGACCACCGCCCTGCTGACCGGAATAGGCTCGGATGCCCGCCGCGACCTCGCCAACGTGGTCGTGGAGACTTCCGAGCCCGACCCATCCTCCGCCTTCACGATCAGCCACACCGCGGCTCTGACTGCCCTCACCATGCTTGCCGTCGAGTTGTCCGGTCAAAATTCCACCGATTCGCTCTCCGACCTGCCCGGCGCCGTTCAGGACGCGATCTCCACTGAATACGGGGTAAAGGAGTGGGCGGCGGCGTACAAAGACGTTCAGCGCTTCTACTTCGTGGGTACGGGAACAAACGCATCTACCGCATACGAAGCCGCCCTCAAGATGAAGGAAGCCAACTACACTACCACCGAGGGACTCCATCTCGAACAGTACCTGCACGGCCCATTCGTCTCCACCGATGAAGGCTGTCTGGTCACTTTCATCGCGCCTCCTTCAATGGGAGCGGATGACAGGGTGGTTGATCTGATGAAGGCCGCCACTGAGGTCGGCGCGCGGACGGCGGCTGTCTTGCAGAAAGGCGACTCCGCCAGGGCCAGTCTCGTTGACACCGTTGTCAGCGTACCCGAGTGCCCCGGAATCTATTCGCCGATTGTTTACCTCGTGCCCCTGCAACTGCTTACCTACTGGCTGGCCCTGGAACTCGGATGCAATCCTGACGTATTCAGACTCAATGACCCTAAACACGCAGCCGCCCGCAGCCACTATACGCTTTAGCGACATTCATATGCGCCGGAACAATGCGTAATTTCAGAATCGCGCTTGCACAGATAAACCCCACTGTCGGTGACCTCGAAGGCAATAGTCGGAAGGTCCTCGAATACCTCGAGCGGGCCAGAGAGTCGCGGGCCGATATAATCGCATTTCCCGAACTCGCTATACCGGGCTACCCGCCCGAGGACCTGCTTCTCAAGCCACAGTTCCTGGAAGAAAATCGCCGCTTCATGGAAAGCGTCGTTGAGCGCTCCGAGGGGATCGCGGTCATCGTGGGTTTCGCGGACGCCGCGGACGCTGAGGTGTACAACGCGGCGGCCATCGCATACGACGGTCGGCTCATTGACGTCTATCACAAGATGTTCCTGCCCAACTACGGCGTCTTCGACGAGGACCGCTACTTTCGCGCGGGAGAAACATGCCCGGTTTACGTGATCAACGGAACATCCGTCGGCGTCAATATCTGTGAGGACATCTGGTATCCGGTTGGCCCCACCGTCGTCCAGAGAGCCGCCGGCGCCGAGGTCATCGTCAACATCAACGGGTCCCCGTTTCACGCGGGCAAGCGCAGCTTCAGAGAGAAGATGCTGGCCACGCGAGCGGCGGACAACGAACTCTTCCTCGCATACGTGAACATGGTTGGCGGACAGGACGAGCTTGTGTTCGATGGCGCAAGCATGGTCTTGGATCCGCTGGGAGAGACAGTGGCCTCATCCGGGCAGTTCGTAGAAGACCTGCTTATCGCCGACCTGGACGTGCAGTCTGTCTTCCGGTCTCGTCTGCGCGAACCCAGACCGCGCAAAGAGGACCCCGAATCTCTGAAAGACGTCGGAAGTCCCAGGCTGGTCCGTGTTTCTGAATGGGACGACACTCATAGACCGTCGGACGAGGCTGCGACCGGGAGTTTCGGGAAAGTCTATGATGGCGTGGAGGAGATATACGAGGCGCTCGTGCTTGGGACTCGCGACTACGTGAGAAAGTGTGGGTACAGCAGCAAGGTACTCATAGCGTTGTCGGGCGGAATAGACTCCAGCCTGGTTGCCGCGATAGGTGTGGACGCGCTCGGCAGCGACAACGTGGTTGGCGTCTCCATGCCGTCCGAGTTCTCGTCAGAGGGCAGCGTCGTTGACGCAAAACTGCTGGCCGACAACCTCGGAATCGAACTCTGGACCATTCCGATAGAGCAGACTTTCGGCTCCTTCATGAACTCCCTGGCGCCCCAGTTCGAAGGCACCGACTGGGGCGTAGCCGAGGAGAACATCCAGTCCAGGATACGCGGCAACCTGATAATGGCCCTCTCCAACAAGTTCGGCTGGCTGGTTCTCACAACGGGCAACAAGAGCGAAATGGCAACTGGCTACGCCACCATATACGGCGATATGTCCGGCGGATTCGCGGTCATCAAGGACGTGCCCAAGGTCATGTGCTACGACCTCTCCAGGTTCAGAAACTCCAAGGCCGGGACTGAGATTATCCCGCAGGCCGTGATAGACAAGCCCCCAAGCGCCGAACTCCGTCCCGACCAGCTCGACCAGGACAGCCTGCCGCCCTACGAGGAGCTGGACCCCATCCTCAAAGCCTACGTCGAGGATGATATGAGCTTCGACGAAATAATCGCCATGGGCAACGACGCCGCGGTGGTGAAGCAGGTCATAGGACTGGTTGACCGCTCCGAGTACAAGCGCAGACAGGCCGCTCCGGGCATCAAGATCACCCCTCGCAACTTCGGTCGCGACCGGCGTATGCCCATCGCAAACCGCTGGCGCTCGTACTGACCCAAACCCCGATTCTCGTAGGGGCGTCCCTTGTGGGCGCCCCACATCTCCTTCCTAACTCCGCCAGATCCTGTGAGTCAGGATCCTCGACCTGTCGGCCTCGGTAAGGAACGGCTCGACTTTTCTGGCGAACTCGGCGACCGACTCTTCCACCGACGACTCGCTCGTGTCCAGAGTAATCTTATGCCTGAACAGCGAGCGTTCGCACGCCTCCTCATATCGTCTGAGCAACTCCGGAATATCCCCCTCTTTCACCGGGCTGTTGGGATGAGGGTTCTCCTCCATGCGCCTCTTGATCACGTCTTCCGACGCCTTGACGTGAACCAGTACGACATCCGGCGCGAACCTCAGAATCGAGCTTTCCACCTGCTGACCCACGACCTTGCGATCATGCGGCTTGCCGTCGCCACCGTAGCCGTAATACATCGGGCCATAGACGCCATCGTCTATATGCAGACCTATGGACATCCAGTCCGGCCCGTTCCACGAGTTGGCCTGAACGTGATAATACAGGCTGTGTCGCTGTGTCATCTCCTTCAACTCGGAGCTAAGGGCAAGAACCTGCTGCCTTTCGTCCTCGGTCATGTCCGCCTGGGGATGTCCCGACGTATCGGGCAGTTTCCAGTGGTCGTGAATAAGTGGGAACCTGACGCCGATTGTCTCGTGCATCCAGTCGTCAATTGCGAATGTCAGTGTCGAGGTGCCGGAATACTCGCATCCGGCGATTACCAGTCTCATCGCTCACTCTCCTCTATTCTGATTCTTGAGGCGCACTGTATCAGAAAAACACGGACGCTTCATTGACGAATTCCCCCGTAGTTGATAGCTTTAATCTACCGAGGTCGCACAGTGCAGCTTCTAAAGTCGCTGACCCCCATAGAAAAGAGCGGCTGTCTCAGCGAGTGAGCAAGTAATATGATGACAACCAACGTAGAGTCCGACGAAAGGCCGACACTTCGACCGGACCTTCTCTCCGTTCTCGAAGACGGCGGGTACAGGATAACCAAGCCGAGGTTGAGCGTTATAGACCTGCTCAGCCGCAAGGAAGGCGGCTTCAAAGCGGACGACATCTGCGACGAACTACCCGGTGTGGGCAGGGCTACCGTCTATCGCACGATCAAACTGCTGCTCGATGCGGGCGTAATATGTAAGCTGACTCTGCCCGACGGCACGCCAATGTACAGCGCGGCCCTTGTCCACCACCATCACCACACAGTCTGTATCAAGTGCTACAAAATCGGCGAATTCAGGCACGCCACCATAGAACGGCTTCTCAGGGCTCTGGAGCGCGAGATCCCGGGGGACATAATGGGGCACCGGATAGAGATATTCACCCTCTGTGGCGAATGTGAGGAGACCAGGTAACTACCGTATCACGCTTGGATCAAGAGTGATAGCGCTACCAATGTGCTGACGGCTCCAGCGACTCCGAGCTTGAATCTCCAGGACAGACTGAGACACTTCCTGCCCCTCCTGCGAGCGAAGGCTGGCTGGACCCCGGCGCGCGGCGAAACGGCTGACTCGACAAGCTGCCCGCTTGACCCAGCTCTGAGTTTGGGGTCGGATACCGCTGTCTGCATTCCCGAACTCCCTGAAACCTCTCGTTATCTGCGTCCTGATCCTGTCGGTGAGTATGCCCGAAATCCAATAATTCGCGTGTAATCAGCGAAACCGTCAGGATATGCTGAACGATAGATTTACGGCATACTTAAGGTATGACTAAGTGTAGGCTAAGTCTTCGCCTATGTCAACGCTCTTGCGAAATGTCCAGAAGATCTCAGGAATTCCCTCTCCCTCGATGGGAGAGGGCTGGGGTGAGGGTGATCAGCTTGGGATCTGCCATTTCACAATAGCTGGCAGAATCCTGAAGAGTCCTTTGAATCGGCTCAAGAAATCTTCAGGCGAGCGTCACCGCTATGATTCCGCCGACAGTCATCGCAATCGCAGCCATCTTCGTAGCCAGAATTCGGCCCTCCAGCGGCTCGTCCAGGACCCTTGATGCTCCCAGGCTGAGCAGTATTCCCAGGATGAAGACGAACAACGGCCTGATAGCCATGACGGTCACGGCCAGCGACACCGGGCCGGAGTAGATAGCCAGCAACTGCAATATGACCGCGACCAGCACCAGCAGCCCCTCGGTGAAAACCGCCAGGCTGATGGCCACGGGGTCGCGGATCGCCCTCACAAGGTCAGGGAACATACTCCTGTGGACCATTATGCCGACGCACGCCGTGCCCAGCCCTACTCCGCGCCACACGAACATGGACCAGACGTCTATATCATCAGCCACCACCTTGGTCAGATACTGGCTGAGTCCGAAGGCAAGGCTGGACACCATCAGAAGCGCAAAGGGGACCCACTGGCTCTGTCCCCGCTCGGACCGGCGTGTCGTCGGACCGAAGGACATCAGCGCCGCCCCTCCCACAGTCACTACTATCCCGGCCCATGCCAGAACGCTGATTATCTCCCCCAGGAACACCTGCGCGAGTATCGCCACGAAGATAGGGTGAGTGGAGGTAATCGGGACTACCCTGGATACGTCCTGCATCCGCATTACCCAGAACATCAGGACCAGGTATATCCCCGCAAGGAAGCCGGAGAGGCAGGAAATCAGTGCGGTGTCCAGGCCATACCCGCTGAATTTGGCGAAAGGCAGGACTATCGCCGCCAGCCCGAACTGTATCAGCCCGACAAGAACGATGAATGCCCTCGGGTTCGTCACGAATCTCTGAATGAGGATCTTGTCCAGCGCGGACACAACCGCGAAGGCCAACGCGCTGCCGAGAGCCAGAAATACCCAGTTCATCGGCGCAACAGTCTTCCCGCAATGTGGCGTATAAGCATATCCGCTGCCTAGAAGATGGCTTCTTCGCCAAGAACATCGCGGATTATCAGGCGCGAGCGCTGGCTGTCTTTGATCCTGCGGTCCAGTTCGTCAGGGTCGCCCCATACATCCGTCACCCTTGACATGAGTCGCTCGCGCACCGAGCCGTATTCGGCGTCCGAGGCCAGGTTGTCGAACTCCCCCGGATCGGTATCCAGGTTGTATAGCTCGATGTCCGGCGGATCGCCATGGCTGTAACACAATTTCCAGTTTCCTTCGCGCGCCATTGCCCTCGGACGGTCCGTGCCGTGCGCCAGGTGTTCCGAGAAAGCCTCGTCCCGCTCCTCGGTCGCGTCGCCCGTCATCTGTGGCAGCAGTGACACTCCGTCCATCTTTATGACGGAGGCCGACTCCTCATCCACTCCCGCCATATCCAGGATGGTGGCCGTAGCGTCCACCAGGGAGACGGCCCCACCGAACCTCTGCCCGCCCCGAATCACGCCCGGCCACGCTATCTGAAGCGGGACGCGCGCCGAGTGCTCGTAGAAGTTCATCTTGCGCCACAGACCATGCTCCCCAAGCGACTCGCCATGGTCCGACGTATGTACGATCACAGTGTTCTCCGCCATTCCGAGTTCATCCAGCGCGTCCAGCAGACGGCCTATCTTATCGTCCAGGTAGGTTATCAGGCCGTAGTAGGCAGCCCTGGCCCTCCTGATTTCATCTTCCGTGTAGCCGTCGAAGTTGAACGACTGCCGAAGCCTGCGGGCCGCGGCGGGCAGACTCTCGATGTGTCCCGGCGGGTTGGACGGCAGATCGGCATGTTCGGGATAGTACATTGAGAAGTACGGCTCAGGCACGATGAACGGGAAGTGAGGAGCGACGAACCCGACGCAAAGCGCCCACGGGCGTTCGCGCCGCGCCGGATCCCTCAGATAGCTCAGCGCCTCAGCCTCTATCGCGTCGTCCGCTTCGATCATCGGGCCGCTGCCCGCTCTCGCCTCCTTCACGCTCGGCCAGGGTTCATCGGCGGTCGGTATCCCGTCTTCCCATAGGTAGATCGGGTGGCGACCTCCGGTGGACAGACCCAGCCGCCTTGCCGTCTCATCCTCCGCGCTGCCGCCTCCGTGCGGGTCGTAGGCAAGCTGGGACTGGAATCCATGAAGCCTGTCCGGGCCTATCAGGTGCATCTTGCCCGAGAGCGCGCTGTCGTAGCCTATGGACCGCAGCATATAAGGCCACGTCGGAACATCCGACGGCAGCGGCTTCGCGTTGTCCCAACCCTCGCAGTTCGACACGTAGCGTCCTGTCATAAACGACAGGCGAGACGGCACGCACAACGGCGAGTTGCAATACGCCGCGTCGAACGTCGCGCCCGATTCCGCGATGCGCTCCATGTTCGGAGTCCGCACGAAAGGGTGACCATACGCGCTCGACCACATGGGGCCGTGTTCGTCCGACATGATTACAAGAAAGTTGGGCTGGTCCGGCATAGCGTGGTCTCTCCTGGGGTGAGCTGGATGTTGTGGGATTAGACGGCAGTAGTCCCATACACATGGTCGGGAACGACGATGATGGCGGCCCTGCGGTCCGCGACCATCGCCCGGTCGTAGTCCTCCCAGTCGGGGTGTTCCTGGCCGGAGGCCGCGCGGTAGATTCCCCTCAGCACATCGCGCAGTTCATCATCGTCCGACTCCCCGCGTCGCAGAACTTTTGCCCGCCCCTCCAGGACAACGTAACCCCACCAGTCACTCTTGGATATCAGCAGCGAACATCGAGAGTCACGAACCAGGTTGTGGAGCTTCGCGCGGTCTTCCGTGGTCGTAAAACCGACTCCCTCTCCGTATGCCCCGACGGTTACGATGCTCATTTGCACCGCTCCGTTCTTCCGAAAGGTCGTCAGTACGGCCTGGTGGTTGTCGGACACAAATTCTTTGACGTTGGCGCTAAGCATTCCTTCTCCCCCTGTTCACAACACAAAGTCAATCTCATAGAGGTCGTAGTGGGAGTGGTCCATCCCCAGGCTCTTATAGGTCTGCTGGGCTATGTGATTACTCCGCTCCACGTACAGCCTTACGCCGCAGATGTCATCGCTCTCCCTTGCATGACTAAGCACATGGTCATGCAGCGCCGTATAGACCCCACGCCTGCGGTGGTCGGCGTCCACGAACACGCTCTGAATCCACCAGAATGTGGCGTTTCGCCATTCGCTCCATTCGTAGGTGATCAGAAGGCTGCCCACTACCTTGTCTTCCGATTCGGCCACCAGGTAGAAACCCTTGTCGGGATCGTCGAACACGGCATCAACCCCGGCGCTAATCAGAGATTGGTCGAGCGTCTTGCCCTCGGTCTCCATCGCCATACTCTGCTGGAAGCCAGCGATGCGCTCCGCGTCGCTCGGCTCCGCCCGCCGCACGATGATCTGTGAATCGGTCAACATCGCCTCCTTGTCGGCCTGCGCTTGTCCGATCCTATTCGGATGACGCGCATGGGCATATTATCAGAATTTGAATAGTGCGTAGTGAATTTAGAAAGTGGAGTGTATTAGAATTAGGAGCGCATTCCTGAACGACGTAGGAGTTAGACTTGAGTAAGATAGTGGGTAGTTTTGCCGACGCCGTCGCGGACATTCCGGACGGCGCAATTTTGATGATAGACGGTTTCGCGGGCCCGGGCGGCACCCCCCAGAACCTCATACGCGCCCTCCGCGATCACGGCGCGTCCAACCTGACCATCATATCCAACACCGCCGGCCTGGCCTCGGTCATAGGATTCGGCACGATTCCCGGCGACCGCCCCATAGATATAGGCGTCCTCGTGGAGAATGAGCAGGTCAAAAAGGTCATAGCCTCCTTTCCCGTGTCTCCGTCTCCATCACGCCCCACCGCTTTCGAGACCGCGTACCGCGAGGGCAAGATAGACCTCGAAGTCGTACCACAGGGCACCCTGGCCGAGCGTATTCGAGCCGGCGGCGCCGGCATACCCGCCTTCTACACCCCGACCGGAGTCGGCACGCTGATGGCCGAAGGCAAAGAGTCCCGCACGTTCGACGGCCGTGAATACCTCCTGGAGAGCTCTCTCAAGGCGGACTTTGCCCTGCTCAGGGCGCACATATCCGACACCATGGGCAACACACAGTACCGCGGAACCTCCCGCAACTTCAACGGAGTAATGGCAACGTCCGCCGACGTAGTGATAATGGAAGTGGACGAAGTAGTTGAACCCGGCGACATTGACCCGGGCGCGGTCCACACCCCCGGCATTTACGTTGACCGCGTGGTGAAGATAAAATAAATCCGCTACGCCGGCCTGAACTTCACCATCGCCGGCGCCTAGCTGATCCCGACAATCGCCCGCCTTTCCCCTGAGCGTCACAGCAACCAACCTCCACTAATCAAGTGCGGGGATTGTACTATTAAGAAGCGGGTGAGGGTTATATTGTGATAAAATCGACAGGGCATGGAAGTATTAGAGTTACAGCTAAGTGTACCGGGGCATAGTACCCTCGACCAGTCCACAAGAATATCTCTAATGACCGGGGAAGCATTCAGACCTTTGCCGCACACCATGCAAATGGCTTTGCTGGAGCAAGTAGCTCCGAACGATTGGATGACAGTTCTAGTCCAAGAGTGCGCGGTTTTCGTTGCTGACGATTGGGTTATCTCCATTCATGGGGAAAAACTTATTCATTGCGTCTCCGCTATGTCGGTGCTTCTGAATTCAATCGGTCAGGAACTGGGAACTACTATATCAATCGAAGTATTGACACAACTGAACGACGATGGTGAACCATTACATCGCGTATTGGAACGTCAGGCTAGAAATGATCGAGTTAAAGGGTACGCGAAAACGGGATTGACTCTGCTGGCCGGCGGGTTTATCGGCGGATTCATAAGCCTGTTGCTAACGTGGGTGTTCTCAGGAGGTCTGTAACGATGGCTCAGATGTTGGAATTGAAATTCACAGACCAAGTAGCCCAAGCAGCCATCGAAATGGGATACAAAGTAAGCATTGATCCAACCCGTATCCCTAGTCGGGATTCATGGCAAGACAGCCTGTTCTCCATATTCCATGCTCACAGTCACAGGCCAGACATCCTCGTGGAACACGGCGAGAACTTCCTTATCATAGACATAAAGAGGGGGCCCGTACTACTAGGAAGCGTAATTCAAGCCCGTAAATATGCTGACTATGTAGATGCGGAAGTGATCCTTTGCTTTCCTGACAACTCATCACCAAAGATTCCGCGGAGCGTCAGAGAATTTGCCGAGGAGCAAAGGGTTCGTCTGTGCTCGCTGTCTGAACTCGGTAAAGCCTTGAAGCAGGTCTTCGACTCTCCGCGGTCCCGGAGTAATACGCGAGGCAAGTGAGCCGCCTGCGCTACCCCGCCCGCCAGTACCTCCTCCCATCCACGCTCACTATCTGCCCGAAGCCCGGCTTGGTGAAGTGGCATGAGACCACCGTGTCGCCGCTCGCTTCGAGGCGGTCGAGCAACTCCCGCCTTGTGGCCTCCGCCGTCTCCGCGTCTCCATCGAACAGCGGCGTCCAGGACGGCTCCGTTATCTGCGCCGGGTGAATGAGAACATCCCCCTGTATCAGCGCGCGCTCCCCGCCGGACGCGACCATGACGCTCATGTGCCCAGGCGTATGTCCTGGCGTGTGTAGAGCGCGGACCTCAGGCGTCAGGTCAGAGTCTCCCGGCAGCGTATCCATCGCTCCAAGTTCATCCAGCGGATCAACCAGCCTGTCTATATAGGGAAAACGGCCCGCCGCCTGCACCTCCGGCTTGCGGAAGTGGGTCAGGTCGTCCTCGTGAACGACGTAGCGCGCGTTGGAGAAAACCGGAACGTGTCGCCCATCGCGCTCCTCTGTATTCCAGCCAACGTGGTCGAGGTGCAGGTGGGATAGGAACACGATGTCAATATCCTCCGGGCTAACGCGGTTCGACGCGAGATCGGCCATAAGCTGCCCACGCAGACCGCCGATGTACTCTATCGGCCCGGGACCGTAGCCCGTGTCTATCAAGATGGTCTTTCCCGAAGACCGCACCAGGTAGCACCCGATCTCCAGCCGCATCTTGTCTCCCTCGAACGTGTCCGGGTACATCTCGCGGAAGGGTTCCCATGCGTCGTATGGCACATTCGGCCAAAGCTCCGGCAGCGGAGTCGGGTAGGCGCAGTTCATGTCCGTCAGCGCGACAATGGTCGCGTCCCCAACATTCATCTCGAATTCGCTCATTACCCACCTCCTCAGACTGCACCGTAGTCGTTATGCTTCCCGTCCTCAGACACCAGCCCGTTCCTGACATCGGTTTCCAGCATACTCACGTCGCGCTCCACGGGGTCGCCGACTCCGGCGCCGCTCGGGAACTCAAGCACGAGGCGGTCGTCGTCGGCTTCCAGCGCCACCGCTCCCGACGTCATGGAGCGCGGGTCGTCGCTTACCCTGTCGCCATTGATGATGACCTCCGTCTTCGCGCCCGCTCCGCCGCCGAACGCGCCCTGCGGCGCGAACGTGAGCCGGTTTGGATGGATGTACACGTTCAGAGGCGCGGAGTGAGAGGGCAGCTTTCCGACCACCACGCGCTGGCCTGGGCTTCCCCTGAACTTGCCCGCGCCCGCCGAGTCCGGTATCAGTTCTTTCGCCTCGATCAGCGCCGGACTGCTCACCTCGAACACCTCCACCGGCACGTTAGACGCGCTCGACGGGAACATATTCAGCCCCATCCCGTCGTTTCCGCTTGTCGCTCCCCGCCCCCCGCCGCAGAAGAGGTGGGCGTTGAACAGCCGTCCGTCGTCTTCCACACCGTAGGTTCGGATAGAAGACATCAACCCATTGCCCGCCTGGATCCTGTCCGGCACGGCCTTGGCCAGCGCGCCGAAGATGCAGCCGTGTATGTACCATCCGGTGTTGGTCCGCGAACCGACCGATACTGGGAACGTGCAGTTGATTATCGTCCCTTCCGGCGCGGTGACCTTTATCGCCTCGAAACAGCCCTCGTTCACCGGCACGTCCGGCGTCAGCAGGCACGCGAGCGGATAGTAGGTATGTCCCCGGCTGTATATCATCGTGCAGTTCAGGCCGCCGCGGTCTATCTGCGGAGATGAGCCGGTATAGTCCACCAGCATCTCGTCGCCCCGGATCTCGATGCGCGTCTGTATCTTCAGCGGGTCGCCCATGCCGTCCGTATAGACGTGGTTTTCGTACACGCCGTCCGGCAGTTCCTCGATAGCGCGGCGCATCGCCGCCTCCGAACGCCCCCTGATAGCGGCGGACAGCGCTGCTAGGTCTTCCAGCCCATACTCGTCCAGAAAGTCGTTGATGCGACGCGCGCCCACCTGGTTCGCAGCCACCTGCGCCTCGATATCCGTAAGCACCATGTCCGGCCCGCGCACGTTCCACCTGTACATGTCGAAGGCCAGTTCGTTCGGCTCGCCCTTGTCGTACAGCTTGCACAGCGGGAAGAATATACCCTCTTCGTATGAGTCCGTCACCCGTTTGAGGTCGAGCGTGCCGCCTATGTCCGAGGTATTCGCTATGTTGCCCACGAACCCCACGAAGCGTCCCTGGTAGAACACCGGCGACACTATCGCTATGTCCGGCAGGTGTCCCGCGCACATCCACGGGTCGTTCGTCATGTACACGTCGCCCGGGTGCATCGTCTCCACCGGATACTTCTTCAGTATCTCCTTGGTCACGTTCGGCATCGTCATGTTGAACACCGGCATCGAGCGGTAGGCGTGCGCGATTGACCTGCCCTCCGCGTCCAGCACCTCGCAGCCGAAGTCGTTAGCGGACGCTATGATCGTCGAAACCGCCGTCCGCAGCACCGTTGACCACATCTCCTCCGCGACATTGAGCATCCTGCTCCACATTATCTCCAGCGATACGGGGTCGAATTGTTCTCTCTGGGTCATCTCATTCATCTCCCAAATGCTGTTTTTTCAGTGTGAAACCCTGATCCTCAAATTCAGCCACGAATCCACCGACGCGCTGTCGCCGGGCCGGATGATAGTCGTAGCTTCCGCTTCCTCGACAATCGCGGGGCCTTCAAGAGTCGCTCCAACCGGAAGCGTATAGCGGTCGTATATCGGGCAGTCCACGAATCCGCCCTGGTTCGGTCCATAAGCGTTGGCGAAATACGCCCTGCGCGTTCCCTTGAGGGCGGCGTTCACGCCGGTTGCGTCAGACGCCTCCTGCTGCTGAAGTTCGAGAGACGGCTGCGGCCCGCTGACCAGCAGACGCCAGTTCTGAACCTCGATGGGCAGACTCAGGTTCCGCCTGCTGTACAGCTCCTGGTATATCTCGTGGAAGTCCGCGCTTATGCCCTCCACGTCCGAACCCGACAGCGGCCCGACAGGGACCGGCACGTTTATCTCGTGTATCTGGCCCACCAGCCGCATATCCGCGGAGGCCGTAAGTGTCACGTCCGAGTCCGAGACACCCGCGTTCGTGAGCATCTCGCGCCCCAGCGACTCCATTTCGGCAAACGCCCGGTTCACCGCTTCCCAGTCAGATTGCTCCAGCAAGCCGGGCATCGAGCGTATATTCTCGAATGACAGCGGGGCAGCCAGGCAACCCAGCGCCGCCGTCACACCCGCTCCCAGGGGCACGACCACATTCGTCGCGCCCAGTATCCTGGCCACCTCGCAGGCGTGTGCCGGCCCCGCTCCTCCGAAGGCCACTATCGAGTAGTTGCGTGGGTCCTTGTTCCGCCCGATGATGTGGATGCGCGCCGCCGCCGCCATGTTCTCGGTCACCACGCTGTAAACGCCCCAGGCCGCTCCCACCGCGTCCATCCCCATCTCCGAACCAAGCGTGTCGAGCGCGCTCTCCGCGGCCTGCGCGTCCAGCGTCATCCGCCCGCCCAGGAAGTAACCGGGATTGAGATAGCCAAGTAGCAGATTGGCGTCCGTGACCGTTGGCTGCGTTCCGCCCAGCGCGTAGCAGGCAGGCCCCGGACTCGCGCCCGCGCTCTGAGGCCCGACGCGCAGCAGTCCCAGGTTGTCCAGGTGAGCGATGCTCCCCCCGCCCGAACCTATCTCTATCAGGTCGAGCACCGGAATCAGAATCGGAAGGCCGCTGCCCGACTTGAACCTGTGGACCCGCGCCACCTCGATGCCGTTGCCCTGGCTCGGCTGACCGCCCTCGATTACACACGTCTTGGCGGTCGTGCCTCCCATATCCAGCGAAATAAGGTCCGGCTCTCCCAGCATTTCGCTGTAGAAGCCCGCCGCCAGCGCGCCAGCCGCCGGGCCGGATTCCAGCAGGCGTATCGGACGCTCGCTCGCCGCGTCCGCGCTCAGAACGCCGCCTGCCGAGTGCATCACCAGTAGCTGTCCTCCGTAACCAAGTTCGCCCAGGTCCCGCTCCACTCCCTGGATGTACCGGGAGACGGCGGGCTTGATATAGGCGTCCGCTGCGACCGTTGACGTCCGTTCGTACTCGTTGATGACCGGCGCGGCCTCCGACGACAGGGACACGCTGAGGTCAGGCTGCTCCGACTCTATAACCCCCTTCAACGCCCGTTCATGGTCGGGATTGCGATATGCGTGCAGCAGCGACACCGCGATTGATTCCACGCCCTGTTCGACCAGTTCCTCAACAGCGGCGGCGGCCTCGTCGAGGTCGAGCGGACTGAGCGTCACTCCGTCCCTGTCTATGCGCTCGGACACCTCTACTCTGCGATGTCTTGGCACTATCGGGTCCGGGAATTGCGCGTGGAGATCGTGCATGTCGTAGATCCGCTCCCTGCCGAACTCCAGGATGTCCCGGAAGCCCTTCGTAGTCAGCAGAGCGGTCTTGGCCCCCTTGCGCTCGATTATCGAGTTGGTGGCCAGCGTCGTGCTGTGTACCACGAGCCGGAGCTGTTCCGGACTCACGCCGACCTCCTCCAGCATCTCCCGCAGCCCCTGGATGAGCGCGCGGGACGGGTCGTCCGGCGAGGTCAGCGCCTTGTGGACCTTGAGTTCGCCCGTGGCGGTATCGTGCAGCGTGAAGTCCGTGAACGTGCCGCCTATATCAATGCTCAGTGAGAGTGTCAGTTCAGAGTCCATGCAGTTATTCCCCGTAGCTTCTTCTCATGAACAGCATCCGAATTATGTTCGGAGGCCGTATATTCAAGTACTTCAGGTCAAAGTCGGGCCAATTATACGGGAATCCAACCGACAGGTCAGCAGTCTCTCCCGGGACAACCAGGGTCTTTCGATTATCAACCAATTACGTTCGTGGTGAGCTTGTCGAACCATGAACGGGCGGCCCTTCGACAGGCTCAGGGTGAACGACAGAAGTGGTATCGGGAAATAACC
>DAOULF010000224.1:0-12075 GCA_034420555.1 Dehalococcoidia bacterium
TTTCCAGAAACGCCTTGAGAGTAGCCAGAATTTCTATGAAGAAGGGTTCCTGTTCTAGGCTGTCAGGCAACGGCAGACCATCCTCGTCGGGATAGAAGATTTCATCTTTGGACTGTACGGCAATGGAGAGTTTCGTAGTCATCTCATTCCCTCCTACATTCATTCTATCCCAAAGCCGCCAGACCGCAAAGGAGATATGGGCCAATTGCGAACTACGGCGCCCACACATTGAAATTCTCGAACTCCGGCGAACCCTCATGTCCATGGAAGAAGTCGCCCATTACGCTGACTTGGCCCGAATTCATATTGTGGGACAGGTCTAGCTTGGAAACAAGGCCGTCGTTTAGGAAGAACCAGCCGGTGTCGCCAATGGCTATAACCAGTAGGTGGTTTCTACCCCTGATCCTACTGCGGAAGCCACCCCGTAGAGAGGGATTAGGACCTTCCACCACGGTAGTGTATTCGCTGTCTCCAACATCGCGAGTTTTGTGAAACCACCGTCCCACGCCATGAATAACGATGACGTCCAGTCGATTGAATTCTGGATTGCGGATGATGAATCCATAGTCCCAGTCCTCGCCTTGAGGACTGATGAATTCAGCTTCCATTACCAAGTCGCGTGTCCACACATCACTATCGTGACCCGCTATACCCTTGGGGTCTTCCTCTTCAAGTCTCCCATCTGCCGGTCCGTAGCGCTTGGTCAACCGTGTGCCGGTGAAGTTGTCGAACCGCGTGACCTTTCCGTCCACCTCGTTGCCTGTGAACGCACCGGTGATGACGGCGATGTCGCCGGCTCCGGTGACGTCCGATAGGTTAAGGGAGGACACGAACTCGTCGTTGACAAAGAACCATCCACGTTCACCAATGGCGACTATCCTCAGGTGGTTCTTTCCTCCATCACCAGTGTTTAGATTCCTGAGCGTTCCTCCACCCACGTTGTTATATGGCGCGTCTTCTCCAGACTTTACCACCCAGCGGCTGGCGCTGGTTACGACCACGTAAATGAATGGCGCATTGGGCTTCTTTCGGATTATGAACCCATAGTCCCATGAATTGTAACTGGACGAGTACGGGTTGGTGAAAGTGGTCTCAACAACGAAATCAGCCATGGATACATTGGCGTATTCCTCCTTGATGAAGCCGTCGGTGGCATCGTGCCACAGTTCGCCACTTATAGAACCAAAGCTGTCCGTTTCGACTGGCGTTGGTTGGGCCTGTGCCACCGCAGTTGCCGTAAGCTCAGCATTCGCTTCGCAGACGGAACGCAATAGAGGAATGGACTGAGTACAACCTTCGTATATCGAATTGGATGTCGGAACTGGCTTGGGTGTGACGGTAGGTAATTGGGAACCCCTGCCGGTAAGATCTTCTTCATCGACCTGAAGGACAGGTATCCGCTCTTGTACGGTCTTTTCCGATATTGCGAATCCCAGCCCCTCGACACGTGTTTCGGATATCTTGAAAGTGTTAATGCCAAGCATCTCCCCGGACAGCGAAAGCATCGGTCCCCCGCTGTTACCTGGGTTGGTTGCGGCATCGGTCTGAATCACATCGCTTTGATATTGGGATATGTATCGGATGGCAGAGACAATGCCCCGCGTAATAGTAGCCTCACCGGACAGCCCAAGTGGATAGCCTATGTTCACAACCTCATCGCCCGATTCCAGAGTGGAAGCGTCGCCAAAAGGCAGACTCGTGAAAATGCCGCAACATATCTTAACTACCGCCAGGTCCCGAACCGAGTCTGTACCCAGAACCTCACCCCTATGCTCATCCCTGTCGTTTACCGTTACTGTGACCCTGTTGTAGCTTTCCACTACGTGCTGGTTCGTGATTATGTACGCGGTCCGTCCGTCCACCTCGTATATCGCGCCGCTGCCTGATCCTGAATTGGTTTCTATCCTCACCACCGCGGGCCTGGCCTGTTTGACCATATCGCTCAGCGGGACCGTCGGAGATTCGGTTGGTGTAGGTATCGGCGTCGCGGAAGGTGTGGGGATAAGTGTAGGTGTAGCAGTAGGAACAGATGTCGCGGTAGGGGCGGGAGTCGGTGTAGGCGTGGCGGTTGGAATCGGAGTCGCCGTTGCTGTGTGAGTTGGCGTAAGCGTCGCGGTAGCGGTGAATGTCGGAGTTGGTGTGAAGGTAGCCGTATGGGTCGGCGTGGGCGTAAGGGTCGGCAAAGGCGTTGCGGTAGGAACCGGGGTTAGAGTGAAGGTAGGAGTCGGTGTAAAAGTAGGCACAGCGGTCATGGTTGCGGCCACCCGCGCCTCGATTGTCGCCTCTATATCCGGCATGGGAGTTGGCGTTTCTGTTGGCAGCGCGGCAATCACCATCGCTTGCACGGTAGCTTCCAAGTCTGGGGTCGGAGTCGGCGATGGGGCTTGGCTGCCTAATCCACAGGCCATCGCCAACATAATCGCCGGAAGTAATACTCCCAAGATTTTCATGGGCCGCATCCTAACACAGACAACCACGGAGAAAGCTAAAATATCTCCTCCACCCCCACCTCAAACCCCTCCAGTGCCGCCGACGCCAGCTTATCCCCCTCCACGTAAGCCCCCGCTATCTCCAGAACCCCGTCCTTCAGCAGCATCACCGACACTATCCTGTTTGCTGGATCAACTATCCAGTACTCCTTGACCCCATACTTAGCGTACAGCTCCCTCTTGTACTTCCAGTCCCGTCTCGACGACGACGGAGACAGTATCTCCACCACCATATCCGGTGCGCCTCGTACATTCGCCCCGCTTCTGATATGCTCCCGCTCCTTCGAGATGAACATGAGGTCCGGCTGAACCACCTCCGTGTCCGAGAACACTATGTCGAACGGAGCGTGAAACACCCAGCCGAGTTCCCGCGCAGTCACGTAGAGGTACATCAGCGATACCAACTTTACACTCGCCAACTGGTGTTCCTCGTTCGGTGAAGCGACCAAGATCAACTCTCCGTCCAGAAGTTCGTAGCGTTCGCCTTCTGGCGTATTCAGATAGTCCTCATACGTGTACTTGGGCTTCGTAACCATGCCTGTCCTCCCAATGGGATGTCCAAATTATATCAGCGCACAGACTACCCGTCCCAGAATCCATGCCCGTTTTCATTTCCGTCTCGCCATCCCCGTGAAACCGAGAGCCTCATCCTGCCCATCCCGACACTCTCTAAATCCCGCTTTAAACAAACCCTATGCAAGCCACCCCATCCATACGCTACAATAGACCCAGGAAGAACAAGATTTCTAATAAGGAATACATAAATCCGAGGTTATATGAATGAAAAATCGAGAGGTGGGGAAATTTCCTCCATAGCTAACGCAGGTGATTAACAGGTGGATAACAGGTGTTCTTATTACCTGTTGCTCACCAGTCGCTCACCTGTTACCCCACCAGAAGCCACCTGTTGAATTATAATTTAGAATAATGGTTACCGTTATGGATGCACTTCAGGAGTTCAGGACCATGTACGCGATCATGCTCCGCTCACTTGACAATAGGGGACAAAACAAATATCTTGACCCTAGCCACAAGCAGGTTGGTTTGGCGATGGTCTAGGCTTGCGCTCTTTATGTCGCGCCAGCTTACATTTTGACGCATCATCCGCTAATTTATAGGCATAGTTGGCGTAGGGAGGATCTTAATGGCCAAACTACTGGAAGTGAACAATCTCACTACTCACTTCTTCACTCAGGACGGGGTCGTCAAGGCGGTTGACGGCATCACGTATGATCTCGAAGAAGGGGAGGTGCTGGGAGTCGTGGGCGAAAGCGGGTGCGGCAAGAGCGTACACGCGCTTTCCATTATGCGCCTCGTTCCGTCGCCGCCCGGGCGCACCGTGGCGGGTGAGGTGATTTTCGAAGGCGAGAACCTGCTCGAGATGGACGACTCGGAGATGCGCAACATCAGGGGCAACCGTATCGCGATGGTATTCCAGGAGCCGATGACCTCGCTCAATCCCGTTCTGACAATCGGACGCCAGTTGACTGAGACGCTGGAACTTCACCAGGGAATGAACAAGCAGCAGGCGAGGGACAGGGCCGCGGAACTGCTCCAGACGGTTGGAATACCCGACGCGGCGCGCAGACTGGTAGATTATCCCCACCAGTTCAGCGGCGGCATGAGACAGCGCGTTATGATAGCGATGGCGCTGAGCTGCAATCCCAAGCTGATTATCGCGGACGAGCCGACGACCGCGCTGGACGTTACGATCCAGGCCCAGATTCTCGAGCTCATGCAGGACCTTGCCCGCGACTTTGGCACGGCCATGATCATCATCACGCACAACCTCGGCGTAGTGGCCCGGTATGCTGACAACGTAAACGTAATGTACGCGGGCAACATCATAGAGACGGGCTCCGCGGAAGAGATTTACCACAATCCCAGGCACCCCTACACGCTGGCCTTGCTGAATTCCGTGCCCAGGCTGGACGCGAGCGAGCGGGTCAAGCTGGACGCAATCGAGGGACTGCCGCCGGACCTCGTGAACCTGCCGGAGGGTTGCTCCTTCGCGCCGAGATGCAAGTACATCTACGAAAGGTGCGTGGAGGAAACTCCCGTGCTGGAGATCGCTGCGGAAGGACATACTTCCGCTTGCTGGAGACACCAGGAACTTCACCAACTGGCCGGTGTGGCCGACTAACAGAGAGGTAGAAGAGGACGATGACCACGCAGACCAACGGCAGCGAAACCCTGCTGGAAGTAAATAACCTGAAGATGTACTTTCCGGTCACTTCCGGGATCATCTTCCAGCGCAAGATAGCCGACGTGAAAGCGGTTGACAACGTCACTTTCAGCATCAACAAGGGCGAGACTCTTGGCCTTGTGGGTGAGAGCGGCTGTGGCAAGACCACGACCGGCAGGGCTATTCTGCAACTTTACAAGCCCACCGAGGGCGATGTAATCTTCGAAGGCGAGCGCCTGAACGATCTGGACAACAACAGTATGCGCGCCATGCGCCGCAAGATGCAGATTATCTTCCAGGACCCATACGGCTCCCTGAATCCCAGAATGACCTGTGGCGACATCGTGGGCGAGCCGCTGATAGTACACAAGCTCACGTCGTCCAAGGGCGAGTACAGGGACAGGGTCTCCGAACTGCTACAGGTCGTGGGACTGAATCCCTATATGGCAGACCGCTACCCGCACGAATTCAGCGGCGGTCAGAGGCAGCGCATCGGAATCGCCCGCGCGCTGGCGGTGAACCCGAGTTTCATCGTCTGCGACGAGCCGGTGTCCGCGCTGGACGTCTCCATTCAGGCGCAGGTTATCAACCTGCTTGAGGACCTCCAGGACCAGTTCGACCTGACATACCTGTTCATCGCGCACGACCTGTCGGTGGTGCGGCATATTTCGGACAGAGTGGCGGTCATGTACCTCGGCCACATCGTGGAGATCGCAGACCGGAACGAGTTGTATGACAATCCGCTGCATCCATACACGCGGGCGCTTCTGTCGGCTGTCCCGATTCCGGACCCGATCATCGAGTCCCAGAGAGAGCGCATCATCCTCACCGGCGACGTCCCCAGCCCGATGAATCCTCCACAGGGTTGCGTGTTCCATACCCGCTGCCCCGTCATGGTGGACGACTGCCAGCTTGAAATGCCCGAACTGAGGGAGGTATCTCCCGGCCACTGGGTCTCCTGCATACAGGTCGAGGGCTGGGAAACGGCCCGCGCCTAGACCCGCATCAACGACTAGCCCAATCCCCTCCCAGAATCGGAGGGGATTGAAATTTAAGGCCCAAGACATAGCAAGAGGCAAGAGACAATGAAGCTCGTATTCTTCGACGATTTCAAACTGGGCGTATTGAAAGGCGAATCCGTAGTGGATGTTTCGGACGTGGTATCCGACATTCCCAGCGTCTCGCCGCAGGACACGCTTTCCGGCCTGATTGCCGGCTTCGACTCCTACAAGAGTAAGCTCGATCAGGCTGTTTCGGATAGGGACGGCGTTGCATCGTCCCAGGTTCGGCTGCGTTCACCCGCGCCGAGACCTCTCAACATCGCCTGCATGGCCGTGAACTATATGGAGAACGGCACGCGCTCGGAACCCGCGCCCAAGAATGGCTTCAACAAGTCGCCCAACTCGGTGATTGGCGACGGAGATACTATTCTCCTGCCCGACTTGCCCGCGACGATATTCGAGCACGAGGCCGAACTCGCCCTGGTTATCAGCAAACACGCCTGGCAGGTAAAGGCTGAGGACGCCTTCGACTACATATTCGGCTACATGAACTTCATAGACGTTTCCGCGCGGGGCGTGCCGGCTTTCTACCAGATGAAATCACGCGAGACGTTCGCCCCGATGGGGCCGTGGCTTGTTACCGCGGACGAGATAGACGATCCGCAGTCATTGCCAGTCAAGCTCTGGGTCAACGGCAGGCTCTGCCAGGACTTCAATACCGATGACATGGCGCACAAGATTCCGCAGGTTATCGAATGGGTGACCTCGGTGCATTCGCTCGAGGCTGGCGATGTCGTAGCGACCGGCACGAACCACTTCGGCCTGAGCGCGATCCAGGACGGCGACTCAATCGAGATGGAAGTCGCCGGACTAGGCAGGCTGAACCTGAACGTGCGCGACGACCTCAAGCGCACCTGGGGCAGGGAAACGCGCCACGAATGGGAGAGCGCAGGCAACGAAGGCACCACGCCACAGTTGACCGGCAAGTACGCTTAGTCTCATATCAGGCTATTCGCAAGAAGGACCGCCCTGCTCAACGCAGGGCGGTCTCTTTGTTACTGTGTCGCGCGGTCGTCAGGAATGTGGGGTTATGCTCGCCTTCGAAGCTGCTCCATCTCCACAGCAAACCATAGAGCGAGGTTGCCCGTGCGGTCGTCTCGGCCATACTCGGCGGCGCGGTCAATGTAGAATCGCCGGTCGTTGACTGCGCCTGTGCCGGTGCAACCGTCCACTACCTCACCATCCGGCCCGATGCGTTCGGACGCCGCATTCCACAGCGAGTCCACGAACTCGCTGTATGACTCGTCGAGCCAGCCGAGCCTCAGCCCTCGCGCCACCGCGTAGCCGACCATGCAGACCGAGGTCAACTCCTGGTATGTACCCGGCAGGTCCAGAAGCTGGGAGAACATACCCGATGGCCTCCGGTGGGTGCTCAGAGCGTCCAGGTGACGCTTGTGCGCGGAAATCAGGTCGTCGCGGTCGGCGTGGTCATTGGGAAGGTAAGTCAGCGTTTCGGCATAGCCCAGCGCGGCGAATCCATTGCCGCGACCCCAGTGATAGGGGACTGAGCGACAGTGCTTGAACAGACCGCTATCGAGTTGGATTTCAGCATCCATCAGAAAGGTAGTCTGGATGTCGAGATAAGAGATGTCGCCGGTGAGCGCGTATGCACGGCCAAGAATCGCCCCTGCGAAAAACATATCCTCGGTGCGGTAGTCGGGGTCGCAGGGCGGGGGAGGAAGTCCGTTTTCGCTGCCTCTGAATCTGTCCGCGATAGACAGCAGCAGGTCCCGGTAGCGCGAGTCTCCGGTGGCCTCGTACATCTCATCGCACCAGACGATTCCCGCGTAGTTGGCTCCGCCGTCAGAGTCCCCGAACCATGGCCTGTCTCCGGCCAGGTAAGGTTGGACGACTGTCGCAATGCCTTCGGCGTATTCTTCGAGGCTGTCGTACAGGGAGCCGTATCGGAGCCTTCCGCTCATTGCAACGCCTTGTGTGTAGATGACAGGGTCGAGCGTGTCGCCGTAGTGCTTGACCAGTTTCGAGGCGACTTCTCCGGGCGTCCTCTGCCTGCGAGAGTCGAGAGCCTTCCTTGCATCGGACTTTTCACCGGCTGAAGATTCGCTGTCCAGGATATTCCACAGGACGCCGACTTGCTCGGGTGCTTCGCTGACCGGCGTATTCAGCCGGATCCCGGGGATTCGTCCCAGGTCGTTCGGGCAGCCGGACCCCAGCGCCGACAGCAGGCCGTCGTCGCCCTCGATAGGTCTCGTGTCCAGCGCGTCAGCGATTTCCGGGGGAGCGCTGGAGCACTCCCATCTCGTACTGTCCGCCGCGCGAACTTCGAGAACGTAGTCCGGCGCCATGAGTCCTATGTAACGCCATAGATAGCGCGCTTCGGGGTCGGTCTCGTGGTTGAAGAAGCCGCCCTCGGGTGGGTATCCCACCGCCGGATTTCCCCCTGATCCGTTACCCGGGGCTTCACCGGAGTCCAGTCCGTCGGGATTGGCGCAGGGAATCACGCTCAGGGCGACACGGTTTCGCAGCCTCCTGCTAGTTGCGTACGATTCCAGCACGGACGCCACGGCGTCAACATCGTCCGGCGAACCTGTCAGGCCGCCAACAAGCAGCACGCGATGCCGGTCGGATTCATCTTTATAGGCGTCGGGATGCACCAGCGCGGCTATCGAGGTGTCTCTCCTCGTAATGCCTGCGCCATCTTCCGACCAGGGTAGGGATGTACGAGAGCGTATTGAGTCAATCCGTTCCAATAGTTGGTCATATCTTGTTGGCATCAATGATGTCTCCGTTGAATCTATGCGATGGGATGTTGAGCCATCCGGTAATGTCGGTGTCCTAGCTCAATAGCTATCCGAATCGTTCCAGGCGGAATGGGTCCAGAAGGTCTATGCGCGCTCCGTCGAGTATCTCCATAGCCGCGAACTCGCCTATCAGGGGGGCGAGCGTTATTCCGCTGTGGGTCAGCGCTATGTAGAGATTTGGTATCTTTTCCGTGAAACCCAGAATGGGCATCTCGTCGCGCGGCATGGGCCTGTATCCCACGGGGACCGGAATAGCCTGGGCCGCCGAAAGCGCTGGCAGATAGTGGGAGGCGCGGGACAGCAGCCTGTCGGCGTGTTCCTGTGAATCGTCCCGTGCAAGGCTCTCCTGTGAACCCTCTCCTATCATCACCACGCCGTCAGTCCCCTGTCGAACGTGAATCTCCGGCTGGTCTTCTGAGATAGGCGGCGCGTAGAAGACTGAGGCCGATTCCGTTAGTTGGGGCAATGGGTTGGTCCTAACGACGACTCCCGGGCTCTCATACTGTGGAACATTGACTTCCACCATTGCCGCTAGTTCGGTTGTGGCGACTCCGGCGGCCAAGACCACGGCATCACACTCTATACTTGCCGATTCGACTTGAACTGAAACAATCCCGTTTCCGCCGGCTTCCAGTCCGATTGCCGGGGAGTTAGGCTTAACCGTGCCGCCCAGATCTCTTACGCGTCCCGTAGCAACCTGCGCCGCCTTCGTACCGAGAACATGGCCGTCGTTTTCACTGATGGCGGCTGCCGATACTGGACCGGGACGCAGACCTGGCTCCAGACGCAGCAACTCCGGTTCGTCAATCAGGCGCGCGACGTAACCCCAGGATTGCAACTTGGCGACGTTCTCCCTGAGCCATTCCGCATCCTCATCAGTGGCCGTCCATGTAAGCTGACCGCCCCACTTCAGTCCGACGTCCGCGTTCAGCAGCCTGGCGTAGCGGTCCCAGGTGTCCAGGGATCTGCGATTCAACTCGTTGTAGTGGCGCGGCTCCTTGCCGAAGGCGTTGATCCAAGCGAAAGAGTGGCTGGACGCTCCCATGCCTGGCTCGCCTGCATCGAGAAGTGTCACCTGGGCGCCGCGCCGCGCGAGGTGGAACGCTATCGCCGAGCCGACTACTCCCGCGCCGATGACCGTGATTCTCATATTCCCAACTCGCTTCTTTTTCTAAGTTCCCATTAGCGCAAGCGAGTATATCACGGGCAAATGCGGAAATGGACT
Organism: Dehalococcoidia bacterium; assembly: GCA_034420555.1. Taxonomy (GTDB): domain Bacteria; phylum Chloroflexota; class Dehalococcoidia; order Lucifugimonadales; family UBA1123; genus VXRN01. The sequence continues at coordinate 9,723 of DAOULF010000224.1, forward strand.
TCCATATCCTTGTCTGGTGTACCGTAATACCGTACACTTGAATTCATGATTATTCAATCGGTTCGGCACAGAGGATTGCGTTGGCTTATCGAGGACGATGACCCTCGCTATCTGGAGTCCCGATTGATGGGCCGGGTGAGAAGAATCCTAACTCTGTTGATCTTGGCTGAAGATGTGAATGAATTCATTGCCAACGCTCCTAATGGTTGGAGAGTTCACCGGCTCTCAGGAAATAGGCGAGACCAATGGAGTGTTTCCGTGACTGGCAACTGGAGGATCACATTCCGGGAACAGGGTGGTTACATCACCCGATTGAATCTGGAGGATTATCACTGATGGACGCTGTCGGTATCAGGGTGAAGATGACACCCTCTCACCCGGGGGATTTTGTTCGGGCGGAGATCATAGAGGAACTGGAACTGACCGTGACCAAGGCAGCAGAGATACTGGGTGTGCGGCGCGCCACGCTCTCCAATCTTCTGAACGGAAACTCGACTCTGTCTCCCGAGATGGCCTTGCGGATCGAGAAAGCGTTCGGTGTGAGTATGGATATGCTACTGCGAATGCAGGCTTGGTATGATGCCTCTCAGATACGCGCCAGGTCGGCGGAGATAGAGGTGGAGAGGTATCTGCCGGCATAAGAGCCAAAGATGGCTACTCCGCCGCGACGTGAAGGGAATTGGCTGGCGACCCCGACCGGATTCGAACCGGCGATCTCTGCCTTGACAGGGCAGTATGTTAAGCCACTACACCACGGGGCCGCGCGATTATTGATTCTACACGCGGCGGACGCTGAGGGTCAACGGCAGATTCGCGCGGTTCGTTGACACCCCCATACGAGCTAAGTAAACTCGCATGTGTCAACTCACCTGAAAGGCCCTAACAATATGCCCGCAGCAGACAGAGTCGAATTCACCGAAGTACCAGGCGCTGATGAACTCTTCACCCCCGAGTTTCTCGAGTACATAACGGAGGCATACGACAAGTTCTCCCCGTCCATTCGAGACATCAGGAAGAAGCGCGCCGACATGATCGAGCGCGCTGTCCATGAGCGTGTTCTGCCGACATTTCCGCCTGAGTCGGAAGCTAATTCCGGCGACTGGCAGGTGCCACCATTGCCGGCCGAGTTGACCCGGCCGGGCATCGAGATCTCTGGTCCAGTCTCCATCACGAGCATGGCGATAAACGCCCTTAATCCAGGCGCAGAGGGTGAACGCGCGACAGGGTATCTCGACGACGATGAGGACTCTGCGGGACATCGGCTGGCCGATACGGTGCAGGCCGCATTGAATCGCAGAGACGCCACTCTGGGCACGCTGCGATTCGAGAATATCGCCCGTGGGCGAGTCTATGAACTTCAGCCCGGCGAGTTGCCCTTCTTCATGCACAGGGAACGCGCTACCCACCTGGATGAGCCGGAATTCACAATAGACGGCGCGCCGATCCCGGCGACCATCTTGGGGCTTGGGCTGACACTCGCGCACGGCGGCAGGGCCCAGGTCGAGAAAGGGCAGGGACTGTATTTCTACCTGCCCAAGGTGGAGGTAGTGGAAGAGGCAAGATTCTATCGCGAGTTCTTCGACTTCGGCAAAGAGCGGCTCGGATACCCGGAGGACGCCGAAATCAGGGGTATATTCTTGGTCGAATCGCTTCCGGCTGTCTATATCATGGACGAGTTGCTCTGGGAGCTTGGCCCTTATGCGGCGGGCCTCAACGCAGCGCGCTGGGACTTCAAGGCGTCAGTTCTCGAGTACATAATGTCCGACCCGGACCAGGTCTGGCCGGACAGGTTCGACGTTGACATAAAGACGACCGACTTCATGACGAATATATTCCGCCGGCTCGTTGCGGTGTGCCTGAGACGGGGCGCCGCTCCTATTGGCGGCATGGCGACGGCGCTGCCGTCCCGGGACGAAGATGTCAACAAGGTTGCTGGAGAATCCATCCGCGCCGACAAGGAATGGGAGGCGCAGCAGGGATTCCTCAGGGGATGGGTGGCGCACATCTTCCACATGAAGACGGCCGCGGACCCGTTCAAGGAAATCCGCAATTCGGGATGGGAACCCTCTCCCGATATGTACGAACCGGACAGTTTCCCCGTGAACATCACCGTGCCGGAGGGTAAGGTCACCACCGCGGGCTCCCGTCGCAATGCGCGTATGCTGATCGAGTACGTGGAGGGCTGGCTGAACGGACGCGGAGCGAAGGGCATAGACAGTCTCGAGGGTCAGCCCGGCATACACCCCGCGCTCATGGAGGACCTTGCTACCGGGCGTATCTCAGTCGCCCAGACGGCCCAGCGCATAATTCATGGCGCTAAGGACGCCGATACCGGCGAGGTGCAGGACTTCGC
>DAOULF010000225.1:0-7199 GCA_034420555.1 Dehalococcoidia bacterium
GAGATTCGACGCCCCTCACTGAGCTGGAGCTTCAGCGACATCCGATTGTCGGTCAGTCGTCCCAGCAGGTCGTTGGCGTCATTCTCGATCTGGGGCAGAGCGTCTTCGATGATGAGCGCCTGGATGCCGTTCCGTCCGAAGGCGATGGACAGATCTTCGTACAACCCACGCTCCCTGACCACCTCATCCCGTTTCTTTCCGAGTTCTGTCGCCTCCCGCGCCATTCGCTCGCTTCGTTCCACGGCCTCCCTGACTACGCCAAGACGGACTTTCGCCGCGTTCGTCTGACGCTCGAGGTCGCCGAATTTCAGGTGGATTTCGCTAAGGTTAGCGCGCGCTTCCGGCAGCCGTTCGACATCACTGGCGAGCGTATCGCGCCGCGCAGCGAGTTCCGACACTTCAGCTTCGCGGCTGCGCGCGTCGGCCTCCGACTGTTGCAGTTGGTCCCTGTCCCACTCCACCTGTCCCAGCGCGGCGTCCAACTGCTGTCGCAGCTTGTCGAAGCCTATGAGGTCCATGATCCTTTCACGAACATCATCGTGGCGGGCCGTATCATAGCCCAGTTCGCCGATTTCCGCTTCCAGCTTCCCCACCTGGGCACGCGCTTCGTTGGAGAAGTTTCCTGTCTCCAGCGCCGAGACTATCGGGGCTAACTGGGTCTGTGCGGGCTCTATCCCGTCCCGCGCTTCGACCGCGATGCTCATCCTCTGTCTGACTTCTCGCTCCGCCTCGTCCACGTCCCTCCTGAGTTCGTCCAGGTCCTGTTGTGAACTTCTGATTTCGTCCACGATCCCGCGATGGTCCTTGATAAGCTCGTCCAGGTCACGAGGGTCGAAATCTATGCCGTCCAGCAACTCTCTCATCTGGTCTGCGATCCTGCGCTCCTCCGGCAGGAATGTCCCGTCCTCGATAATCCGCTTGAGTTCCGCGATCTCAGATTCCAGGCTCTCAGATCTGCTTCTCGCGGACTCCGCTTCCTCGATCCTTGCACTTAGCTGTCCCTGCCTGGTTTGAAGCCGACGCGACTCTGACTGGTACTCCGAGTCCATCTGGGAGATAGAGCGGGCTAGAGGTTCGCGCTCTCGTGTGAGGGCGGAAATTTCACTTTCGTTCTCTTGGAACTCCGTCTTGCTCCGCATACCGATCTCTTCATACTCGATTCTCAGATGCTCCCGTCCGTCGCTGTCGAGTTCCTGTCCGCACAGTGGGCACTCCAGGTCGCCGCTCTTCAGCAGGTCGAACTTCTGGCGGGTGTCCTTCATAGTCTCGCGCAGACGATCATTGTCCCCTTCAAGAACGATAACGCGCTCATCAATCGAGCTCGCCCGCTGCCGCGCATCCCCGATTCGGCCTGCGAGCGATTCCAGCCTCGCGGTCTCCGCGTTCAGAGCCTCCCTCTCCTCAAGCAGTCCGGGCAGAAGCTCCGAACGGGGACGAATCTCCTTTTCGAGGGTCGAAGTCAGGCTTTCCAGTTCCGCCTCCAGCAGGCTCTTTTCCCTGAAGATTTTCGTTTCCAGGTCCAGCATCTGTTCGCGCATCGCTTCATACTCCGCGCGATAGCCCTCCATCTGCTCCAGCTTGTGCCTGGCCTGCTTCTCCTTGAGGCTAAACCCTTCTATGCGCGCTTGGAACTCCTCTATCTTCTCACTCCTGGGGCGCAGTTCCATCAGCAACTCTTCGAGCTTCGGTATGATGCTTGCCGCAGCCCGCATAGACTCGATCAACTTGGTCAACTGATCGCGCTGCGTTATGAGACGCTCCCTTTCGACGGCAATTTCCTGGCGGTGCGCCGCGACCACAAGCTCGATCTCGTTCTTGGAGTTGAGAGCGCGGCCCAGTCTTTCGTCCTCTTCCTGGACAGCCGTCAGTTCCGAGTGTCCTCTCTCTATTTCGCCACGTCTCAGGATAAGGGCCTCGGCCTCGCTTACCCGCTTACGGTATCGTCCTATCCTTTCGGTTGCCTCCTGCAACAGCTTCTCGGCCTGGGGAAGCCGAACGGTCAATTCATCGAGTTCCGTGCTCTTGCTCTCTAGTCCGGTGACGAGCTTGCTCCCATCCTCCAGCAGCTTGCGCGCCTCCGAAAGCTGGGGTTCCAGGTCTGCTATCTCGCGCGACACCTCATAGAGTGTCTCCTCGTGCGTCGCCTTTTGTTCAGCTTCACGCTCTCGAATCTCGATGTCCGCTTCCAGCCTCTGCGTCTCCAGTCGCAGTTCGCTCACCCTGTCCCTTGCGCGCCTTTCCAGTTGGTCGTAATAAGAAAGATCGAGAACCTCTGCCAGAATTCGTTTGCGGTCCGACGGCTTGGAAGTGGTAAACCTGTCCGCGTCACCCTGTCTCAGGAACGCGGTATTCACGAAAGTCTCGTGGTCCATCCGTATCCGTTCGGTTATGAAATCCTGCGTATCCCTGACGGTGTTCCCTGTTATCCCTCGCCACTCGCCCGCGCTGTTCCTGATGAAGAACTCGAGCCCCGTCCGACCCTGGGACCGTCCTCGCGCCCGTCTGCGCGCGACGCGATACTTCTCGCCCGCCGACTCGAACTCCAGCTCGACCAGCATATCGCTCTGGCCCTTGTGAATCAGATCGTCGTGATTGCGGTCTCCAAGCCTCGAACTGCCCCACAGCGCGAACGTGATTGCGTCCAGAAGCGCGCTCTTCCCATGACCGTTGTCGCCGCACAGGCAGGCCAGGTGGACATTTTCGAGGTCCAGCGTCGGAGTATTGTCCCTGTAACACAGGAAGTTCTTGACGGTCAGCTTTAACGGAATCATGTGGACTCACCTGTCGTTGTTGCGGATACTATTCTAGTCCAGCGTGGAACGATTCGCCATATCGCAGCGTCATTTGACCTGCCGACTTTCATCGTGTACAACCTCAGTGAACGTAATTAGTTAAGATTTACCAAGAGTCATACTAGGAGAACGACATGACCACCACGCACGACGAAAATTGGGAATATGGTTTACGCTCCGAGGGGCATGAAGGCGGCGCAGAGGGCCCGGTAGTCCTTGGCGAGGGAGACTTCAGGTACGAGGTCTCCGGCCAGGACTGGGGCAATCTCCCCGAGGGATGGACGTACAAAGAGGCCACCTCTGTGGACGTGGACCCCAACGACCGCGTCTATGTCTTCAACCGCGGCACCTGCCCAATGATCATCTTCGACTCCGAAGGCAACATCGTTGACACCTGGGGCGAGGGTGTCTTCGCCAACCCGCACGCCGTGACCATCGCTCCCGACGGCAACGTCTTCTGCGTTGACAACGGCGACAGCACCATCCGCAAGTTCACGGCGGACGGCAAGCTGCTCATGACGCTCGGCGTAGCGCACGAGCCGGCTCCTAAGATGAGCGGGAAGCCATTCAACCGTCCTGCCCACGTCGCGATTGATAAGCGAAACGGCGAGTTCTACGTGGCCGACGGCTACTCCAACGCCCGCGTACACAAGTATTCTCCAGACGGCGACTACCTCTTCTCCTGGGGCGAGTCCGGCACTGACGAGGGCCAGTTCAACATCGTCCACAACATCACTACCGACTCCGAGGGCTGGGTTTACGTCGCCGACCGTGAGAATCATCGCATCCAGATATTCGATGACAAGGGCAAGTTCGAGACCCAGTGGATAAACCTCTCCCGCGCCGCCACGATCTGCATAGACGACGGCACGGGCGAAGAACTGGTGTACATCGGAGAATACTTCGCCGGAATCGCCACCAACGACATCGGCATGGACTTGGGCCCGCGCGTTACGATCATGAACAAGAAGGGTAAGGTGCTGGCGCGCGTCGGACGCGAGAGCTACGGCGACCAGAGCGGACGATTCTACTGCCCGCACGGCATTGCGGTGGACTCGCGCGGCGACATCTACGTCGCCGAAGTCTCCTGGAGCGACTACGGCAGCAAGATGGAACCCCAGCGCGAACTGCGCTCCATGCAGAAGTTGGTAAAAGTGTAAGCATTACTGTAAGGGCTCGGAGGCCAGCCATTGACTACAAATACAGACACGAATATCACGCTCACTCTTGAGCATCTGAACGGATTCAGAGACGGCTTCGCCTCCGACCCGCGCAACCGGCTCATGCAGAACACCGTCACACAGCGCGACGTCAACGAGGTCGCCCTCGATCACCAGATCGCAACGGAGGCCACCCACACCTTCTCGACGCTTCTCGACGAGTGGGCGCCCACCCAGCAGGGAAACTCCGGGCGCTGCTGGCTCTTCAGCGGACTCAACCTCTTCCGAGTGGATACGATGAAGACGCTGAATACCCGCCAGTTCGAGTACAGCCAGAACTACATGATGTTCTGGGACAAGGTGGAGCGCGCCAACTTCATCCTCGAAGCCGTAATCGAGACCGCCGACCGCCCCACCGCCGACCGCATCATCCAGCACCTGATGACCGCTCCCGTCGAGGACGCCGGTCAGTGGGATATGTTCGTCAACCTGGTGGATAAGTACGGTGTCGTGCCTAAAGAAGCCATGCCTGAGACCGAAAGCTCCGGCAACACTCGCCAGATGAATAACTCGCTCTACTACCAGGTGCGGCAGGGCGCGGCCAGGATCCGCCAGCTATACAAGGAAGAGGCCGGACTGGACGCGATGCGACAGGCCAAAATGGACACGCTCACCACCGTCTATCGCATCCTGTGCATCCACCTTGGCAACCCGCCGTCCGTAGTGGACTGGCAGTGGCGCGACCGCGAGGGCAAGTTCCACCGCGACGGCGAGTTGACACCCCTGGACTTCGCGGATCGCTACATATCCACCGACTACCGCGACATGGTGTGCCTCGTGAACGACCCACGCCCTGACCACCCCTACTTCCAGACCTACACCATCTCCTATCTTGGCAATGTTGTCGGCGCGAGGTCGGTGCGCTACCTTAACGTTCCCATCGAGGTGATGAAGGAGATCACCCTGCGACAATTGCTGGATGGTCGCCCCGTGTGGATGGGTTGCGACACCGGAAAGCAGAACCACCGCAAGATGGGTCTGTGGGACGCCAACCTTTTCGACTACGGCGCGGTTTACGGCTCCGAGTTCGACATGGACAAAGCCACCCGCCTCGAATACGGACAGACCCAGATGACCCACGCAATGCTCTTCACCGGCGTTGACGTGGTGGAAGACAGTCCCCGCCGCTGGCGCGTAGAGAACAGCTACGGCAGCGCTGTCGGCGACAAGGGCTTCTTCCTCATGAACGACTCCTGGTACGACGAGTACATGTTCGAGATCGCTACCCCAAGCAAGTACCTCTCCCAGGACTTGCTGAAGGCCCTCGACACCGAGCCCATCGCCCTCCCACCCTGGGACCCAATGGGCGCGCTGGCCGGGTAAATACGCAATAGGAGAGCGAAAACGGCATGGCGGATAGAACTGCGGAACCAGTTTCACAACTTCGAATGGGCCTATCCCCGGCGGATGGGGGAAAGAAACGAGTCCAGGGCGGCGTTTCTACAAGCGACGTCATCACCTCGGCCCATGTTGGCGGGAACGCGGACGTATTCCCGCAGATACTTGAGCTGCACGTTCCACAAGGTTCAGTCGTAGCCGACGTAACCTGGGGCAAGGGTGTTTTCTGGCAAAAGGTGGATGAAGGACTCTACGATCTCAGGGCCACCGACATCTCCATGGGAGTGGATTGCAGAGACCTCCCCTACCATGACGGCGAAATAGACTGCGTTGTACTCGACCCACCCTACATGGAAGGATTCTACCGCAGTCATGGAAGCCAGAAAGCGGGCGGCGGCAGCCATTCGGCTTTTCGGGAGCATTACTCGAATGGTGACGAACGCCCAGGCCGCTCTAAGTGGCACGCCGCGGTGAGAGAGATGTATCGCGAGGCGGGTATAGAGGCGTACCGTATCCTCAAATCCGACGGCGTCCTCATAGTCAAATGCCAGGACGAAGTGAGCGCAAACAGACAATGGCTAACCCATGTAGAAATCATCAACGACTACGAGGCGATGGGCTTCTACACAAAAGACCTGTTCGTCGTAGTCCGATCCAATAGGCCGTCAATTACCAGGCTGAAAAAGCAAGTCCATGCCAGGAAGAACCATTCGTACTTCTTGGTGTTCGTAAAGACTAGGCGTCGGTGATCTGGCTATACTCCACTCTGGCCACGCTCAACCACAAGTTGCTCAAGTACCTCTATCAAGTCGCTGGAAAAAGGCGGCTCAGGCGGCCACGATACGGATACCAGACTTGCAATCAGTTGATTTCGCACTTGCTGAGAATATCCACGATATCTACTTCTGGGTAGATCGCTGTTCCTACCGAACACGAAATTCCACTCCTGTTCAAATGCGAAGCAGTTTACTGCGAGAATGTCGAACTCCCCGACCATCAACAACGTTGTCTCAATCTGGGTTCCGTCTTCCAAAACGATAGAACGGCGGTCACTTGCGTCAACCTGCGCTCTGCCACGCCAGACATCTCCATCTTTCTCCACCATGCGCGATTGTAGGGATTTGCTCTCGATCACGAACCGCTGCCCTCGGTATTCGATGATGTGGTCGCCCTTGCTAGTTCGGTCATGGTCGTCAGGCTTGCCAATATATTCGATACCGTCTTCGGAAAGTAGAATCTCTTGCAGTTTATACTCCGCCACGTAACCCAACAGCATACCGCGCAAACTCGGATTTTCGTTCACTATGTTCGTCAGTACGTTGGGCGTAACTTTCCACAGGTCGAGGATACTATGCAGTGCTGATGAATCTTCGCTCTCCGTGATCCTACTCAGAACGTCGCGAACATCAAGCTCTAGAATTCTGAGAATCCGCAAAAGTTCAACTATATCCAGACGCCTCTCTCCACGTTCATACTTGGATACAAAGGACTGAGGCACTTGAAGGTCATGGGCAACGTCAGATTGGGTCAGCCCACGCGCACGGCGCGCTTCAACAAGCAACCGTTGCAGTCTGAGGTAGGGAGTAGCGAAAGGTGGAGTCATTGGATAAGATGAGTGTATAGTGACTCAACTGCATAACCCAAAATAGGTTATTCACCGACGTTGCGCACCCTTGAGACGCTCTTCCACATGGAAGAACATTCATGCTATGATATGCCCAGTCAACCAACTGCGAAACGCCACAACTTTTATATAAACAGGAGATTATCAAAAAATATTTCACCAACGAAAAATTCTCGGCCCAAAGCTAACAACAGGTGATGACAGGTCACTTTCCAAGTGATTCGC
>DAOULF010000226.1:0-18429 GCA_034420555.1 Dehalococcoidia bacterium
GTGAGCTTCGGCGCCGGGAGAAAATGGGAACCTGGTGGAGTCCGCACAACCTGTTGGTCCTGCTTCAGCGACGCGGACTAATAACTTCTACCACCTAAAAGGAAACGCTACCATAACTCTATTTCCAATTGCAAATTCAGCGTGCTAGTATAGTGCCATCTGTGTCGGCAGCATAGAACACGTCAACCGAAAAGAGGACCGATGCCCGAACGCGTACTCGTAGCCGTAGCTTGGCCATACGCCAATGGCTCCATCCACCTTGGCCACACCGCGGGCGCGTACCTGCCCGCCGATATATTCGCGCGCTATCACAGAATGATAGGCAATGAAGTGGCTATGGTATCCGGCAGCGACGCTCACGGCACCCCCGTCACCATCGCCGCCGACCAGCAGGGCGTCTCCCCGGAGGACATCTACGCCAAATTCCAGACCGAGTTCCTAGACACCTGGGAGCGCTTTGGAATCAGCTTCGACCTGTTTACCTCCACACACACCCAGAACCACACCGAAGTCGCCCAGGATATGTTCCTGCGCCTCCTGGAAAAGGGCTATCTCTACACGGACACGATGAGTCAGCCCTTCTGCACGAACGACGAGCGATACCTGCCCGACAGGTACGTCGAAGGCACGTGCCCCCACTGCGACTATGACGGCGCGCGCGGCGACCAGTGCGACAACTGCGGCCGCACCCTGGACCCGGAGGAGCTGATCGGGCTCCGGTGTCGCACCTGTGGGTCATCGCCCGAGATAAGAGAGACGGAGCACTTCTTCCTCAGGCTCAGCGCATTCGAGGATCAGCTTCTGGAGTGGATAAGGAAGCAGGATCACCTGCGACCGAATGTCAAGAACTTCACGATAGGCTACCTGGAGGGAGGTCTGAGAGACAGGGCCATCACCAGGGACCTCGAATGGGGAGTGCCAGTTCCGGTTGAAGGCTACGAGAACAAGCGCATATACGTCTGGTTCGAGGCCGTTATAGGGTATCTCTCCGCTACGAAGGAGTGGGCGCAAATCAACGGCGAGCCCGATAAGTGGAAAGACTTCTGGCAGGGCGAGTCCCGCTCCTACTATTTCATGGGCAAGGACAATATCCCCTTCCACACGGTGATATGGCCGGCAATGCTGCTTGGGTACGGCGACCTGAATTTGCCCTACAACGTCCCGGCTAACGAATACGTGAACCTTGAGGACCAGAAACTTTCGACCAGCAGAAACTGGGCCGTCTGGATGCCGGACTATCTGGACAGATACGATCCGGACCCGCTGCGCTATGTGCTCTCTTCGATCATGCCGGAGACGAGCGACTCTGACTTTTCCTGGACGGAATATGTGCGTCGAAACAACGATGAACTCGTAGCCACCTACGGTAATCTCGTCCACAGAACACTGAGCATGGCTAGGCGGAACTTCGACAAGGCAGTCCCCGCTCCCGGCGACCTGGACGAACAGTCTCGCGCTCTGCTGGACCAGGCGCGAGAGACCCTGGATGAGACGGGCGGCAATATTGCCGACTGCCGGTTCAGGAACGCGCTCCAGTCCGCCATGCGGCTTGCCCAGTCCACCAACCGCTACCTCGATTCCAAGGCCCCCTGGCAGGCTGTGAAGACCGACAAGGCGGATGCCGCAAGAACCATCTGGACCAGCATGACGGTCGTCAACTGCCTCAAGACGGCGCTCTATCCCTTCATGCCCGACAGTTCCCAGAAAGTTCACACCATGCTCGGGCTGGACGGCAGCGTTGAGTCCGAGGGATGGAGTTGGGACCCCGACGCCCTGAGCCCCGGCAGCCCTCTGCCGCGTCCCAAACCACTGTTCCGAAAATTCGATGAGTCCCTCATCGAGGAAGAGACAGCGCGTCTTGGTAGTTAGCCCGGATAGAGAAGCCATAGAGTACATATACGCTCCTATACAGGAACGTCTGTCGAGAGTCGAGGACCGGCTCCGCGATATGGCGAACGTCAACTTCCCGTTCCTGTCCGACCTGCTCTCCCATGTCTATTGCTCATCCGGCAAGAGGATGAGGCCCGCCATCACTCTGCTGGCCTCCGGCTTTCACTCGCACGACGAACTCAAGTCCGAGATCATGGCGACTGCGATAGAGTTGCTTCACATCGCCACCTTGATACACGACGATACCGTGGACGAATCTGACTTCAGGCGGGGCCGGACTACCATCTCGAGCATGTACGGCAAAGACATTGCGGTGCTGGTCGGCGACTACATATTCGCGTCCTCGGCAACTTTGGTCTGCGACATCGGTCATATCGGCGTCATCAGGAAGTTCTCCGAAACGATCATGGACCTCTCCAACGGCGAGCTGCATGAGAGGATTAGTACCTACAATCCAGAGCAAAGCCTCGACGACTACTACACGAGGATATACAGCAAGACCGCGTCCCTGTTCGCGGTGTCTGGGGAGTCCGCCGCGACTATCAGCGGCGCCCCGGACGAACAGATCGCCGCGCTGAGAGAGTATTCATACGAACTCGGTATGGCGTTTCAGATAGTTGACGACATTCTCGACTTTGAAGGCGACCCTGAAGAGTTCGGTAAACCCGTCGGCAGTGACCTGGCCCACGGAATCATGACGCTGCCGACCTTTATCGCGCTGGAAAGAAGCAACGGAAGCAATCCTGTAAAGGCGTTCTTCGAAGACAGGCACAACGACAAGTTGCTCGCTGAAGCGGTAGAGATGATCAGGCAGCCCGAGATAATGTCCGAGGCGTATTCCGAGGCGTCCAGACGCTGCGACATCGCTCACCACGCGCTCAAATCCATGCCGGCCTCACCCTCACGCGACTCGCTCGAACTCCTCCTCGACTACGTCGTCAGGCGCAGATGGTAACAGCCCCCGCCGGTTTCTCTACTGTCCGGCTTCAGGACTCCGCCACGATCCGCCCGCCCAGCATCGTCATAACAGGTCGCAACCCAGTCAGTCGCTCCGGCCTGACCGAAGTAATGTCCCCCTCGAACAACACAATGTCCGCGTACATACCGTGCATTATCCTCCCGACCTGACTCCCAATCCCGGATGCTCTGGCCGGCCCCGCAGTATAGGATTCCAGGGCCTCCAGTAACCCGATACCCTCGTTTGTCGCCAGTACGCTCCCGGAAGCCGTCTTTCGTTCCACCGCCGAAAAGATACCCTGCATCGGATCAGGGCCGCCGAAAGGCGCGTCTGATCCGAAGGCCACGTCAACTCCTCGTTCCATAAGGGAGCCGACACGATAAAGATAGGGTAGGGTGCCCCTGTCCACCGTGGACAAGTATCGGTCGCCGTTCTGGTAAACGAAGGAAGGCTGGGTTACCACCTTCGCCGACGACTGGGCTACCACGTCCAGCGCTTCGGGGGGACATTCGGAGCCATGTTCGATCCTGTGAAGCGCGCTGATATTATCCGAAACCGGTGCCGTCGAGATGGCTTCAGCGGCGCTCCGCACGACCTTGGCCTCCACCGCGTGAATCGCAACCGGGAAACCGGACTCCACGCATTCGGAGACCATACGCGCCAGTTCGCTCCTGTCTGGTGTCTGGGACCCGGAGGACACGGTAACCATAATCTTGACCTGCCCTGTTCTAAGGCGAGGACCGCCGGAACCGAAGTCCAGGCCCCTTTCCAGAAAGGCGGGCAAATGCTGGTACCCGGGCATTAGTGTAACCCTGGGCATATCTCCAACCGACTCGTTCAGATTGCCCAGGAAATCCCAGCGAGATACGGAATTTTGATGGGTTGCATCCTGTACCGACGTGACGCCGTGCGCCAGAAGTACCTTGGACGCCATTCTGACCGAGTTCTCTATCTCCTCGGCGGAATGAGCCGATGTCCTGCTCTCGAGATAATCTTGCATCTCCAGCAGAAGCCCGCTTGGGCTTCCCGTATCCAGTTCTCTCCCGACGGTCGCCCCCGCAGGTTCACTAAAAGAGTCCCCAATCCCGACACGCTCCAGGGCCATTGTGTTCAAGACCGTTGCGTGACCGGATCTGTGATCGAGTCGGACCGGATGCAGCGAGGTCGCTTCATCCAGGTCGCGCCGCGTCGGATGGCGACCCTCCCTTAGCGATGTCTCTTCATAACCCGTTGCCCTGATCCATTTACCCTTGGGAGTGTGAGACGCCCTGTCGCCTATTCTGCGCGCTATATCCCCGATGGAGTTGACCGATGGGGGCCGGCAGTCAACCGCCAGAAGTGAAGCCGCGTATGCCAGCAGATGCAGATGAGCGTCATGGAAGCCTGGCATAAGTGTTCCACCGCCACAGTCAATTACCTTGACCCCACCGGACTTCAACACGCTGAGATCGGAGGTCCGGCCAACCCTCTGGACACCACCATCCTTGACCGCAACCGCTTCCGCGCCCGGTCTATGCCGGTCCATCGTCAGAACCCGGGCATTAGTCAGAATCAGGTCTGGCAGATCATCACGCGTCATGGCAAAGACCAGGGCTCTTTGATTATTGCAAACCGAAATCCTTCCACGTGATTCGTCGTTTATGTGCTGAAGACCCCCTCTCCCTCAGGGCTCACAAGGGTAGGCAAAGTCCCTTCCCCCTTGATGGGGGAAGGTTAGGATGGGGGTGACTCCGCCAATCCAACTTCAATGCCTACCCCTCTCAGCTCCCTCAGGGAGAGGGCTGGGGTGAGGGTGAACGACAATTCGGTCATTCCTGCGAAAGTGGGAACCCTGAAGGACTCACCCTCCGCAATCCAGAGGCTGAGGCCATGGCAACCTAGGATAACCAAAAGAGACCCTATTTCGGCTACTGTATCACCGACCGGGGGGTAGCCTCGATTCGCCGAACGACAATCTTCGACCGGTCCATCATGTCTGGAATTCTGGGAGCGACCTCATTTTCCCAGTATTCGCTCCCGTAAACCGCCTCATAGAGCTTCTCACGCTGCTCCTCGCTGTCGAAGCGGCGCACCCAGATATAGAGGTCGTCCTCTTCCTCGCCCACGAAACTGCCGAGTATGGTCATCCCCTTGGATACCTGGAAGGGAATGATCTCCTCTTCCATGAACCTTACCCAGTTCTCTCGCTGCCCGGGCAGCGTCCTGTACTCTCTAAGTTCGAAGAACATTACTCATCTCCTTGTACCATCTAAGGTTGAAAATCCCTTCCCCCTTGATGGGGGAAGGCTAGGATGGGGGTGAAACCTCAACTACGATTCAGTCATCTGTATGTCAAAAATCCCCTCTCCCTCTGGGCTCATTGGGGTATACAAACGCGCAAACCGACCGCGCCAATATCCCTTCTCCCTCTGGGAGAGGGTTAGGGTTAGGGTAGGCCGTCATACTATACGGAAACGTCCGCCCATAGAAACACGAGCACACTCGCCGCGACATACAGCCCTACCAACAAGGCCCCCTCAGGGCTTATGGGCCATCTGGGACGTCTCCATTTCTTGGTCAGTATCCCCGCCACCACTATCGAGGTCATTATAACAGCAGTGATCGCGGTAAGTTGGTGTATTTGTGAAATCCCGCTCCACAGAGCGCCCTCGGTGAAGGCGATGTCGTCGGCGAAGAGTACGAACCCCATGTTGAACAGGTTGCTGCCCAGCACGTTGGTAATGGCGAGTTCAGGCGCCCCGAGCCTCAGCGCGGCGAATGACGCCGCAATCTCAGGCAGCGATGTGCTGAGCGCGAGGAACTGCGTTCCGACGAAACTCGCCTCCCAGCCCATGGCGTGTGAGATGTCCTCGCCTATGTTGGCGAGCCAGACGGCGGCCCCCACGACCACCGCGGCCGATATGAGATAGACGAATATGGAGCGAGGCAGACTCTTGTTGATATAGTTTGGCTCCTCTTCGGGTTCTTCCGCCGGTTCTTTTTCGATATTTTCAGCGCGATACACATGGGACATGGCTACCCAGAACGCGCCAAACAGTATGACTGAGAAGGGGCTGATGTACCAGCCGGACATACCGGGCGCGAATCCGTGCGCCAGCATACCGACGAGCGCTATGCTGATAACGATGATTCCCAGTACGCCCACCATGGCAGACGTCCCGCTGACGGCGCTGAGCACGGGCCCCCGTCTCCAGTAGAGGTCCAATAGGCCAATTATCAGCAGGTTGAACAGGTTGCTGCCGAAGGCGTCGCCTGCGGCGAGGTCAACCTCTCCAACAAGCGCGATGGAACTGACGCCGGTGCCGAGTTCAGGAAGCGAGGTGGCGGTGGCCAGCATGACCACGCCCACGAATGACCTTCCCAGGCCGGTCTTCTCCGCTATTACGTCCGCGGCGCTCGCCATGAAATGCGCCATTACGAGGATGATCCCGGCGGCGGCCGCCAACTGGAGCCAGAGCAGGGTAAGGGGCACGACATCTCCCGTAACACAACAGAATGGCCCCTGTTAATCCGGGGGCCATTCGACAAGATCAAAGACGGATAATTGTACCTATCCCGATCTGTTGCTTACAAGAAGGTCTGCGCGCTCGCCCCACTTCTCCAGGAAGCGACGGTAGTTCTTGAGGCTCAACTCGTCCCGCTCTCCCTCGGCGAGATCGCTCCAGACTCTATGCTCGTGCTGTACGACTCCCAGCGAGGCGTCGGCCAGTATCCTCTTGCCCTTCTCCTTGAAGTGGAAACTGTAATCAATATCCAGGTTCCGGTAGAAGCGGAAGCTCTCGCGCATCAAGCCGACTTCCTTCAGCGCGCTCCGCCTGAATGCGAAGCAATAGGCTTGCATCGCGTCCATCTCGCCGGACTCGCCTTCCCCGTCGTGGAAGTGGTGGAGGTTGTCCGTGCGCAGACCGAAAGGTCCTGCTATTCCCGCGTCCTTCTGGTCCAGCATCTCCTCTATTCGCCCGTATATGTCCGCGCATATCTCGGCGCTGGTGTCCAGAAGTATGACCGTCCGGCCCAGGCTCTGCTTCAGGACTATGTTCTTCGCCGCTCCCTCGCCCAGCTTGTGGTCCGCGTGAATGACCCTGACCCGCGCGTCTTTCGCCGCTAGGTCCTCCAGCCACTCCGAGGTTTCGTCCATCGAGCCGTTGTCCAGAATCACCGCTTCCATACTGCGCCCGTTGCTCCATCTGAAAGCGCTGTTGACCGCGCGCTTTACGTCGTCAACGTAATTGCAGGCGACTATGCCTATGGTAATGTCACATGAGTCGCCTTCGTTGACGAGCGACGGAACTTCGGCGGCGGAAGACACGATGTCGCGGTCCTCCGTGAGTTTCTCCCAAGCGGCCTTGGGCCTTATTCGAGACCCTGCCTGGGCGTCCTCCACCACAAACCCGGCGTCCTCGAGGTCGGACCTTACGTGGTCGGCTCCCTCATACTCGCCCTTCTGGCGAAGGCTCGATCTCAGGGCAAGCCGCTCCTGTATTTCCGACCCTGTCCGGTACTCATCCACCACGTCCATCAGGTTGAGCCCAAGTACCTCGTCGAACTTCTCGATCAGCGCCAGCTTGGTAGGAGCCGACAGGTCTGAGCGCGCCATTTCCCAGGTCAGCGCCAGCGCGCCGGGCATATCCAGGTTCGAGTTCACCGTATCGAAGAATCTGCCCGTCCACTCCTCCACGTCCGCGCCATTGGCGGAATCCTCGCCCGCGTCCATCGCCCACTGCCAGATGCGGTTCTTGAGCCGTTGCAGGCCGCGCTGCGCCGCTCTCAGGGACGTGAACGTGAAGTTGAGGCGGGTGTTGTAGCGGGCCGTCATGCACAGATACCGGAACGCCATCGAGTCAATTCCCTGCGCCTCTATGTCCGACATTATGAACGAGTTGCCCGCCGACTTCGCCATCTTGACCCCATCCGCGAGCAGATGCTGGCCGTGTACCCATGAGGTGACCACCGGCTCTCCGGTGAATCCCTCGCTCTGCGCTATCTCGCCCTCGTGATGCGGGAAGATGTTGTCCACTCCCCCTGTGTGGATGTCGAACTTCTGGCCCAGGTACTTTATAGACATGGCCGAACATTCTATGTGCCATCCCGGAAAGCCCTCTCCCCAGGGGCTGGGCCACTTGACCATCCTGCCCGGCTCGGCTGCTTTCCACAGAGTAAAGTCACGCGGGTCCCGCTTGAGCGGGTCGGCTTCTACCCTCACCGCCTCCAGCAGCTCGGCCTCATGTATATTGCCCGACAACTGGCCGTATTCAGGGAACTCGGATACCGCGAAATAGACGTTGCCGTCCGCCTCGTATGCGTACCCCTTTTCCACCAGCCCCTCCACGATCTCGATCATCTCTTCGATGTGGTCGGTGGCCTTCGGAAATTCGTGCGCGGGCTGGATTTTCAGCTTTCTTTCGTCCGCCAGAAAACGGTCGGTATAGAACTGCGCTATCTCTGCGGGCGTCTTGCCCTCTTCCAGCGCCGCCGCGATTATCTTGTCCTCGCCCCGCTCCAGCATCTCCTGGCGCATGTGCCCAACGTCGGTGATGTTCTTGATATGGACCACGTCCAGCCCCTGCGCCGACAGAATACGCCGTATCCAGTCGGCCATCAGATAGGAACGCAGGTTCCCTATGTGTGCGTCCCTGTACACCGTTGGCCCGCACGTGTACATCCTCACCACGCCGTCCTCCAGCGGGGAAACCTCGTCAATCTCTTTCGTGAGGGTGTTATATAGATTCAGCATTTTCAACGGCTCCCCTGGTATGTCCCTTTCAATTTAGTCCGAAGACTCTTCGCCGTCCACCGATACGTTCATCACATACAGGAAGTTGGTGCTGCCTGGCACTCCAAGCGGCGTTCCCGCCGTCAGTACCAGCTTATCCCCGTCGGCGAGAGATTCGGACGAAACCGCTTGCTCTTCAGCCTCGTCGAACAGGTTCTCCAGATTCATCAGCGCCGGGTCCACGATGATCGGATTCACTCCCCAGCTTAGAGTCAGCTCGCGCTGCACCGACTCATGCGGGGTCAGCGCCAGGATCGGCGGACGCGGCCTGTACCTCGACACCCTTCGCGCCGTGCCCCCCGACTCGGTGAAGGCGACTATCGCGCCCGCGCCCATCTGGTTCGCTATATTGGCTGCGGCGAAGCTGATAGCGTCGTCCGTCTGCTGCTCCGAAGAGCGTCCCTTCTCCGCCAGGATCCGGTCGTGGTCAAGATAGTTCTCGGTCTCCAGCGCCACCTTGCGCATCACGTCCACCGCCCTGTCGGGAAACTTCCCAATCGAGGTTTCGCCGGAGAGCATGATTGCGTCCGTGCCGTCGTAAACGGCGTTGGCCACGTCGGTCACCTCCGCCCTCGTCGGCTGGGAAGAATCCACCATAGACTCCAGCATCTGGGTCGCCGTAATCACCGGCTTGCCCGCGACGTTGCACTTGGATATGATGCGTTTCTGTTCGGCCGGGACCGCCTCCATCTTGATCTCCACGCCCATGTCCCCCCTTGCCACCATCACCCCGTCGCTGGCGTCCAGAATGCCGTCGAAGCCGTTTATCGCCTCCGCTGTCTCTATCTTCGAGATGATGAAGGGAGCGCTGCCCCGCATGTGAAGCAGTTGCCGCGCGGTATAGACGTCTTCAGACTTGGTTATGTTCGACAGCGCCACGAAGTCCGCCCCCGCGCTGGCCGCGAAGCCCAGGCCGTGCATACCTCGATAGTCGAAGAGAGGCAGCGTCGGAGCGCGGCCCGGCGTCGTAACCCCGCGCCCTTCGGTAATCCTGCCGCCTTCCACCACTCTGCACTCCACCTCCTGCCCTGAGACCGAGACCACCTCCAGCGTAATCAACCCGTCGTCAACCAGGATGCGGCCTCCGACCACCGCGTCATTGTGTATCCCCGACGGATACACTCCAAGCCTGCTCGGATTTCCCGTGATGTCGCGGCTCGTCAGGGTCACCGAGTCCCCCGGGTCCAGGTCGAAGTCGCCGGGAGATTGCGGCCCCGTCCTGTACTTCGGCCCCGGGATGTCCACCATTATTCCAACCGGAATATTAAGGTCGTCCGACGCCTTTCGCACCGTGCGAAACAATTCCTGGTGTTCGGCGGAACTGCCATGAGAAAGATTCAGCCGCGCCACGGCCAGACCGGATTCGATCAATTGGCAAATCATGTCATACGACTTGGTAGCGGGACCGAGCGTACAGACGATCTTGGTCTTGGGCCGCTGAGACATAGCTTTGGCTCCGGGTACTTCCTAAGTTTCAGACTCGTAATATAGATACTACAAGAATTCTCCACCCAAGACTACCGCACCACTAGGCCGTGAACCTGTATCGGTTTAGTCGGCGTTGCCTGTGGCGGGAAAGTCCCTTCCCCCTCGACGGGGGAAGGCTAGGATGGGGGTGACCTGCCCACCTACCAAACTGTTACAGCATCCTACGCCGTCGTCCCCGACGTCAACGGCAGCACCACCAGAAACAGAGGCGCCGCGATAACAGCCCAGAACCACCCGACGGCAGCCGCTATTCCGGCCTTCCACCATGAAATATCATGGATATGCTTAACCGCCGCGACCCCGGCTGCCAGCGTCCAGATCGCTCCCATCATGAACAGCGCCGCCCCGACGGTCGGGACTCCAATCAGCAGCCACAGCGCCAGCGGCAGATAGCACACGCCCAGAGACCGCAGGCTCGCGCGATAGCCCTCTCTGCCGCCAAACAAAACTCGGCCCAGCAGCCACACGAACACCGTCCAGACGACCCAACTCGTGAATATGGACGAAACCGCCAGTATCAGGTACAGATTCTGGTCGAGGTCCATTCCCTGTTGAGCCGGACTTCGTATCAGCCCCCAGATACCCATCCCGAACGCGATCCCCGCGACCAGCACCACTCCCAGCGCGCTGAACGCCGTCTCCTGCTTCTCTCTTATCTCCTCGTACACGCTGCCGTCCATGAGCGCAGCCCGAAATGCCAGCCTGAGCATATTTCCTCCCATTGCCACTGCTGAACACGATTCTATCCCCCTTCCAGACACCGCTTCAACCAACCCCTCGCCACAAGAAATTCACTATTCCCCCGCCCGTAGTGTAAAATCGGCGCGACAACTCGGAGGAGGACCCCTTGGAACAGCCCGACGCGCTTATACTGACCGGCATAGGAATCGGCGCCTCATCCAGCGTGCTCGTCCTCCTTCTGGTCGCGGTCTTTATAATAAGACAGGTATCCCGCCGGTTCGACAAGGAGGACCAGGAAGAACTCCCGCTCCAGGAAGAAGACGCGCCGGATACTGACCCGGAGGCCAGGAACCGCGCCGCCGCCGCCGCAATCGCCGTAACCGCGCTCCTGGAATCCAGACCCTACCTCCGATCTCACCCCTCGGACGAATAGTAATGCGACAACTTAATTGTGGTGGATATTCAGACTCCTATTTATCCCCTCTCCCTCTGGGAGAGGGCTAGGGTGAGGGTAGATAAGCCGTCATTTCAATAATGTTGGAACACTAGGCCCAAATCTATGTGAATATGACATACTCAAGTGCCTGATCGTCATTCCCGCGAAAGCGGGAATCTAGGGGCGGGGGTGGTCTGAACATGTCAAATCTATCTGGATATAGTACTAGGCCCATTCAGGACTTATAGCTTTTGGACGAATTTCTAAACTTCCTCAGGTCAACAGGCTTCAGCGAGTTGGGGCCGGGCGAAGCCGTGATGATAGCCGTCGGCCTCTTCCTCATCTACCTCGCCGTCTCAAGAGATATGGAGCCTTACGAGCTGCTCCCTATCGGCTTGGGCGTCGTCATAGCCAACCTACCGCTCACCGGACTGCTCACACTCCCGGACCCCGGCGCCGGATTCCAGGAATCCGGTCTGTTCGGTATCGTCTTCCACTATGGCCTTTCATTCTGGAACATCCTGCCGCCCATCATCTTCCTCGGACTGGGCGCGCTGACCGACTTCGGCCCCGTCATATCCAACCCCAAGACGCTCCTCCTCGGCGCGGCGGCGCAGGTGGGCATTTTCGTCGCGTTCTGGGGCGCGCTCGCGACCGGCCTGTTCGAGCTGTCCGAAGCCGCCTCAATCGGCATAATAGGCGGCGCCGACGGCCCTACCACCATATTCCTCTCCGCCAACCTCGCGCCCGAAATCCTCGGCATAACCGCCGTCATAGCATACTCTTACATGGCGGCCGTGGCGTTCATCCAGCCCCCTCTGATGAAACTGCTCACCACCCGTAAAGAGCGCGAGATCGAGATGCCGCCTCCCAGGAGGGTATCGCGCCTGGAGAGGCTGCTTTTCCCGACCATAGCGATGATCGGCATAATACTGATAGTGCCAAAGTCCGCGCCCCTCATCGCCATGTTCATGATAGGGAACCTCTTCCGCGAGAGCGGCGCCGTTCCACGCCTCACCTCCGCCGCGTCCAACGAGATTCTCAACATCGCGACCATCTTCCTGATGCTGACCGTCGGCACCCAACTTTCCGCCGAGCGCGTATTCCAGCTCGACACGCTCATCATCCTGGGACTCGGTCTCGTGGCCTTCGCCTGCGGCACCATCGGAGGGCTGCTATTCGCCAAATTCATGAACCTCTTCCTGAAAGAAAAGATAAACCCGCTCATTGGATCGGCCGGAGTCTCAGCCGTCCCGATGGCCGCTCGAATCTCCCACCACGTCGGCCAGGAGTCCAACCCGCGAACATTCCTGCTCCCCCACGCCATGGGCCCCAACGTAGCCGGAGTCATCGGGTCCGCAGTAGTAGCCGGCGTATTCATAGCCCTCATCAACTAGGCAACATCATGCCCGAAACCGTCAGAGTAAAAGTAGAAGACAAATGGTACACCGTCGAGGTCGGCGACCTCACCCAACGCCCCGTGACTGCCGTCGTTGACGGCCACACCATCCAGGTGGACGTCGAGTACCCGGCCCCACAACCCGATTCCCGCTCCCAGGGACAGATTCCCAGGGACCCCACCCCAATTCCGCAGCCCGCCTCACCACCGGTCTCAAGACCCGCGGGAGCCGTAGTCGGAAGCGCGCCCGGGGCCACTAAGCTGTTCAGGACGCCCCTCCCTGGCACCATCCTCTCCATAGAAGTGAACCCCGGCGACCAGGTCGTAACCGGCGACCTGATCTGCGTTCTCGAAGCGATGAAGATGCACCAGGAGCTCCGCGCCGACTGGTCCGGCGTCGTCAAAGAGGTAATGGTCGCCGTCGGTCAGCAGGTCCTCGCTGGCGCCCCAATCGTAGAACTCGAATAACCGGAACAAGGAGACCGCCGTGTCCAAGTCGCCCATCGTCACCAGCATAGAGTTGACCTCCTACCGCTTCCCGCTGGAAGACATCGCCACCGATCTCGCCTTCGCCGCCGGCCCCTTCTACGAACCCGGTGCAAAGTCCCATCGCACCGTACTCGGAATCAAGATACTCACTGACGCGGGCGTCACCGGTGAATACATCAGCGGCACACCCGCGATCAGCGAGCAGATCCGAATGTGGTCCCCCTTCCTTATCGGAAGAAACGCCCTCGACCGCGAACTGTTCTACCGACAGGCCAAGATGATACTCCGCAAGCACGACCGCATGGGCATCGGACCGATAGACATCACCCTCTGGGACCTTGCGGGCAAGCTCTTCGACGCTCCGATATACCAACTGCTAGGCGGCTATCGGCGAAGATTCCCATGCTACGCCAGCACCTACCACGCCGACCGCGCTACCGACGGCCTCAGCTCCCCCGAGGCTTACGCCGACTTCGCCGAGCAGTGCCTCGAACTCGGCTACAAGGGCTTCAAGATTCACTCCTGGGCCGACGCCCCAATAGAGCGCGAGATTGAGACTGTCAACGCTGTCGGCAAGCGGGTAGGGGGCAAGATGGCCCTTATGACCGACCCCTGCTGCGTCTATGACACCTACGGCGACGCCCTCCGCGTCGGCCTCGCCTGCGACGACAACGACTTCTTCTGGTACGAAGACCCCCTCAACGACGGTGGCGTCTCACTCCAGGCCCACCGCAGGCTTCGCCAGTCCTTGAAGACACCGCTGCTCCAGGGCGAGCACGTCCACATGGTCGAGGGACACGTTGACATGGCCGCGGCCGAGGCCACCGACTTCTGGCGAGCCGACCCCGAGTACGACGGCGGCATCACGGGCGTGATGAAGATAGCCCACGCCGCCGAGGGCTTCGGCATGGACGTCGAACTGCACATCGCCGGCCCCGCCCAGCGTCACCTCATGGCCGCCATGCGAAACTCCAACTTCTACGAAATGGGCCTCGTCCACCCCAGGCTCGACCCCGCCGCCAGGATGCCCGTGTACAAAGACGGCTACGCCGACGGCCTCGACGCCATAGACCCCGACGGATGCGTCTCCGTCCCCGAAGGCCCCGGCCTTGGCGTCGAATACGACTGGCAACGACTGGCCAAGTACAAGGACGGCGAAATCGTTATAGAGTAGCTCCTACTTATCCCCTCTCCCCTGGGCTTCTCACAAGGTTAGGCAAAAATCCCTTCCCCCTTGATGGGGGAAGGTTAGGATGGGGGTGACTCCGCCAACCTACCTTAATGCATACTCCTGAGCTCCCCCCGGGAGAGGGCCAGAGCCTGCCCCGTACTCCGATACGGGGGTGAGAGGGACGAACCACTTTAACCCGACGCCAACGCCTCCGTTCTGGGCTGCGCTAGAGATACAGTGACCAACCGACTCCCAACCGGCGCTTCCACAGACTCTAACGAACTCGGCTCAGCCAACTCCTCACCATCCGCCTCAGCCTCGACGACATAATCCACCAGGGCCGCCTCAGCATTCACAAGCGCCTCATCCACCGTATCCCCCATCGCCGCAACCCCCGGAATGTCCGGGAACACGACCCCATACGCCCCTTCTTCCCTATCTATCAACGCCGGATACCGAATCATGCCTTCCTCCTAGTGTGACGTCCATATGAAGATGACATACTCCAACTACTAACCGTCATTCCCGCGAAAGCGGGAACCCCGAAGGGCTCGCCGCTCGGCAATCCAGGGGTGGGGGCAGGTTGCTATACGTCAGAAACATATGGAAATGGTACTAGACCCTCGCCTAAGACCTGTCCACCCTAACCCCTCAACTCCCGAAACCGCTCTATCAACTCCCGCTGCTCATCGCTAATGTCCTTCGGCATCACCGGGCGCACCGTCGCGTACAAGTCCCCCTTCTTCTCCGGCGACCCCAGCGTCGGCATCCCCAGCCCCCGCAGACGGATATTCTGTCCGTTCTGACTATTCTCCGGGATCGTGACCGCTATCCGCCGACCGTCCAGCGTCCTCACCTCCGCCTCGCCCCCCAGCATCACATCCTCGAACGCCACCGGAACGTCCGTGTAAATGTCCTCACCAAGACGCTTGAACCTCGGATGCGGACTCACGTTAACCCTGAACAATAGCTCCGTCCCGCTCTCAGGCGTTACTCGCACCGTGCTGCCACTGTCAACTCCGGGCGGAATGTCCACCTCGAACCGCCGGTTCTTGCCCCCGGTCGTGAGATTCGCGTTGATAGTCGTCCCGCTGTACGCCTCTTCCAGCGACACCGTGATCGTCGTCTCAGTCCGCACGTTCCTCGGAGACCGCCTCGTCTCGAAATCACGGAATCCGCCGCCCGCCCCGAATATGTCCTCGAATCCCGAGAAAATGTCACTGTCCTCATGCCTGCCATAAGTCCCGAAGTCGAACGGCGAGCCGTACGACGTCCGCGAAGCGCGACGCTGCTCCTCTACCCTGTCGGCGTCTTTCCACTGGTCCCCATAGGCATCGTACTTCTTGCGGCTGTCCGCGTCCGACAACACCTCATACGCCTCGTTCACCTCCTTGAACCTCGCCTCCGCGTCCTCATCCTCCTTATTCAGGTCCGGGTGATACTTCCGCGCAAGCCTCCTGAAAGCCCCGCGTATCGCCTTCTCGTCCGCGTCCCGTCCGACGCCCAGTGTCTTGTAATAGTCCGCCATAGTTTCACATCGTCCTCTAGGGCCTTCCGATTATTGCAAACCGAAACCCCTCCATGTACTTCGTCATTCCCGCGAAAGCGGGAATCCACAGGTTGAGGTCAGGTCAATCTCGGATCACCGAAAGACCCTGCATCACCCTCAGATTCACTCTCTTGGAATTATATCCTATGCTCTATTTATAGAAATATAATTGATATGTATTATATCAGATTTCTTGACAATTAAATCTGCTGTCCCCTATAATCCATCACAAGGTCAGATAACCTCAGTTCAGCAATATACACCGAAAGGAGAATAACATGGCAATTCAGAGATGGAACCCGTTCATAGACGTAAGGCCCTTCAACCGCGCCCGGTTCGGCGCGTCCGAGAGCGGACGCTGGCCGATTCCCGTTGACGTCCTGAGTGAGGGAGAGGACGTGGTCGTCCGCGCCTCGCTGCCCGGACTCAAGCCCGAGGACATCAGCGTAACCCTCGAGGACCGGCTGCTCACCATTCAGGGCGAGACTACCACCGACAGCGAGGTCGAAAAGGGAGACTATCTGCTCCGAGAGCGGCGCGTCGGACGGTTCAGCCGCTCCCTGCGCCTGCCCACCTCGCTCGACTCCGAAAAGGCCGAGCCCACCTACGAGAACGGCGTCCTCACCATCAGCTTCCCCCGGCAGGAGTCCAGCAAGACCCGCCGCCTGGAAGTAAAGAGCCTCTAATCCACTCCGCCCACCCGGGCGCGATCACACCCATCCAGGGCGGGTCCAACGACCCGCCCTTCTCCTTCCCCAACAACCCCCTCCCAACCCACAATCATCTTCTCAATTCCTTAGTGTCCTTCGTGGAAAGAACCATCCTGTCCATCACCCAACCAGGCAACGGTCCCCTCTCCCTCTGGGAGAGGGTTAGGGTGAGGGCGACCCTCCTCACCGGCCACAACCCTTCTCTATCCCCCAATCCCTAATTGATAATTTCTAATTGCAAATTGTCAATTCCCTCAAGATCCTGTATCAATTTAGTCGGCGTTGCCTGTGGCGCGAAAGTCCCTTCCCCCTTGATGGGGGAAGGTTAGGATCGGGGTGACTCCCCTACCGACCAGGTTGTTACAGCATCTCCCTTCCAAGTTGCCCTTGACGACCACAGAACATATCCGCTACCATGTATCCACCTATCGAACATATACACTAACCACATACGCAACCGAACACTTAAGTCTTAACAACCGAATACTACACAACGGAGGTTCACGACCCACCATGTTCTGCGACCCGAGAGCTGAACTGGCCCTGGCCATTCACGCTAAGACCGACAACGGCAACAAGATCGTGGACTTCCTCAACGACGTCCTCGATCAGAACATACCCGACGTCCGTCTTACGCACAGGCTCCAGTCCGCCCGTATGCTCACCAAGCACGGACACTTTCCCGACGCAGAACAATTCATCCAGCGCCACGCCAACAAGCCCGGCCCCAGGAAGACCAGGCGCGATGTCAAAGAGACATCCGAGTTCGACGCTGCACTCGCCGAGGTCATCCGCGTCGAGATAAGCCCGGCCTCCACCGCCCAGTGGCTCATAGACGTCATGCAGGGACGCACCCCGGCCATCGAGACCGGCATAGACACCTTCAAGCCCCACCACAGGATGCGTGCCGTCCGCGAAATCCTCGCGCGCGCCTACGACCGCGACTACTCCTACGCCCGGACGACCCAGGCCGACCTGCGCGTCCCAGACCAAACCGACACCGAACTCACGCCCGAGAACAACGACCAGCTAGCCACGCCCGCGTCCGAAGACGACACCACCGTCATGCCCGCGAAAGCGGGCATCCAGGAACCCGGCCAACCCGACGAGTCCGAAGAAGCCGAACCCATTGACTACGTGGCCATAGCAAAGGAGATAGCGGAAAATCTCGATCCCTCCGAACTGGAGGAAGAGCCTCCCACTCCATACAAGCCCAGCTACGCCATGTGGGACATCATCAACAAACAGCCCAGGCCCGTAATCACCGAAGAACACGCCAGGATAGGCGCGGCTAGATTCAATGCGAGGATTGAGCAACAGATCGCATGGAGAGAGGCCGGCGTCAAGACACCAACGAGAAAGGACCGCGACGAGTATGACGACGGCTAATCAATATGTCACTGAAGACCTGATCGAATATCTGGCGACAATGAAATACAGTCGAAGACGCGCTACTCTCGAAAAGATGAAGCCTTGTCTCTCTACTGTCGCGACTACCGAAATCGAGTACCAGTGGCCGCTATGGGCGAGACCGGGACAAATGGAACCCGACGATCCCTGGCGTATCTGGCTGCTTCTCGCCGGCCGCGGCTTTGGTAAGACTCGCACAGGCGCCGAGTGGGTACGCGCTCGCGTCGAATCCGGCGCGTCACGCAGAATCGCCCTCGTCGCCAGGACCCCACACGAAGTGCGCGACATCATGATACAGGGAGACTCCGGCATCCTCTCCGTCTGCCCCCCTTGGAACACACCCACCTGGGAGTCCTCCAAGCGAAGACTCACCTGGCCCAACGGCGCAATGGCCTTCGCCTTCTCAAGCTACGAACCCGACCAGCTCAGAGGCCCCCAGTTCGACGCCGCCTGGTGCGACGAACTCGCCTCATGG
>DAOULF010000227.1:0-23703 GCA_034420555.1 Dehalococcoidia bacterium
ACATGGGCCGGCTGCACGCGGAGCCGCAACTCAACGAGGGCGGGTATCTGAAGCCAATCGAGTATCCGGACGGTACGGAGCGCGTCCTGCCAACGCTGCCCTGGAGGTTCGGCGGAAGTCCGAACTTCCAGCTAGGGCCTGCGCCGGAGTTGGGGCGCGACAGTGGCTACGTGTACTCGGAACTGCTGGGGTTGAGCGACGCCGAGATAGAGACGCTGGTTGAGGAGCGGGTGATTTACTGACCGGCCTAGTCGGGTTCCTCTATGGAGCGGATCTCGTCTTCGACCTGGCCGAGCATCACATACTCTTCGGATGTTAGGTGGAAGCAGCGCTGGAGGTAGAGGCTGGTCAGGCGGGCGGCGTTCTCGCCCTCGGACCCGGCGGCGTTGGCGAGCCTGGATACCTGGTGGTTGTCGGGCAGATGATGTCCGAGCGCGATTATCTCGCCACGGGTTTCGGCGGCCAGGGACATATCTCCGGAGTTTACGGCGTCCCGCAGCCTGCCGACGAGCCGGGTGAGTTCGTTGAGCTTGTCCTGGTCGCTCATCAGGCCGTAGAGCACGTCGCTTACGCTCAGGCCGACCTCGGTCTCGTCGTCGTCACCCATGACTTCTATCACGCGCTGGGGCTGAGCGTACTGTTCCCACAGATCGGAGTACCAGGATATGGCCTCGTTAACCATCCCGATCATGGAGATGACGTCGGTGGTGTTGATGGAGCCGCCGTAGATGATGTCGTCCTCGCGCACTTCGGCCAGCTTCTCAATCTCGTCGAAGTCGGCCATCGGCTCGGGCGCGGGCGGGAAGGCGAACGCGGAGAGCTCGTTGGCGCCCATCTCGCCTATCTGGTTGAGCAGGAAGGGCGGCACGTACTTGGACACGTCGGTCTGAATGGGGAAGACTATCATGTAGGTAGCCAGCAGTTCGGAGGCGTCCTGCGAGTTGTGAAAATAAATCAGAGCATGGCCGCGCGGGCTTTGTTCCGAACCTTTCTCGAATGTGAAATTCATGGGACAACTCACCCCGATGTTTGCGATATCGAGTCCTGCACGGGCTCGCGCTATATTAGCATAAATCTACCGAAGACTCGTATCTACCATACGTAAAGCGCCTGTTTGGGATTCCGACAGCTCCATTTTTCTCGTATGACGCTGTCAGAGTAATTCATCTGACTCAGGCCATTCCATTATGATAGCCTTATGTAGTTTTTGGAATCCGCAGTATAGCCTCAGCATACATATATGATCGTCGAAAACCAAGCCTGAGCATCCATAGAAAAGACCTTGACAATGCAGAATGACAATTCAAGTCCCACTCCCAGCAAAGTCCTCGTAATCGGTTCAGGCCCCATCGTCATCGGGCAAGCGGCAGAGTTCGACTACGCCGGAACGCAGGCGTGCAAGGCCCTCCGAGAAGAGGGCGTGACCACGGTTCTCGTGAACTCCAATCCCGCCACGATCATGACCGACGAGGACATCGCGGACATCGTTTACATCGAGCCGCTGACCGTGGAGGTGCTGGAGCGAATCATCGCCCAGGAGAGGCCGGACGGGGTGCTTCCTACGCTCGGAGGACAGACCGGCCTGAACCTGGCGGTCGAACTGGCGGACGCGGGGATACTCGACCGCTACGACGTGCGGCTTCTGGGAACCCCGCTCCAGACCATCAGGAACGCCGAGGACCGCGAACTGTTCAAGGACCTGCTTGTGGAAATAGGCGAGCCCGTGCCGCCGTCCGCCATCGTCGAGTCCATGGACGACGCGTACGACGCGTTGGAGGAGATCGGCCTGCCCGTCGTCATACGTCCCGCTTACACCCTGGGCGGAACGGGCGGGGGCATCGCGAACGACAGGGAAGAGTTCGACCAGATAGTGAACAGCGGACTCGCGGCCAGCCCCATCAACCAGGTGTTGATCGAGAAGTCGCTGGTCGGCTGGAAGGAAATCGAGTACGAGGTGATGCGCGACGGCGCGGACAACTGCATCACCATCTGCAACATGGAAAACATAGACCCTATGGGCGTCCACACAGGGGACAGCATCGTGGTCGCGCCCAGCCAGACGCTCACCGACAAGGAGTACCAGCTACTGCGCTCGGCGAGCCTGAAGATAATTCGCTCACTGGGAATCGAGGGCGGATGCAACATCCAGATGTGCCTGGAGCCGGGCGACGTGGTAGCGGAGACGCTTCCGGGCGGAGGCAGGGCGGAGAGCAGCTACTACATCATCGAGGTGAACCCGCGCGTCAGCAGGAGTTCGGCGCTGGCGTCGAAGGCCACCGGGTACCCGATAGCGCGCGTGGCTGCGAAGATAGCGGTGGGCAAGCGGCTGGACGAGATTCCCAATGCGGTTACGCAGCGCACGCTTGCGGCGTTCGAGCCCGCGCTGGACTACTGCGTGGTCAAGATTCCACGCTGGCCGTTCGACAAGTTCCCGGGCGGAGACCGCAGAATCGGGACGCAGATGAAGGCGACCGGCGAGGTAATGGCGATTGACCGCTCTTTCGAGGCGGCCTTCCAGAAAGCGGTACGGTCGTTGGAGATAACCAACCGCTCATTGCTCTGGGAGGACAATGGCTGGGACCTTCCCAAAGAAGACATCCTGGAGAGCCTGCCCATTGATCCCAACGACGAGCGGCTGTGGGCGCTCATGGCCGCGCTGCGCCGGGACGTAACGCCGGAGGAACTGTCGCGCGCGACGGGTATAGACCCGTGGTTCACCAGGGCGTTCAACCGGATCGCGCAGATGGAGAGCAGGCTGATCCACGAAACGCTGACGCCCGAACTCCTGTGGATGGCCAAGCGCTTGGGGTTCGGCGACGAGAAGATCGCCATACTCGCGGATCGCACAGCGGACCAGGTACGCAAGACCAGAATTGACTGGGATATCCGCCCGGTTTACAAGATGGTGGACACCTGCGCGGCGGAGTTCGAGGCGCAGACGCCCTACTTCTACAGCGCCTACGAGCAGGAGAACGAGGCAATCCCCTCCCCCGTCAACAAGGCGCTGGTGCTGGGCAGCGGGCCGATACGAATCGGTCAGGGCATCGAGTTCGACTACTGCTCGGTACACGCGGCCTGGGCCCTCCAGGAAGAGGGCATCCAGAGCGTGATGGCCAACTCGAACCCGGAGACGGTCTCGACCGACTTCGACACGAGCGACAGGCTCTACTTCGAGCCGCTGGATGAGGAGTCCGTGCGCGACATCCTGGAGAATGAGGCGGTGGATACAGACCGCAACGGGGTCGTCGTGCCGCCCTCCATGGTGCAGTTCGGGGGCCAGACCGCGATAAACCTTTCCCAGTCTCTGGACAGGGCCAGCCTGCCCATTCTCGGATCCACGGCGCAGTCCATAGATATAGCGTCCGACCGCCACCTGTTCGAGGAGTTCCTGGCGCGCGTCGGCATACCCAATCCGCCCGGCGCGGCGGTCATGGACCTGGAACACGCGCTGAACGTGGCGCAGGAGATAGGCTACCCGGTGCTGGTGAGGCCGAGCTACGTGCTGGGCGGGCGCGCTATGGAGATAGTCCAGAACGCCACCGAGCTAGTGCGCTATATGAACAGCGCGTTCGAGGCGGGTTCGGGGCGCAGGGTGCTGATAGACAAGTATTTCGAGGGGCGCGAGGTGGAGGTGGATGCCGTGTGCGACGGCGAGACCGTCCTGGTTCCGGGAATCATGGAACACGTTGAGCGCGCGGGAGTCCACAGCGGCGACTCGATGGCGATATACCCCGGTCTCACTCTCAGTGAAGAAGAGGTGAACACGGTAGTAGATTACACGACGCGCATCGGCAAGGCGTTGGAAGTGCGCGGGCTAATGAACATCCAGTACGTGGTGGTCGGCGGGCCAGCGTACCGCAGCCCGCAGTCCACTGGCAGCGGCGCGGAAGAGACTTCGGTCTTCGTAATCGAGGTCAATCCACGCTCCAGCCGGACGATTCCTTTCATCTCCAAGGTGACCGGCGTTCCGATGGTCAAGCTGGCGGTCAAGGCGATGATGGGACGCAAGCTAAAGGACCTCGGCTACGAGGGCGGGCTGTGGAAGCGGCAGAAACTGGTGGCGGTCAAGGCGCCCGTGTTCTCCATGTCCAAGCTGACCGGAGTTGATACGTATCTCGGCCCGGAGATGAAGTCCACCGGCGAGGTGATGGGGATAGACAGCGAGTTCACGCCAGCCGTGGCGAAGGCGTTAATGGCGGCGGGGCTCTCCATCAAGCCCGGAGACTCGGCGCTGCTCTCAATAGCGGACCGCGACAAGGCTGAGTCTGTGCAGATGATCCGCGAACTGCACGAGGCCGGATGCGCCATGTACGCGACGGAGGGCACGGCGGCGATGATCTCGGGCCTCGGACTGCCGGTGATAGCCATTCCCAAGGTACTGTCCGGCCACCCGAACGTGGTGGACATCATCGAGGACGGCACAGTGCAGGCGGTGGTGAACACCGTAACCGGCGACCGCGAGGTGCTCCAGGACGGCTTCGACATTCGCAGGGCGGCCACCGAGGCCCGAATCCCGTGCTTCACATCGCTGGACACGGCGCGCGCGGCGGTGGAGAGCATGTCGGGATCGGGGTCGGAGTACAGCGTGAGGCCGCTGCCAGATTACAGGGGTTAAGACGAAATCTCCTTGTAATTCACGCTATGGCCGATATGGTTTATAATGCTGGCATGGATATCGTTAATCCTCGTCAGGATATATTTCTCTCCGATCATGCTGTTTCTCAAAGTATCATCCGTAGGATTTCAATTGAAGATATTATGTTGACGCTGGATTTCGGTCAGCACTCAGAAGGCATGGAAGAAGGGACGATGGAGGCGTGTATTGAGATAGATGGCAAGCCCATTACAGTTATCTATGACGAACTTGACCATAGATTCAGGGATGTATTCCATATAATCACAGTAATAAAGAAGAGGTGTCCGGAGTGAAAATCACGTACGATAAGAATGTAGATGCTATGACTATCCTGCTTGCTAACTTGGACATCGAGGAGACCAGGGATATTGCTCCCGGAGTATATGTGGACTACGACGTGGACGGGCGAGTGGTGGCGCTTGAGATATTGAAGGCCAGCCAGAAGTACGACCTCAGTGATATCGAGATGCAACCGCCCGACCCGTATATGTCGCTGTCGGACGCGGGGAGATTATTCGGGCTCAGTCCGACGACACTGCGACACCAGATTTCCAGGGGAGTTCTAAAGGGCAAGAAGTTCGGACGCAACTGGATGGTTCGCAATGACCACATGGCGGCCTATGTGAGAGAGAGAAGCAGGAAAGCGGGGAAGGCCAGAGCAAGCTCGGCTGTTTAAGTATCAGGTGACACGCAGAGCCGATTGTCCTGGGCGATGGTCCGAATGGCTTGACCAGCCTGCCGGGTTGAAAGATACTCTGGTCAACCGATGACACTGGAGAAAGACACTATGACCGAACAGCAATACGCTCGTCCCGAGCTTCTGGCCTCTACGGAGTGGCTGGCGGAGCGTCTGGACGACCCAAACGTGCGCGTCGTTGACTGCGACGAATTCGAGCTATACCTTCGCGCGCATATCAAGAACGCGGTGGGCATTCGCGTCCATCACTACATCAAACACCCGGACTATCCTTCCAATCCGACGCAGTACCCGCTGGTGGCCGAGCCGGACGTGATGAAGTCGCTCATGGAGGAGATGGGCATCGGCGACGATACGCTGGTGGTGGCCTACGATAACTCCGGCAGCCTCTACTCTACCCGCTTCTGGTGGGTGCTCAACTACTACGGCCACACTAACGTGAAGGTGCTGAACGGCGGCTGGAAGAAGTGGTTCGACGAGGGCAGACCGACCTCGATAGACAGGCCGCCGGACGCTGGGGGCGTTACGTTCACGCCGCGTTCCGACGACTCGCTGGTATGCACGCTGGACTACGGCGTGTCGCAGGTCGGTAACGACGATACCGTCTTCCTGGACGTACGCTCCGACGGCGAGTGGGACGGCTCCAACAGCCGCGGCAACGCGCGCGCCGGCAGGGTTCCGGGCGCGGTCCACCTGGAATGGCTCAACCTCATTACCGAAGACAGGCACCGGCTGTTCAAGCCGGCCTCCGAACTGAACGAGACGCTCACCGCGCTGGGGGTGACTCCCGACAAGAATGTCATAACCTATTGACAGGGGGGCATCCGTGCGGCGCACGGAGTATTCACCCTCAGGCTTCTGGGTTACGACAGGACGCGCAACTACGATGGCTCGATGGGCGAGTGGGCGAACAGGGAAGACACGCCACTGACGCTCTAAGGCTGAGAATTCAATAGAGGTTGATCCAAAACATCTAGCAACCGCGTGGGTTCACCCTCACCCTCAGGGGAGAGGGGACCAAGGCGACCACAAGGGTCGCCCATACTGAAAACAAACTACTGGATACTCACTATGGGCTGGTCAATACATCACCCCGTCGGGCTTATCTATCACTCCCCGATGCTCTCGTATAAGGGCTACACCCTGGTGTCGTCCAACACTGCGGACTTCGCGGTTCTCGTGGATATGGAGGGCCGCATCTGCCACAGGTGGGAGTATCACGGCGGTATCGCCTACGGCAAGGTACTGCTCAACGGCAACCTGCTCATCCGCACATCGCCTGACCCCGACTATGAGGAGACGCGCGGGCTTGGCGGCGGGTCCGCATCGCTGGTTGAGTTGGACTGGGACAGCGTGAAGGTGTGGGAGTACAACGACCCGGCTCTGCATCACGACTACGAGCGTCTGCTGAACGGCAACACGATCTACCTGCGCTGGGAGCCGATGCCCGCCGACCTGTCGGCGCGAGTGCGTGGCGGCTACCGAACGCCCGAAGACCCGGTAAACATCCTGGGCGATACGATACGGGAGGTGTCGCCCGATGGAGAGACCGTCGCCGAGTGGCCCACCTGGGAAAATCTGAGTGTGGAGGAGGACGTGATTTGCCCGCTGGAAGGACGGCGCGAGTGGACTCACGCCAACGCTCTGTCCAGTACCAGGGACGGCGACTTCCTGGTGAGCTATCGCCAGACTGACACCGTCGCCATATTCTCGCGCGAGACGGGCGAGGCGACCTGGAAGTGGGGACCCGGCGAGATCAGTCACCAGCACAACGCGAGGCAACTCGACAGCGGCAGCATAATGATCTTCGACAACCACTCCCACGCCAGGGGCGGCGGAAGAGGTTCGCGGATCATCGAGGTGAACCCCGAAAGCCGTGAAATCGAGTGGACCTATGAGGGCAGGCCGCCGGTCTCGTTCTACAGTTCGTACATAAGCGGAGCTGACCGATTTCCGAATGGGAACACGCTGATATGCGAGGGCGCGCACGGGCGCATCTTCGAGATAACGCAGGACGGCGACATAGTGTGGGAGTACGTCAACCCATTCTTCGAGCCCGACCGAGAGGGTCGCAATCCGAGCAACGCGACGTTCCGGGCACATCGCTATCCACCGGACTTTTCCGGCTTCGTAAACCGCGACCTAGACCCGGCGCGCTACGCCAACCTGAACAGAACGCTAGGGCTGATGTGAGGCGTTTTCAGCCCTCAACCGCTCCAGGAGCGCCTCGAACTCGGTGGGGTTCGATACGTCGGATATGACGGCGATGAACTTGCCGATGTCTGCCATGTATGAGCGCAGTTCGCGCATCTGCTCACCGACGGGACTGATGGAGGCGGGGCTGTCGCCGTAACGTCCTCGGAAGGCGAAGTATGCCTGGTTCAGCTTGCGGATGTAGTAGCCCCGCAGACGCAACTCCCACTGCCGCTTGCGCATGTACTCTTCCGCCTCCTCTATCTTTCCCTCTTCCAGCAGTCTCTCAGCCTCGATGCGGGTCTCGCGCATGAACTCCGTGAAGTTGGGGTTGGACCTGTGCGCGGCCTCATAGCGGCGAGCGTTCTCGGACAGGTCTCCCCCCATACGCTCGAAGGCCATGTCGCCTATCTCGTTCCCGGCGAGCGTGGCGGCGGTCTCGTTCAGCGTCGTCATCTCGGTGGAGGCGAAATAGTTCCTGCCGAACGGGTGGAAGAACCAGTAAGAGTGCAGCCACTCGTGGGCCGCTGTCCTGACGATGGTACGGGTTGTGTAGAGGTCGTTGACCATGTTCGGGAAGGTAGCCAAGCCCGCGAGATCGTCCACGTAGGCGGCGTAGTCCACTTCCTCGAAGACACGCTTCTCCACCTCGTCTCGCTCGAACGGCTCTATGTCTGGATCGAGGAAGACCGCGCCCGTCATGTCAATTTTGTCGCGCGGGGATATGACGAGCAGGGTGGGCGGCTCGCCGAAGCGTATGTCCACGGGGGGCCAGATCAAGCCGATGCGTGACTCAAGCCCCAAGTCGGCCAGTACCGCGCTGACCTCCGCCTCGACGCTCTCCTCCGCTTCGGGCTGGAGTTCACGCTTCTGTGCCAGCAGTTCTCGCAGGTATTCGTCCGAGGGCACAACCTGGCTAGTATCGGCTCCCTTGAAGCTACGCAGTTGGGACGCGCCCTCAATTCGCCGCTCCTCCTTCTTAGCGAGGCGTGCCACCTTCAGGTATTCGTCAACCAACTCCAGACGCTCCTCGCGAGTGGGCTTCTGTCCCGGCACAAGATTGATAAGTGAGTGGACCCACTTCCTGGGGAAGTTGGCGGCCTCCCACTCCACTAGGGAAAACAAGTGCTCGAACGCAATCAGCTCAACCGGGGTAATTCGGAAGGTGTCCATTCGAGGAATGAACAGGGTCAATAGTATGAGTCCGAGCAGCAGCTTCCGCCACCACCTGAACCGGCGTCTGGGCCGGAGCGTGTCCGGTTCTGTTACGGTATCGTCCGTAGTGAGTTCCACAGCATTCATATCCATCTTATTGTCATATACGAGGAAGATACTTTCCAGAGCCTTGCACACACCTGATAGTGATAGAATGACACGGACTAAGGGGCTCTTCATCGTGCCTGGTCACAGATTCTAAGAAAGTGAAAGCCACCAGGGACCTTCCATGCCAAATACGACAGTTCTTATAACCGTTGACGGACTCGACCCCGAATACCTCGACATCTGTGATGCTCCCAATCTGAGTGAGATGGCAAAGCGCGGATTTCACGTTACCGCCAAGTGCATGATGCCATCGGTGACCAATGTTAACAACGTGTCCGTGGTAACTGGGAAGTATCCTACTGAGCACGGGATTAGCTCCAACTACCGCCTCGTCAGAGAGACGGGCGAGGAAATCTACATGGAGTCAGGCGAGTACATCCTGGCCGAAACGTTCTTCCAGCGCGCCAGTGAGATGGGGGCCACGACTATCCTTTCCACCTCCAAGGACAAGCTGAGGACGCTGCTCTCGGACGGGGCAACGGTAAGCATATCTTCCGAGCGGGCGCCGCAGTGGGCCGTTGACGCGGTTGGTGAGCCGCCGCCCATCTACTCGCTGGACGTGAACGGCTGGACGATACGCGCCGCGACGGAGGCCATGAAGCGCAGTCCTGCGGACATCGTTTACATATCCACGACCGACTTCGCCATGCACACCTACGCGCCGGATGAGCCGGAGTCGCAGCAGCACATCACGATCCTGGACGACGCCATCGGCGCACTGGTCGAAGCCCATCCCGACGTCACGTTGCTTCTGACCGCGGACCATGGCATGAGTCCCAAGAGCCGAATGGTTGTCTTGGACGATGTACTCTCCCTGAATGGCATCGCGGCGCAGGCCGTCCCAATCATCAAAGACCGCTACGTCGTCCATCACAATAACCTGGGCGGCTGTATGTTCATCTATATGGACGCGGGCCACTCGGACCGGGTAGAAGAGGCCGCGCAAATCCTGAGAGAGACGACGGGCGTGGAGAGAGTTTACAGCCGCGCGGAGGCTGTCGAAGAGCTCAGGCTGAACTATGAGCGCATCGGCGACCTTGTGGTCACCGGGGACTCCGAGACGGTGTTCGGGCCGAAGGAACTGAGGGATTCATGGAACGACACGGGGGCGGGCAGCGGTCTGCGCTCGCACGCCTCGCCCTATGAGCAGGATGTACCGATCATCGGCTACAACGGCGACTTCGACGGGTTCGAGTTCAGCGAGAACCGTGCCCTTGGCCGTTACGTCTTCGAGCGCGTGCTGAAATAAGGAGATTCGCACATGGGAAGAACCACCGCCACGGCCACTATAATAGGCTCCGATGGAGCGCGTGAGTATGAGTTCCTAGTTGACACTGGATCTACTCATATCGGCCTTCCTCAACAGGAAATTGACGAACTCGAACTTTCGCCGGTCCCGAACGGCGTTCTGCAAGTTCTGACCGCCACAGGGATCGTAGAAAGGCAGTCGTACTGGGCTATCGGCGAGATAGACGGTCGCGGGTTCGGAACGATGATAACCGAAGCGCCGATACCCTTGATTGGCTATCATCTCCTCGAAAGTCTGCGATACCGTGTGAACCCGGTCACCCACGCCCTGGAGCGCATTCCCATGGACGAACCAAGTCCACCCTATATGCTGATAAGCCAATCCGATAGCTAAGGAGAACCAGGATGGTAACCACTCGCCAGAGGCCGGACGCAGGCTCAGAGCCGAGGGCCAAGCTGACTTACGAAGACTACGCAAAGACGCCGGATGACGAACGCTGGGAACTCATAGATGGAGAACTTGTACCAATGGCATCGCCGACCGTGCCGCACCAGAGCGTTGACGCTCTGCTGGGAGCTAAACTTGTGATATTGGTGACCGAGCAAGGACTGGGAAGAGTATTCCACTCCATAGACGTGGTTCTCTCTCCCCACGATACATTCCGGCCCGACCTGATATTCGTATCCAACGAGCGGGCAGACATTATCACCCACGCCAACATACAGGGCGCACCCGATCTGGTGGTAGAGATACGCTCTCCGTCCACTGCCAGGCTGGACGAAACCACAAAGCGCGAACTCTATGAAAAGTGCGGCGTCAGGGAATACTGGCTGGCGGACCCCGAAGCGCAGACTATAACAGTCCTTCTTCTGGGTGAAAACGGATATGGAGTCGTGGGCATATACGCAAAAGGCGACACCCTGACTTCCCCCATTCTGGAAGGTTTCAGCATAGATCTGAGCGAAATCTTTGTGTAGCGGACTGTCGCGATACGAAATTCAATTCACGACGACGGAGGAATGATTTGACTGACGAAAAGAAAGTCCTGCTTACCGGAGCCGCCGGGCGTATTGCCACGTTTCTCAGGAATGGCCTGGGAGACAAGTACGCTCTGACTGGCACGGACCGCATACCGGTCTCGGACCCGGGATTCGAGTCTCTAACCGCGGACCTGACCGACTTCGACGCGATGCTGCCCGCTTTTCAGGGTGTTGACACCGTAGTCCACCTGGCCGCGGAACCGAGGCACACGCCGGATATCTGGTGGGACCTGCTGCTGCCGGACAATATCACCGCGACAGCCAACGTTTTCGAGGCCGCGCGTCAGGGCGGCGCGTCTCGCGTAATCTTCTTCAGTTCGATGCACGTCAACGGCTTCTGCGAACGCGACGAACCCTGGCGTTCCATCGCCGAGGGGGAGTACGGCGACCTCGATCCCAACACGGTTCCGCTCGTCACCCATGAAATGCCGGTTCGTCCGGATGGCCCTTACGCCGCGAGCAAGATCTTTGGCGAGTCTCTCGGCCAATACTACTCTGAGGAGTACGGGATTTCCGTCATCTGCATCAGGCTGGGCACGATGAGCGTAGAAGACGTACCCGGTGAGGACGCGCGCAGCTTCGTTAGCTGGCTGAGCAGCCGCGATCTCGTCACCATGGTGGACCGCTGCATCGAGGTAGAGGACATCGGCTTCGACGTATTCTTCGGCGCGTCGGCCAACACCTGGAAGATATACGACACGCCGCGCGGCTGGAAGGTTCTCGGCTACACTCCGCAGGACAACGCGGAGACGTACAGGTAAGCGCCATCACTATGTCTCAACCTGACTGACAATCAACCTCCGTTAGCGTTAGAATGGGGCAACAACTCACTATATATCCAGGAGACTTAAACATGGCATCGAACGGAAGAGTCGCGATTGTTACCGGAGCGGGAACGGGTATAGGCAAGGCGTCCGCGCTGGCGCTTCTTGGAGACGGGTACTCGGTCACGCTGTCCGGCAGACGCCTGGACCCGCTGGAAGAGACGGTCGCCGAGGCCGGCGACGACGGCTCACGCGCCCTCATCGTGCAGGCGGACGTCGGCGATCCTGACTCTGTGAAGAACCTCTTCGCAAAGACCAAAGAGGCTTTCGGACGGCTGGACGTGCTGTTCAACAACGCGGGCACCGGCGCGCCCGCCGTGCTGCTCGAGGACCTGACCTACGACCAGTGGATGACAGTCGTGAACGCCAACCTCACCGGCACGTTCCTATGCACCCAGCAGGCCTTCCACATCATGAAGAACCAGGACCCGATGGGCGGTCGCATCATCAACAACGGCTCGATTTCGGCCTACGTCCCGCGTCCCAACTCCATACCCTACACCGCCACCAAGCACGCGGTGACCGGAGCCACACGCGCCACGTCCCTCGACGGGCGCAAGTACAACATAGCGTGCAGCCAGATAGACGTAGGCAACGCCGCCACCCCGATGACCGAGAGGATGAGCGTCGGCGTCCCGCAGGCGCACGGCGAGGTTATGGTAGAGCCGACGATGAATGTCCAGCACGTCGCGGACGCCGTTCTGCATATATCCAACCTGCCGCTCGACGCGAACGTCCAGTTTATGACCGTAATGGCCACCAAGATGCCCTACATCGGCAGGGGCTGAGTCGGTTCGTGCAGAAAGACAAGCCGCGGCGGTTCTTCTATGGCTGGGTGATCGTTGGGGTCATGGCCGCTTCCGGCGCGGTCAGCATGGCCATGGGATCGCTCAACTTCGGCCTGTTCATCAAGCCGATGGGCGACGACTTGGGCATAGGCCGCGCCGCCTTCGGGTGGGCGCACACAGCTCGACAGGGCGCGGGCGCGCTGTCCAGCCCGGTCGTCGGATGGCTGCTGGACCGCTTCGGCTCCCGCGTCATGCTGCCCGTCGCCGCGCTTGTGACCGGCGGCGCTATGATTGGCCTCGCCAACATGAGTGTGGCCTGGCACCTGGTCACGCTGTTCGCCATCATGGGACTTGTGGGCATGAGCGGCCCGGGCGCGCTGGTGACGTCCGTGCCCGTGTTGAAGTGGTTCGTTTTGAACAGGGGGCGCGCGCTGGCGTTCATGTCGCTTGGCATCCCCGTCGGAGCCATGCTGTTCGTGCCGCTGACTCAGTACCTGATAGACGAAGTTGGATGGCGCATGGCCTGGATTATACTGGCCTCGATGGGCGTGGCCGTAATAGTGCCACTTGGAGCCATATTCATCCGGCGACAGCCCGAGGACATGGGACTGCTCCCCGACGGCGACATAGACCCGGACTCGGTAGAGCGAGGTTCCGGCGCTCAGGGAGCGGCTTCCCTGGAGGTCTCGTGGACCGTGTCCGAGGCGGTACGCACTACCACGCTGTGGAGGCTGGTGATAGTGTTCAGCGCGGTCTCTCTCGCGACCGGCACGGTCGCGCTGCACCGGATAGCGGACTTCATGGACAAGGGATTCAATCCCACGCTGATTTCGTTCGCCACCGCGTTCGACGCGGTGTGCGCGGGAGCGGCGACCTTCACCTTCGGGATGTTGGTCAGGCACATCCCGGTGCGCATTCTCGGAGCGACGGGCTTTATGATGCTCGCGATTGCGAGCGTCATGACTATCTACGCCTACAACGACACGATCATGTTCTCGTCCATGGCGGTATTCGGACTGGGTATCGGCGGGATGATGTTCTTGCAAAACTTCATCTGGGCGGACTACTTCGGACGCGAGAGCGTGGGCAGCATCCGCGGCCTCGTGAACCCTATCAACCTGGTGGTAGGCGGACTGGGCGCTCCCGCCGCCGGCTACGTGCGGGACATCACGGGCACATACGACCCCGCGTGGTGGGCCGGCGTAGCGCTGATGGTCTTCGCCGCGCTGCTGACCCTTGCCACACCCGCGCCGAAGAAGCCGGACGAGAGCGAGACGGAGGCGCATGAGACGCGCGACCTTACGCGATTGCAGTGATGGCCAGAAGTACCAGCGCGGCCGCAGGCAAATATCTGACCGTTTCGATAATCGTGTATGGCAGGAATGCGCTCGAACCTACGACGCCCGACCCGCCGATCATCTCGCGAGCCAGGTTGATCTTCGGCAGCCGCCAGGCGATTATGGCGGCGCCGGCGAAACCTACGAAGACCACTATCCCTGAACCCGCGAGTTGGTCCATCCAGTCCAGAATCGGCTTGTCCCATATAGAAAGCCCGACCGAGGTGAAGCTCAGCGCGGAGGGTATCCCTATCGCCGTCGTCGCGCCAACCGCAATCAGCGCCGACGCGGTGCCGGAGAAGCGAAATTCGTCGCGCAACGGCGCTATCGCCACCATCAGAGAGCTGTAACACGAGCTGAAAGCCGCCAGGAACAGAAGACCGAAGAACGCCGGAGCCAGGAATTTGCCTCCGGCCAACTGCTCGAACACTTTGGGAAATGCCGTGAAGGAAAGTTGGCTTCCCGTGTCGGGCGAAATCCCGAAAGTGTACACGATGGAAAATACAACCAGGCCCGCGGTGAGGGAGATGGCAGAATTCGCCAGAGCGACCGAGGTGGCGGAAGCCATGATGTTGACGTTCCCGGGGACGTAGCTTCCGTAGATGATCAGGACCCCCATCCCGACGCCCAGAGAATAGAACGCCTGGCCAGCCGCCATCTGCCATGTCCTGGGTTCCAGGAATAGGTCCAAATCGAACGAAGTATAAAACGTCCTCGCTTCCGCCGCGCCCGGAAGCGTCTGGCTGTACACCGCCAGCGCCACCATCATAAGGGATAGTATTGGCAGGACGAATTTGCCCAGACGCTCCACACTGCTCACACCCTGTCTCAGAACCAGAAAGACCATACCCGCGATGACCAGGAAATACCACAGAGAGGCATAACCAGCGGTGAAATCGTCGAACGAGCCGAGATCAAAGCGGATGGAGTCTATGAAATAGCCCAGCGTCCATCCTGTTATCACGAAATAGTAGCTCATGATCAGGATGGACATCGCGACTATGGACCAACCGAGCCACCGCCCTCCCCTGGCGATGATCCGGGAGAACAGTCCCACCGGCCCGCGGTCAGCCAGATTTCCCGCGCTGGCCTCGATTATGAACATGGGGAGGCCGACGGCCAGGATACAGAGCGCGTAGGCTACGATGAACGTTCCGCCTTCATTCTGTCCGACCATGTAAGGGAAGCGCCAGAGGTTGCCCAGTCCCACGGCGCTGGCTATGGACGCGATGATGAAAGCGCGCTGGGACGCCCATTCAGGTCGCCGCCCCGGACTGGATTCTTCATGCGGTCTTGCGGCCACGCTTCCAATTCTCCAAATCTCAGTCCACGAAGAACGCTCTCAGCTCCCGTACCAGGAAGTCGGGGTTGTCGCCGGTGATTCCGTGGCCGGAGTCCGGCACGTCCACCCAGGTCATGGAGGGCTGGGCTTCGATCATCCGAGCCTTGATCTCGTCCGACAGGAAGTCGCTCTCGCCGCCCTTCATCTCCATTATCGGGCAGGCGATCTTGTCCCACTGCTCCCACAGGTATGGGACCTCTCTCACGCCGAAGCTGCCGTTAATCCAGAACATATCCGGGTCGGACTTGGCGACGTACTTGCCCGCGTAGTTCAGGCGCAGGCCGTGCTCCGCCTGGTTGCGATAGTAGTCCGCGCCGGGTCGCGGATTGCCCTGGAGCTGTATCTCCACGTACTCCTCGATGCTGCGGTATCCAAGAAGGCGCTTGTTCATGCCGGAAATCTGGTTGCGCGCCGACGCGACGCTCATCTCCGGGCCGTAGTCCAGGCACACGAAGTGCTTCAGATGGTCGGAGTGATCGCCCGCGTAGGCGATGCCATTCCGCGCCCCCAACGACGCTCCAACGTAGTCGCACGGCGCAATGCCGGTCTTCTCCACGAACTCGGCAAGGTCGCGTCCGAAGTCCGCCACCCCATAGCCATTCCAGGTGTGTGAGGAGTCGCCGTGTCCGCGCTGGTCTATCGCGATGACGCGGAACTCCTCGCGCAGTTCGCGCGCTATATGGTCCCAGTTGTGGGCGTTGCCGCCCTGCCCATGCACGAGCAGCAGGTTGCGGTTGGAGGGGCCTCCCCAGTCCAAGTAGTGGATGTTGAGGCCGTTGACTTCTACATTGTGATCGGTGGGCACGATAGTTGTCATGGATTCTTCTCCTGTGAATCGTTCTCTCCTGTACAATAACACGGAGTCACCTGAATTTCTTCTCTACACTAATATGGAGAAATTTGCATAAGTGGGATTGCAGCAGTCGCAGCCCCCCCCCTGGATTCCCGCTTTCGCGGGAATGACGAATAAGCTAGGCAGGGGACTTATGCAATCGTCTTTAATATGTTAGCCTCCGGCATCTTCTACAAACCAACCTACAAGTGGTGGGTATTCTCCGCCGTCGCGTTCGGAACACTGACTTCCGTGATAAATCATGGCGGCATGTCCGTGGCGCTGCCGACTATCGCGCAGTATTTCAACGCCGACCTTTCGACTGCCCAGTGGGTGGTGATTGCCGAGGGACTCGCCATCAGCGCGCTGATACTGCCGATGGGCAGGCTCTCGGACATCATAGGACGCAAGACGGTTTACATCTCCGGTCTTGCGCTATTCGCCATTGCCGCCGTTCTGGCAGCGAGTTCGCAGAGCATCATGGCGCTGATAGTCTTCAAGGCCATACAGGGATTCGGCGCGGCCATGA
This sequence comes from Dehalococcoidia bacterium, assembly GCA_034420555.1. Lineage (GTDB taxonomy): Bacteria > Chloroflexota > Dehalococcoidia > Lucifugimonadales > UBA1123 > VXRN01. The sequence goes on from DAOULF010000227.1 coordinate 16,791, forward strand.
CGCAGGGCACGGGCATGGCGATGGTCACATCCGTATTCCCGGACGATGAGCGCGGCAAGGGTATCGGAACTCACGCGAGCGTCGTTGGGAGCGGAGGGGTTCTCGGGCCGGTGATCGGCGGATTCCTGATCACCGCGTTCGACTGGCGCTGGCTCTTCTACGTGAACTTCGTGATGGCGCTCGCCGCGATGCTTGCGGTCGTGATGATAATCAGGAGCCAGGCATTCAGCCAGGACACGCGCAATCGGACATACGACTTTCCGGGCGCTGCGCTGTCCACCGCTGTGCTGCTGACATTCCTGCTGGCCGTCTCGAACGGGTCACGGATGGGATGGGGTTCTCCACAGATCATAGTTGCCGCGCTTGGGTTCGTCGTGTTCCTGGGCGTCTTCATCTGGTGGGAACTCCGCGCGCCGTCCCCAATGCTGGATATGGGCCTGTTCAGAAGCAGGGTGTTCAGTATTGGGATCTCCACCAACTTCATGTCCTTTCTGGGGATAACCTCGGCGCGCTTCCTGATGCCCTTCTATCTTCAGGCCGCGCTCGGGTACACGCCCGCGGTGGTGGGTATCGTTCTACTTCCGAACGCGATAAGCAGGATCATAATGGGGCCGCTCAGCGGACGACTCTCCGACCGATACGGCTGGAGACCCTTCAACATTATCGGGCTGCTTCTATCCGCCGCCGGACTGTTCGTGCTTGCCTCTCTTACCGTATCTTCACACGTGGGGCTGGTGATTGTGGGAATACTAATCCAGAGCGTCGGTTCGGGGCTGTTCCAGTCCCCCAACTCCGCTTCCATATTCAGCGCAGCCGACTCGAGCCGGCATGGCGTCGTGGCGGCCTTCGTGAATCTGTCGCGCAACTCAGGCAACGTAACGGGCGTAGCTATCGCGACGTCCATAGTGACCGCGGTCATGGTAAGCGGCGGATTCGACCCCAACATAGACGCGGTGCTGGAAGCAGGCCCCGGCTCCGGGATACTCGATTCATTTATGACCGGGCTGAAGGTTGCGTTCTTCGCGATGGGCGTGCTTCAGGTAATCGGGGCTACGGCGTCCGCCTTCAAGAGCGACGCTCGGCCTACACCCGCGTCTCCTACCGCCGACACGCGGGTGTCGTCCGGCCCGTAAGCCGGCCCGCCCTAGCAGGGCCCTTATTTGGTCATTGTCTCAAAAAAAGATAAAACTTGAGCTATAACTACCTATAATTTTCGACCGCGATGTGATTAGGCTTTAACTAACAGTCAGGGCGGTTCCCTTTCTATTACGCTATGTTTCCGCTTTGTCTTACCCAAACCAGTCTATCCAAGGTGAAACTATCCGATAGGAGAGGACTGATGACAACTACTACCGAGTACAGGACGACACGGAAGATCGCGCTGTTGGTCACGGCGAGCGTACTGATTCTCGCCATCATAATGGTCGGTTTGGCGATCTTTCTCGGCTAGGTTCTGTTGACATTTGATGTTTCAGCAATACAGATGGTCGTCGTAGCAACAAAATTGGCTACCCGCCCTACCCCTGGATTGCCGAGCGGCGAGCCCTTCGGGGTTCCCGCTTTCGCGGGAATGACGGTAAATGTCAACACGGCCTAGTTCGTGAGAATATACAAAACTCTCCCAGAGAAGGGCATCGCGCTCAATAGCAGAAAACTGCCCTTTCCGCCGTGCCGCGTTCAGGACATCTCCGGCGCGCCCCAGACGATCACCAGCTTGAGAGGCTCGTCTCCCGTACTTCTGAATCCGTGATCTGCTCCGGGAGGGGCCATGACGGCGTCGCCGGGTCCGACCGTAACTTCGTCGTCTCCCATCCACATTACTCCCTCGCCAGCGATGAAGTAGTAGAACTCCTCCAGCGTATTGTCTCCTTCGTGGATATGGGAGCCTTCGCTCGCCCCGGGAGGCAGTTCCCATACCTCTATCTTTACCGGCAGGCGAGTAGCCTCGCGGAAGAATCTGCTGCGCGTCACCACGCCTTCGCCTTCATGCAACCCGAGGGTATCTATCACGTCCTCAGTTTCATTCTGCTTCCATTCCATATTGAATCCTCCCAGGGCTTTTGCAAAGTCAGCCGTTCTACCGGACATATTCGCCTGATCATATACTTTCGTTTATAAAGCGACAGGTGGCAACTGGTGGTTTAACTGGTGACCGACAGGTAGGCAACAGGTGATTAGAACACCAGAAATTCACCTGTTAATCACCTGCGTTAGCTTTGGGGGAGATTTTTCATCCCTCCGCTTTTGGGCCAGCATAACTTGGTATTTATGTGTGTCGAGGTTTATAGTCATGGTCGGATACGCTCCATGTCTAGTTTGTATGTTCGTATTATAGCGTATCCGGGGGGTATATCCCAAGTGCAAGAGTCCGAATTGGGATCGCCCCTATCGGTGGTGCATAGGCTGAACCTTCTTGGTGATCAGTATCAAGCGGACCTGTACGTGAATTGAATGGATGAAAACAGGTTGAGGAATGACAGAGGCATTGATGGATGCTGCCATTAAAGAGATACTCATACCAATTCGGAGTGATGTCACCGCGTTCTACCTAGCCGGGCTGAGTGGATTCCCGCTTTCGCGGGAATGACGATACATAGATTGTCGCCGAACTTCATGTCGTGGTCAGAATGAAATGGTATCAGTATTCTTCCGGAGAACGAACTTCTCCGGTTTGTTCTTCTGATGACCTTGATTATTGTCGTTCTGATCAAGCCCGCTATCTAGGTAGGACAGGGCATCAGGTATGCCGTTAAGTGGATAAGCTGTCGCATATTCGGGACGCATTCATTTGGACAAAAGTCGGGGCAGTTGAACCTGTGGAGACAACCTATGTCGGGCATGGCGCAATGTTGGGTGTGCTTGCAAGTCCTCTATTTCTAACGTGCCAGAATCCATTAGGTGTTCCGACTTGGCGCATCTAACCTCGGCTTGCGATAATGGGGGTATGGCTAGAATATTCGGCTCAGACCACTGGCCCCACGCTTCCGCGGCTCGCGCCGCTACCAGCTACACGCCGATGGCCGGGTGGCATTCGATTGGGACGACGAGCGAACCCGCGTCAAGCGGGCGGTGAGCAAAGCCCGGCGCAGAGGGGATAGGCGGGTTGTCAGGATGGGGTTGGAGGAGATGGGCGCGGGGAGCGGTTTGTTCAGTTAGGTATACGACTCTATATGACTCCCTTTCAAACACTACTGGAATCTGGCGCAAGGACGAGCAGACGATATACGCGGAGTGGCTAGTCGCGCTCCGGTACAGTGTGGAGGTTAGCTAATGATTATGTTTCCTAATCAGCCTATACCGTCTATAAATGACGAATTTACCAGAGAGATCGGATTCGCGTTTTCTTTGGTACTGGCTGTTGAATCATCTATTAAATATCTATATATGGAAGATATTATGAAGTTCAAGTTGTTGGCCGAGTATGGAATCAAACCTACAACAGAAACACTTGAGGATGTTTGGATTAGTGCATTTCGTCGTAAACAGGAACGGGAAATCGTTCTTGCAAAGCAACCGTTACATGAATTTCTCAAGGAGCAATTATCTAGTTTGAAGGAAGGTGATTTAGGTTCATGGTTAGCACTTAATCGCATTAGTTGTTGGCGAAATATACTTGCACACGCTTCTGTTATTATGGGCAGTCCGGTTGCGATACATTTTTCTAAGAGTGAGTATCATATAAACCGTATTCGTAAATATATTGACGACAAAGAATCCGGATACGGCCCATCTACTTCGGTTCATGTAGAACGCTTTGTTATTGGCTTCCTTAATCTTAGATGTGTGCTGAGAGATGTGTACATACTAGACAAGTATTTCTTGGCTCGTCATAGTGACTATCTGCCTATTGACTGGTCAGAGATTGAGAATGCTGTGCCGAGATTAAGATCCGAAATCGGATACTACGATGGCATGATCGGGGATTGGGCAAAAGATAAATATATTGAAGATGGAGGTAAGATAGCCCCATGACCGCACTCAACGTCCCCAATCGCACCCTGTTTCACGGCGATAACCTTAGCTTCCTACGCGGCATTAACTCTGGCACCATCGACCTCATCGCCACCGACCCGCCCTTTCAGAAGGGCTACGATTTCCATGCTTCCTCTACCTGTATCTTGGCTGGAGCTAAGTTTCAGGATAGATGGGATTGGGATGAGGATGTGCATCCCCAGTGGGTTGACCAGATTCAGGACGATCACCCCGCCGTCTATGAGATTATAGATGTGGCTCCGCCTACGGGGATGACATGATTGATCTCTCGGGGAACATTGCGAGTGGTTACGCCGGGAGAGTTTTGGGACAAGTATTAGAATTTTGAAACACTACTGGATTCTGGGGCAAGGCCCCACTTCCATATGTTTCTGGCGTATAGTAACCAGCCTCCCACCCCTGGATTCCCGCGAAAGCGGGAATGACGGTTCTTTGTCGGAGCATGTCATATTCACATGGACTTGATACTAGGATACGTGAATGGGGTGGGGAAGCGGCTGGTTGAACAGGTAGCCTTTTTCGTTGAAGGGAATGCTGTCCGGCTGCGTGTTGCCCGCGACGTCGGTGGCGCGGGTCGTTATGGAGCGCTCGCCCGGCTCGGCGTCCCAGACGAATTCGAAGCGGGCCCAGGAGTAGTCCTTCTGACTGCCTGACAGTGTCGCGTCGTTCCAGGTCCGCCCGGAGTCGGCGCTCCACTCCACACGCTCTATCGCTCTCAGAGGGGAATGGGCGTATCCGTTTATGCGATGACGTCCAGCCGCTAATTCGGCCGGCCAGGGCAGCGCGAGCGCGCTCTTGATGACCTGCGCGGTCACCGGCCTGCCCTTCGACTCACCTTCCGGCGGATAGTCGTCTCCTATCAGCGTGTAAGAGGCAGTGTTGTTTCGCGTCCACATCTGTTCGGAGGATACTACTACACGCCCAAGCCACTTTATATTCGCGCTGCCCACCCAGCCCGGCGCGATTACACGCACGGGGAAGCCGTGGTCTCTGGGCAGTATCTCCCCGTTGAGAGCGTAGGCCAGGAGCGTGTCCGGGTGCATCGCCTTTTCCACAGGCATGACGTATCGAAAGCCTTCCTCCGGCGACTCTTCGTCCAGACCTACCAGCAGAACGCTGAGGGCGCTGGCGTGGATGCCCGCCAGGGTGAGCACGTCCGCCAGAGACGCTCCGACCCATTCGCCGTTTCAACGCCTCCCGTCATCCACTGGGTTCCAGATGCATTCTGACCGTTCAGCAGGTCGAACATGGCGCGGTGATTTCCAGCGCACTCCAGGTATGAAGTCATTGTGCGGCTTGGCAGGCTCCTGACGTCGTCGTAAGTCAGTTCCATCGGATTATCCACGCCGTCCCCTTCTACCGAGAGTCGCCAACTGGAAGCGTCCATGTCCAGGCTGGTGGAGTTGTTCCGGACGAAGAAAAGGCGGTTCGGCGTGATGAGCCCCTGCATGTTCTCAAGACGGGCCTCGAGGCTTTTCTTGTCGTCATGGACGAAGAAGGGGGCGGTTTCCTTGAACCAGGGGGAGGCTGCGGACGCACTGGATCTCGTCTGGCCGGGAGCCGGTTCGGATGTCCCGATTGGCGAGTCTGCGCCGGTACAGGCGGCGATGACCGCCGCAGTACCGCCCACCATCATCAGCCGCAGGAATTGGCGCCGGTCCATCCCGCGCGCGCTGACGAACCGCCACAGCGATTCTTCATCCCATCGCGCGACTGCGGGTTCGGGCTCGCTCTCACTCATCTGTGTCTCCTCTCTCAGTCTTCCGCGAGGCGATCCAGAAGTTGGATGCCTATGTCGGCGGCCCAGCCCATTAGCGTGGGGTTGATCCACTCTATGTCGTCCCGGGGAGAGTTTATGCGGGACAGGTCGTCGGCGAGGATGAATATAACGGGGATGCCGGCCTCATGGAAGGGCGCGTGGTCGCTGCTGGCGCCCTGGGGGAGTCCGGCGTTCGCCACTTTCGCGCCTATGTCCGCCGCGATCTCAGTTGCGTGATCAGTAAGCTCCTGGCTACCGATAAAGTCGAGATACTCGCCCGACCCCGGCACGTCGAAGTTCAGCATAGCGATTGTGTCTTCGATGTCCTGCTCGGTAAGGGCATCAACGTAGTGGCGGCTGCCGAACAGACCGATCTCCTCGGCGCCGAACAGGACGAATTTGAGGGTGAACGGGTATTCGGTGTCCGCCGTGAGCTCGGCCATCGTCATCACTACGGACAGGCCGGAGCCGTTGTCGTTCGCGCCCTGCGTGTCCGGCGTCGTGTCGTAGTGCGCCCCGACGACTACCGTGCCGCCAGACCCGGAGTTGCCCGGTTTCTCGGCTATGACGTTTCTGGAGGGCAGCGAAGTCGGCTCGACGGAGACGGTGGCCGCCATCTCACCCTGCTCTACCAGACCTCGCAGTTCGAGTCCATCGGATCTCGTCAGGGATACGGCGGGTATTGCGGACCGGGAGCGGAATGCGCCCCTGAAGTTCCCTCTCTCGTTATTGAAGATGATCGCGCCGACCGCTCCTGCGTCCGCCACCCTCTTGACCTTTTCCTCGAAGGTGATCGTCCCCCTTTCGATCAGCGCAACCTTGCCGTCCAGTCCTTCAGGAGGAATGTCTTCCTCGAAAGCCTTTCCCGCGCTGGCGAGCGTTCCGGTCTTCGTTGCCTCTATTGATCCCGCAATCGGAAAAATGCTGGTCACATCGGGCGTCGCCGAACCCGAGGAGAACTCCACCCTAGCCGAGAGCCTGGGGACCTCGAAATCCTGGATGTAAACGTCGTAGCCCAGGTCCTCCAGCTCGTTTCTGAGGAAGTGAGCGGCTGCGAGTTCCTCGTCGGTCGCGCTCTCCCTGGGGCTGAATTCGGCGGTGAGATGTTCGAGGAAGGCGAAGGTCTTCTCTTCGAGGGGTGTACCCGTGGTTTGGGCCGGG
>DAOULF010000228.1:0-10712 GCA_034420555.1 Dehalococcoidia bacterium
TCGGGGGACTGCTGTACCAGCGGTTCGGACCTCAGGGAGCATACCTGGCCATCGCGTCGCTGTACCTGGCAAGCGGTATGGTTGCGGTGGGCATCAGGATTGGTCGTTCCGAAAGAGCCAGCCGTCCGGAGTCGGTGATGCACACGGTAACCGACGGCCTGCGGTACGCCGCAGGCAACCAGGTCATCTGGGCCGTGCTGACTGCGGCAGTCATCATCAATCTGGCCGGGTGGACGGTACACACTGGGCTCGCCCCCATCTTCGCACGGGACGTACTGGGCACCGACTCGACCGGGCTGGGCCTGCTGCTCTTCGCCTTCGGTCTCGGAGCGCTGAGCGGATCGCTGGGCCTCGCGATGGCGCCCAGCCTGCCCCACACAGGCAGACTGCTGTTCGTGGCCGTTATCATGTGGCACACGATGGTGCTGCTCTTCTCCCTGTCGCGGTCCTTCTATCTGTCCATGGGCCTGTTCGTGCTGGTGGGTATGGCATTCGCGTCCACGCAGGTGCTGATACTCACGCTTCTGCTTCGCACAACGCAGCAGGAGTTTCGCGGCAGGATAATGGGGCTGCGATCCTTCGCCATCCTGGCCTACAGCTTCGGCAGCATGGCCGCCGGCGCCATCGCCGGAGTATGGGGCGCGCCCACGGCGGCCCAGGTGGTGGGCTTCACCGGCATTGCGCTGGCGCTTGTGCTGGCGGTGGCCGCGCCGAAGTTGCGACGGGCGTGATGGCACGTTGTCGTCACCCGGGCGCGGCTGCGTTGGAAGTCACCGCACTGTTTCGTTTTTCAGGTCAACGGCCTTTTCGGCTACTGTCGCGAGCATTCTCCATGCGGTCTCGTGGTGGATTGTGGCCTCGATGTCGTCGTAGTAGGTGTCGAGCAGGACGTGGGTGCAGCCGAGGGCCTGTAGCACTTCGAGGTCGGACCTGATCTGGTCGAGGCTGCCTTCGCCGGCGATGCGCCGGTCTTCGGGCATGGGCGACTCGGTGATGCGCAGGCGTATCCTCGGACAGAGCGCGGGCATAGGCATCCGCTCGCGGTCGGCCATCTCGCGCAGGCGGGGAATCTCCCTGTCTCTGAAATCGGACACACGTATCCTGATCGGGTGCCAGGCGTCGCCGTAGCGTACCGTCCGGCGGAGCGCGCCATCGCTCGCGCCCCCGACCCAGATGGGCGGGTGAGGCTCGCGGACGGGACGCGCGGCGGTGTCAACGTCGGTGAACGAGACGTACTTACCTTCGTAAGAGGCGACGTCCTGCGTCCACAGCGCCTTGATGGCAGCGAGGTAGTCGTCAGTGATGGCCCCTCTCTGGCGGAACGGGACGTTGAGCGCGTCGAACTCCCGCTCGGCCCAGCCGACTCCGACGCCGAGGATGAACCTGCCTCCGCTAAGCTGGTCCACGTTGGCCCCTGCCCTCGCGATCTCCAAGGGACTCCGGTACGGCAGAATGGCGACTGTGGTGCCTATCTCCATGGACCGGGTGGCGGCGGCAAGCCAGCCCATCGTAGTCAGCAGCTCGTAGAACGGGGCCGGGTACCTGGCGCTGACGTCCGGCGTGACGGCGATGTGGTCGGAACTCATTATCAGGTGGTAGCCTATGGCCTCGACCAGGTTGACGGAGCGGGTCAGGGATTCGGGGTTGGCACCCGGGCCGAAGTTGATAAGGTTGACGCCGAATTTCATTGTTCTTTCCTTTCTGCTTTAAGAGAATTGCATAAGTGGAATTGCAGCGGATTTTCGACCGCCGATCCCTGGATTCCCGCTTTCGCGGGAATGACGAATAAGCGAGGCAGGAGACTTATGCAGTCTTCTTCTTTAGTTGCGACACTGTCCGCAATAGATGATAATCGAACGTGGCTGTTAGGAGAATTACTATGACTTACACTCTCGCTGAATTGGACGCTATGAGCATAGAGGACGCCCAGGGGCTACCGTTCGAGGAAAGGGACGCGCTTCTGGACCTCATTATCGCAGATGGGCGACACCAGACGACGGATCTCGATTCGTACCGCGTGGGGCTGTACGGGGACTACTTCGACGAAGACCTGACGCGGATGCTGAAGGTGAGGGCGATCAAGGTTCACGTCAGGGGAACGACGGCGTCCGGGTTCGACGGAACGCTCGTGGGGGAGTCCGACGAAGAGCAGTACCGCGCGGCCTTCCGTCACGTGCAGCAGTCGCTCGAGGCGGCGGGAACGGACTACGGTCGCGTCGTCACGCTGGTCGTCTTCCTGACGGACATGGACAAGTGGTCGCTGCTGAATGAGATCTACGGCGAGTTCATCTCCAGTATGCCATGCAGGGCTGTGATTGGGACGACCGGCCTGGCGCAGCCGCCGCTGACGATAGAGATTGTGAACTGCATAGCGTACAGGGTGGCGCGGTAACGAATAGGGAAGGAGCTTACTATGGCTGAGAAGAGGCTGGGGGACCTGGGCCAATGAACACGCGCAGCATTTGGCGGCCCGACAAGGACGAGGTGGTCGTCGAGCGCGGCGCCGTCGCTACCGCACACCCAATAGCCGCCCAGGTCGGCGTTGATGTCCTCAAGAGCGGCGGAAACGCTGTGGACGCCGCCGTAGCGACCGGCTTCTGCCTCAACGTGGTCGAGCCATGGAACTCATCCATTGCCGGCCACGGCCAGATGATCGTTCACATGGCCGCTGAGGGGCGTAGTATCGTCATAGACTACGGTCACCGTGCGCCGAGGGCCGCGACTGCCAATATGTTCCGCGTGGTCGGCCAGACGGTCGAGGGCAACGGCATATACGAGGTTGAGGACCGCGCCAACGCGGTCGGACACCGCTCGGTCGGCGTACCTGGGATAACGGCGGGTATGTGCCGCGCCCACGAAATGTTCGGCGTCCTGCCCCTGGAGCAACTGCTGGAGCCCGCGGTCCACTACGCAAGGGAAGGGTTCGAGGCCGATCCCACGGCCTGCCTGACAATAGCCACAAATATGCCCAACCTGGTCCGTTACGGCGAGGCTGCGCGCATCTTCCTGGCGGACGGCTACCCTCCACCGCCCGGCGCGAATGTCGTCCAGCGGGACCTTGCAGACACTATCGAGCGGATCGGCAGAGAGGGTAAAGACGCCCTGTACAGGGGAGAGGTCGCGGCGGCCATAGACGAGGAGATGAGACGAAATGGCGGCGTCCTGAGCGCGGAGGACCTGTCCGAGTACGAGGCGCAGGTCCTCAAGCCGGTAAGGGTTCCATACAGGGGATATGAACTGCTCGGCTCGCCCGCGCCGTCCGGCACGATCACGGCGCTCCAGACGCTCAACATCCTGGAGAACTTTGACCTGGGCAGCCTCTCGCACGCCTCGCCGGAGCGTCTGCACATGTTCACGGAGGCAGCCAGACACGCCTTCGCCGACCGATACAGCTTCGTCGGAGACCCCGACTTCCAGCCGACGCCGCTCGACGGAATCCTCTCCTCCGAGTACGCGCGGGAGATTGCGCGCTCCATTGACCGCGAGGCTGCCGGGCTGGAGGATGAGCGCGAGCTGCAGCCGTGGGTCGCATACGCCGACAGTCCCCTGCACGACCCATGGCGCTACGATCCCCAGCCACGTCCAGAGGGCGCCGCGCCAGCGTCGCCCCCGAGCGAGGCGGACTGCACCACCCACTTCAGCGTCATAGACCGCGACAGGAACATGGTCGCCTGCACGCAGACCGCGGTGGGAGGCTTCGGGTCGGGCGTCGTCGTGCCAGGCACCGGCGTGCTGCTCACGAACGGCATGGTCGTCTTCAATCCAATGCCCGGCGCGACAAACTCGATAGCCGGGTACAAGCGGGGGCTGAACAATATGTCGCCCGTGCTGGCGCTACGGGACGGCAAGCCATTCTTCAGCGTGGGCGCGCCCGGCGGTCGCAGGATCATCTGCCGAATCGCGCACGTCATCTCGAACGTGATTGACTTTGGGATGAGTATGCAGGAGGCAATAACAACGCCGAGCGTTGACGCCGCTGAGCGCGAGACTTTCATAGATCACAGGATAGACCCGCAGACTGTCGAGGCGCTGGCCCGCATGGGGCATAATGTGGAGGTGGTCCCTGAGCCATCTACCGGCGGAGGCTTCTCGAGGCCCCGCGGCGTCATGCTCGATCCCGTGACCGGTATGCTGCACGCCGGTGTGCAGCCTTTCGGTACGGATGAAGCCAGGGGTTACTAGCGCCGCACACGAGGAGTTTTTTTGATGGCGGGCAGACTAACCAACACCGTTCTGGTTACGGGGGCTTCGTCCGGGATTGGTCGGGTGACGTGCCTGTACCTGGCGGCGAGAGGGTACACGGTGGTCGGAACCAGCCGGTCTCTGGATAGGCTGGCGGGGCTGTTCGACGACGCGGAGGAGCGCGGGCTGCGTGTCTGGGGCGTGGAGTTGGACGTGAACTCGGACGAGTCGGTGGAGTCGGTGATGCCCGGTCTGATCGAGCAGTTCGAGGGATTCGACGCGCTGGTGAATAACGCCGGATTCGGGATGTGGGGGCCTGTGGAAAGTCTTTCGATAGAGGAGCTCAAGCTACAGTTCGAGGCGAACTTCTTCGGGGCGGTAAGGATGGTTCACGCGACGCTTCCGGGGATGCTGGAACGCGGGTCGGGAAGGATCGTGAATATAAGCTCGGTGCTGGGCAGGATAGGGACGCCTTTCAACGGGGCATACGTGTCGAGCAAGTACGCCCTGGAGGGACTGAGCGAGTCGCTGAGGGCGGAAGTCGCGCCGTTCGGGGTGCGGGTGTCGCTGGTGGAGCCGGGGTGGTTCGCGACGGATTTTCATAAGAATCAGCTAAGGGCGACGAGGGCAGGGGACCCTAATCTTGCGTATGCTCCATACATCCGGCGGTACGATAAGCGGCATGGGCGATTCGAGCGGCTGGCGGCCAATCCTATCAAGGTGGCGCGGGTGATAGAGAAGGCCATCGGCGCGCGGAGTCCTTCTTTCAGGTATCCGGTGAGCGCGGAGGCGTGGGCGGTGACAGTGGGGAATAGGGTTCTGCCGGAGCGGGTGAAGCACGCGCTGTTGTCGCGGGCGACGCTGGGATGATTCGAGATCGTCTGAGTTTCATGCCGCCCTCTCCCCTGGATGCCCGCTTTCGCGGGCATGACGGTACTATTAAGACTGACAGGCAGATGTGGATGGCTGTACACTTAGGTTGCCAAGGCGGCTGGGCGGTCGCTGTTCCGGCTCGCGCCGGGATAGAGGAAAGTCCGAGCTTCGCCGGACAGGATGCCCGCTAACGGCGGGGCGGGGTGACCCGACGGAAAGCGCCGCAGAAATATACCGCCCGCTTCGCGCGGGTAAGGGTGGAAAGGTGAGGTAAGAGCTCACCGCTCCGCTGGTAACAGCCGGAGGTCCAGGCAAGCCCCATCCGAAGCAAGGCAGAATAGGGGGAGCTACGGGTGTCCGGCCCATCCCCGGGTTAGCCGCTAGAGCCTGTCGGCAACGGCAGGCCCAGATAGATGATCGCCGTCCGCTCTCGCGGATACAGAACTCGGCTTACAGGCCGCCTTGGTGTTCAGTCTTTAGTATTCGGTCGCTTGGAAGTCGGTACTTACCCGGCTGCTCGGTAGCCCTTGGATACCCGCTTTCGCGGGTATGACGGTTACCCAGGACAATTCGCGCGCCAGAAGTTCCTCTTGACGCAACAGGAGAGATGCTTTATTCTACCTAGCAGAACATTTATACTGTTGCAGGCAGGAACGGAGGAACTTGGTAAATGAGGCTGATAGAGGAACGGAACAGTGGCGGAATTGGCGGATGGATGTCGCGATACCTGGGGCGCGGGAGGAAGAATGCGGAGGGTGGTTCCCCGTCGGCGTTGTCGCGGGACGGGGCTATGGGTCCGTTCGGGCTATATCCGGGTGAGGACGAGGAGGACGACAGCTACGCGGACTATTTCGTGAAGTCGGTGCCGGTGTACGCGGCTATCAAGCTGAGAGCGGACGCGGTAGCGCGGCCCGGTCTGAGAGTGTACAGGGTCTCTACGGTGGATGGGCAGTCGCGCAGGGAGTGGGTCGGATACGATCACCCGGCGCAGGAGTTGCTGGACAGGGTGAATCCGCACTGGACGGGCGGCGACCTCTGGCGGGCGACCGAGACGTACCTGAATCTGTGGGGCGAGGCGTACTGGGCGGTCGAGCGGGATGAAACAGGAACTCCGTTCGAACTGTGGCCGCTGCGTCCCGACAGGGTGCGGGTCGTGCCGGACGAGCGGGAGTACATTCGCGGGTACGTCTATACAGGGCCGTCGGGTGAGCCGGTGGGGTTCGCGCCGGACGAGATGGTGCGTCTGCGCTATTTCAATCCGCTGGATGAGTACGCAGGACTGTCGCCGATAAGACCCGTGCGGCTGTCGGTGGACATGGGCCGGGACGCGCTGCTGGGGAATCGGTCGGGACTGGAGAAAGACGTGACGCCCGGGGTGCTGTTCGAGACGGACTCGGGATTCTCGGATGGCGAGATTGAGGTGTTCTACAAGAACTGGGCACTGAAGCACGAGGGTCCGAAGAACAAGATGCGCCCGGGTGTGCTGTCGCCGGGAATGAAGGCGTCGCAGGTCGGGTTTTCTCCGAAGGACATGGAGTACCTGAACACGCTGCGCTGGACGGTGGAGGACGTGGCGCGGGCGTTCAACGTCCCGAAGCCGCTATTGCACGACCTTGAGAGAGCTACCTACGCGAATATCGAGACGACGAGGCGGATGTTCTGGGAGACGTGCATCGTGCCGGAGCTGAGGTTCTTCGAGGAGACGCTGCGTGAGCGTCTGCTGCCGATGTTCGGGGATGCGTCGCTGGTGGCGGAGTTCGATACGTCGAATATCGAGGCCCTGCGCGAGTCGGAGACGGAGCGGGCGCGGCGCATCAGCATGTACGTGTCGGCTGGCGTGATGACGGTAGAGGAGGCGCGGGCTGAGGTGGGGCTGGGGTGAGATTGCTTGTTCCCCCGATTCCCGGCTGTACTATAATGGCGTCAATGAAGGAAGGAGTGGCGTCATGTCCACACAAGAATTAGACAGCATGGGATTGCATCTGCCTGATCTCGTGGTGAAGGGGTTTCGGGGGATCGAGGACCTTACGGTCTCGCGACTGGGGCGGGTAAACCTGATTTCGGGGAAGAATGGCGTGGGGAAGACGTCGCTTCTTGACGCGGTTCGGGTGTATGCGGCGCGTGGGGACTACCCCGTCCTATTTGACATACTGCGGACACGCGAGGAACTGGTCAGGCATAGCGCCGAAGATGGAGACGAGTTTTTTGTTCCCGATTTGGAGAGTCTTTTCTATGGAAGGCACACAATGCCGGACATCTGCATCTCGATAGGTTCCAGAGATGTCGCGGCGCGTCTGGGCTTGAAAATCGCTCCGTTGAGCGAGGAATATCTTATCCGACAGAACATTCCCCTACAAGAGCGTGTCTTGTCGGAAGGTCTGAATATGCTCAAGGTCGAATTTCAGGATTCTTCGCTGGAAATTCCGATTAATAGCCTCCTTCGGATGAATCATCTTTCGCATCGGGGCGAGTCAAGATACGTTCGGAGCAACAAAGCAGTACTTCCACCCGGGGTGCTGTGTGAAATTCTGGGACCTGATCTGCTGAGAAACGCGGACATAGCGCGTTTCTGGGACAGGGTGGCGTTGACAAACGACGAAGCCCTGGCAATTGACATTCTGAGTTTGATATTTGACGGCGCTGTGGAACGTGTCGCAATTGTGGGCGATGGCACAACTTCCCCAGGTGGACGTAAAGCGGTCGCAAAGCTCAAGTCTAAAGACCGCCCTGTTCCGCTAAGAAGTCTTGGCGATGGTGCGGTGCGCTTATTTGGAGTTGCGTTGGCTATTGCTAACAGCAAAGATGGATTTCTGCTCATTGACGAGGTGGAGAACGGGATTCACTACTCCTTGCAGCGCGACTTCTGGAAGATGATCATGAAAGCGGCACACGAGAACAATGTGCAGGTTTTCGCCACCACGCACAGTTGGGATTGTGTAAGAGGTTTCGCTTGGGCGGCGGAGGAGATGGAGGAAGTGGAGGGCGCTCTGATTCGACTTCAACGTCAACGGAAGAATGGGCGACTTAGAGCGGTGGAATACTCTGAGAATGACCTCAAATTTGCTTCGGAACACGGGATAGAGGTGCGATAGTTCTTGAATCGCCATTCTTCAGAGTTGTTGAACCGCGTTCTGCTGGTCGAGGGGCCCGATGATGAACGCGTTATCACCCAGATACGTGGGCGCCGCGAGCCAATGCTCAGTTTTAGGATTCAGGCAGCAGGAGGCGTATCTGAGTTGTTCCGTACCATGGGGTTGATGGTCAGCGATCAGGAAGTGGAAACTGTCGGGATTGTCGTAGATAGAGACGTGAATCTGTCGTCACGCTGGGATGCTGTGCGAAATCGGCTCCGAGATGCGGGATACTATCTACCAGCGCAGCCTGACGCTGATGGCACCATCATTCCCGAAACGGACGACCTTCCTCGTGTGGGCATCTGGCTGATGCCGGATAACCAGTCAACGGGCGAACTTGAGGATTTCGTGGCTCGGATGATACCCAGTGATGATGCTGTGTGGCCGTTATCTGTGGATTACATCGAAGGTATTCCAATAGCAGACAGGAAGTTCGCGGAGAATAAGACTCAGCGGGCGAAAGTTCACGCATGGCTGGCCTCTAGAGAAGACCCTAGGCAGATGGGGCAGGCTATCCGGGCGAGGGATTTGGAAGTAGATGGTGAACTTTGTCAGAAGTTCGTGGATTGGCTAAGGAGATTATTCGAGTGAAACACCCATACCAAGAAAGGACTGATTGATGAAAATAACGAATGTAAAAGTGGAGATGTTCAACTGGAAGTCGGAGCCGTGGCAGACGGGGGTGGGGACGACTTTCGGGGATACGCGGCAGATTGGGATCGTCACGGTGGAGACGGACGAGGGGGTCAGCGGGAACGCTTTCCTGGGGTCGTCGCGGATGGGGGCGAATCATTTCGCGCCCGGGCTGATCGAGTTCATCAAGCCTATCGTCATGGGACGGAATCCGCAGGACATCGGGGCTATCTGGTGGGATATGTGGAAGATGAACAGGTCGGTCTCGACGTATGTTATCGGGGCGATTGACATCTGCCTGTGGGACATCAACGGGAAGATCGCGGGCCAGCCGATTCACAGGCTGCTTGGGACTTGCAAGGACTCGGTTCCGGTGTATTCGAGCACGGCGTACTGGGAGACGAAGGAGGAGTACGCGGAGGAGGCTATCCGGTTCAAGGAGATGGGCTGGTCGGCGCACAAGATTCATCCGCACGGGAACCCGATGTACGACATCGAGATATGCCAGGCGGTGCGCGAGGCCGTGGGCGACGACATGAAGCTGATGCTGGACTCGATGTGGGCGTACCAGTACGAGGACGCGATGCGGGTCGGCAGGGCCATCGAGGAGCTGAATTACTACTGGTACGAGGACCCGCTGGTGGAAGAGGACATCTACAACTACGTGAAGCTGCACCAGAAGCTGGACATTCCGATCATGTCCACTGAGTACGCTCCGGGCCGCTACTACGGGATGACGTCCTGGATAACGCAGTACGCGACGGACATCCTGCGCGGCGACGTGGCGGTGACGGGCGGGATCACGCCGATGGTGCGCCTATGCCACCTGGCCGAGGGGTTCAACATGAAGTGCGAGATTCATCACGGCGGCAATTCGCTGAACAACGTGGCGAATCTGCACATCACGATGGCTGTGCCGAACTGCGAGTTCTTCGAGTTCTTCCCCTGCACCGGGGACAATATGTACGGTCTGGTGAACGAAATAGACATGACGGGCGGCGTGGTCCACGCTCCGACGGAGCCGGGCCTGGGCTACGAGATAGACTGGGAACTGGTGAAGCGTGAATATACGGGGACGGCGGAATAAAATTAACAATTAAGAATTTGGAATTTAGAATTGGGGCGTCCGGCGCTCGCGTGGGCGTCCCCGGTCAGGATGGTATTAGGAGGTTAGAGATGCGAATTGATATTGAGGAGGCGGGGAAGCAGTTGTCCAAGCTGGGCAGTTATGTTCAGATTGGGGAGAAGGTGGTGATTACTAGGGACGGGGAGCCGTATGTGGAGCTTGTTCCTTGTCCTGAGTACCAGGAGAAGCGGAAGAATGAGCCGCGCAAATTGGGCGGATGGAAGGGGAAGGTATGGATGGCGCCGGACTTCGATGAGCCGCTGTTCGAGATACCTTTGCCCAAAGATTATCCTGACAGGCGCAGGTAGAGGACCTTGTTCTGGTTACGCGGGACCGCTTCATCCCGCGCTATGCGGTGGAGGTTATGGAGGCGTGAGGGGATTCTCCTAATGGCCGTTTAAGACGCGCTCCCGCCAAACCATACCGACGGCGGGAGCGCGTCTTTGTGTACCGGTCGTCTATGGGTCGCAGAAGGGGAGGCCGATTTCGTCGAAGTCGTTGATCGGCGTATCGCGCAGGGCGTCGGGGACGCATCCGGTCAGGTCGTTGCCGCTGAGCCGCAACCAGAACAGTCTGTCGGCAAGGTTGCCTAGTTCGGGCGGTATTGGGCCGCTCAGTTCGTTGTCGTTGAGCATCAAAATTTCCAGGCCAGCGAGATTACCGAGCGAGTCGGGGATGCTGCCGCTCAAACTGTTGCTGCGAAGCCTTAAGTCTTCCAGGTTAGCGAGATTACCGAGTTGGGGCGGGATTACGCCGCTCAGTTC
>DAOULF010000229.1:0-23340 GCA_034420555.1 Dehalococcoidia bacterium
AGCAGCAACTGCTGGTCTGGATCATACGGACGGTAGCTCTTGGTCATCGGCGGCTCCACCATACTGAACTGTGCCCATTATACTCCCGACCACTCACCCATAGTATTTCTCGGACAGGCTGCTAGTTTACGGTGAGAAAAGTGCCTACATGGTCCATTTTATGTCCGCCGTTTACACATCGCTCCTAAGCCGCCTTCTGGCTAATTCCCCCACACCCCACAGGCAAATTCTCAATGTTTAACTCGCTCACCCCAGAGGCCCGATTAGCAATAGTCAGCGAATTGACGCATACAGTTTCTTCTCGACCCTTTCCGCCAATTAAGAATAATCATCGCGTGGTATTAAATGTGGTATCAAACGGCATATGCATTCACAACAATAGCTAATCCCGCTCCCCCCAGCTTCCACCAGTTGTTCTTCTATCGCATCAATTGGACGTTTGCTGATTCTTCTTTCTGACGAGAGTCCTGTATAGTTCTGCGATCTTGGACGCGGTGGCCTGCCAAGTGTATCGTTCGGTGACCAGTTTCCTACCGCGTTCGCCCATGCGGACACGAAGGGGCGAGTCGGACAGCAACGCGCTTATCGCTTCGGCCACAGGCTTCTCACTCGCCTTGACTACGAATCCTGCGCCGTGTTCGGCCACTTCCGGGAAGTTGCAACCCTCGCTGATGACTACGGGAAGACGGGCTGCCATAGCTTCGAGGACGGCGATGCTGAAGCCTTCTGAGTACGAGGGCAGAACGAATATGTCCGCACTGGATAGGGCGGCTAACTTGTCCTTCCCAGCCAACATTCCTGTGAAGATAGTCCTGTCAATCAGGCCGTTGGACCTCAGTATGGACTCCATGACTTGACGTCCCCCTTCTTCATCGGGTCCTGCCACTAGAAGGACGGCATCCGGGAACCGACGGGTTATGGCGGAAAAGCTACGCGCGAGTATGTCCAGTCCTTTTGTGGGATTGAGGCGACCCAGGTACAGGATGATATGCTTTCCCTTTAGCGCTGGGAATTTGTTCAGAAAGTCCGACGGGTCAGGCAATATGTCGAATTGAGCGGGATATATCCCATTCGGGGCGACTGTGACGGGCGTATCGTATCCCAACTCCGCTATCCGGCTCTTCTCGGCGGGAGTGATGGCGTGCAGGGCGTCGGCGTTGCGCAGCATCCGGTCGAGAGCGAGTTTCATGTAGATACGCTTCTTCCATGGCTTGTGGCGGAGGTGCCACTCGCCAAGTTCGCCGTGAGGTGTGAGGACAAACGGAATCTCATTCCTCTTCGCGGCTCGGAAGGCGGCGTATCCGGCGTAATGCCAGATTTCGTGAACGTGAACGATGTCGAATCTGGAGACGTTTTCATTCAGAAATCGGCCCAATGCCGATGAGTAGGCCGTCCAGATTCGAGATGGGAGTTCGGTATCGAAAGTGTGAGCGGGAACGCTGTCGAGCGAAACTGTATCAGCGCCGACCCTATGGCCCCTGGTGGTCGCTATCTCACAGGATAGCGCCTCATTGGACAATGCGGGAATGAGTTGGGACACGACAGCCACAGGGCCTCCCCAGGTGGGGGACATGCTGGGGGTGACGTGGAGGACGTTCAAGGTACGGGGACGCGGATCTCATGAACCTGCGGCGTGACGGTGGCAACGGGGTCCTCGAAGTGAAGCTCCAACGCCTCGCGCAAATTGTCCAAGGCGGTCTCTACGGATTCGCCCTGGCTGGCGACATCAACCTCCATGGCCTGGGCTATGTACCATTCGGCTTCCTGCCAGACACTCGCGGTGAAGGCCCTCTCCGCAACGGTTGTGTTGTTCATTTCAGATTCCTCTTCGGTAGGGTCTATACGCGGGACGCGGTGGCATTATAGCAGAGCGGGCAGACGGGACAGGCTATCGGCGGCCAAAGATGAACGAGCGTATATTCCGGGCTTGTGACCTGAATCTTCTGAGGGGTGTGGCGTGCCAGACGAACGCTTTGCCTACGTATAGCAGGCGCGTGAAGTTGGACGCACTGAAAGGGTCTGTCCGTAAAGCATTGAGCATATAGGCGATTGCGCGGCGCGGCTGCCTGACGCGCATCAGGCCGGCGGCCGAGGCGGCGTAGAAGCCAGCCAGCACTTTAGGCCGACTCCGCAACTCGTCTCCGAATTTAGATAAGTGGGCTTCTAGGTACCTATTGAATTTCTCAGGTGTATCGGTTTGGCTCAACCTATCATATATATGGTTAACGTGAATGCGCCCGATTATGCTTGGCACGTATTCAGCGTCGCATATCTGGGTGACGGAGGTCATGAACAGAGCTTCCTCGCCATTGGTAGGTACTCGCTCATCGTAGCCGCCGACCTGCCGAACGACGGAGGCGCGAATACAGGGATAGGCCATTGATGCGGCGTCACTTACTCCGGTGAGAGCGGCCTCAAACGCAGCTCGTCCCCTGTGGGTGTTCTGGACGTTTCGGGGTATGCGCCTTGCCCCGGTGGCGTCGTTTATCTCCTCTATCCAGCCGTACACCAGTCCAACCTTGGGATCGGAATCAAGTATGGATACTTGGTCGGCGAGCCGGTTTGGAGTACACTCGTCGTCGTCATCCAGAAACGCTATGTACTCTCCACGAGCGTTGGCTATGCCTGTGTTGCGGGCGGCTGACAAGCCCTTGTTGATTTCGTGCCTGAACGAACGGATACGTGAATCCGAGAACGACCGGATAACGTCTGGAGTAGAGTCTGTGGAACAGTCGTCAACTATGATGAGTTCGTAGCCGTGGTAAGTCTGAGCTAATACACTCTTGACCGCACGGGACAAAAGCGCCGCCCGTTTGTATGTCGTGATGATTACACTGACTTTGGGATTTTCAGGTTGAGCCATCTTATCGTCTTATATGTGGTCCTCGTTCGTTACGGTATAGGGCTTTGACATCACCTGCTCCGAACGTCGAAATCGAATATGGAATGAAGCCTTCCTTGTATAGGATCTTACTCGTCTCTACAAAAGTGTAATCTCTGTTCACTCCACGTTCGTTGCTACAGTCAACCGCTACGTAGTCAACATAGGGCAACACTTTAACCGCTCCTGCCAAAACCTCGGGTTCTGCGCCTTCGGCTTCGACTTTCAGGATCACGGTACCAGGGATATCTGAAAGATTTATTGCGTCAGACAAGGTTATTCCGTGTACCTTAATTGGTATTGCGTCTCCTGGGTCTATAACTGAACTATCTGACGTTTCAGGCTTGGAATAAAAAGTCAATGTTGTTTTTTTCTTCCACAGCGCGACTCTTCTGGTTTCATCTTCTCCTCCGAAATTATTCAGGTCACAGCAATGGGATTCGAGTAGTTCAGGCTCAAACGCAATGTAGCTGAGCCCCCTTTTAGCTGCCCAAAGCCCAAGTTCCCCGATGTTGGCGCCGCAATCTACAAACACTCCGCCAGGTTCCAGATCAATCTTATCTAAACTATATTTGTGGGCAAGATTGTCTATATATTTCATAATGCCATTCTTGTATCTGTTCGCATAATTCCGCCTGCATATGTAGATATGATCTTTGCTATCAGTTCCTAGATATATTCCGTTATACGGTGTTCCAGAAACGAGATAATTTCTTCTTCCGAGAAAATTGTCCCAGTTCACGATTCTGAAAAACCACTCGTCGCTTATACGGTCTCTGAGTAACTCCCAAAGCACAGTCTTTGCCACATTGAAGGGCTCTCGTAGTAGATCCGATAGGTTTCGACCTGATCCCATGAGCGAACTATCTTCTTTCTCCGAGCGCAATATGTATGATAGAGAGCAGCTTTTCAGACGCAAACTTCCAGTTGAGTTCCCTCTCGACCCTCTGTCTGCCACGCTCGCCAAGTTCACGTGCGTATTTGGGCTCCTTGAGGAGTCTTATCGTAGTCCGTGCTACTTCATCAGTGTCGCAGGGATTCACTAATAGTCCAGTTTCACCATGCCTTATCGCGTCCACCTGTCCCCCGTAGTTCCCTCCTATGACCGGCTTTCCGAACGCGTTCGCCTCTGGAAATACTAGGGGCATCCCTTCGTGGAGACGGCTTGGCATTATGAAAACGTCACATTGCTCGTATTTTTCGAACTTATCATTTCCAAACAGGGGACCTGCAAAGACTATGGAGTCCCGTGCGGGCGAGGCGGCAGCGAGGCGCTTCAGTCTTGCCTCATCAGAACCGCCGCCAACTATCAGATATCGGGCGTTGGGGACATGGGAAACAATAGTGGGCATAGCTTTTATCACGGTGTCCACGCCCTTGGGTTTCCACAGTCCGCAGACTGTTAGCAAAGTTGGAGGACGCTGCCATTCGGAATCGGGCGGTTCCTCGCGTAGTGCGAGGTAGGCGTTCACCTCGGAGAGATTGACGCCGTTCAGAATCTCTATCGTTCTATCTGAGTTGGCCCATGAATGTTGCAACGCGAGTGATCTGACATAGCTGCTGACACAGATTATCCGCGTAGCGGCTTGCGCTGTTATCATGCGAGATAAGCTGTAGGGAAAATGTTGGTGAAACTTTTCTCCGTGTTCAAATATAAAAAAGGGGATTTTCAGCAGTTTCGACGCTAACGCCACGTTCAGGCCGCCGATAGGGCTCCAATTACTCAGGATGAGATAGTCTGGTTTTATACGCCGGGCAACCTTCAGGATGCCTACCAGTAGCAGTCGGCGATCCAAACTGGATTTCAGCCGGCCTGTGAACGGGAGTCCAGTGTCGAATCTGACGACAGGATAGCCGCAAATTCTGTCGAACTCGGCCGCACCAGGCTTTGGAGGAGTGAGAACTGTGATCCGTTCTCCAAGTTGGATGAGATGCTTGGATATCTGGTCAGTATGTTCTTCAACGCCGCCTAAGCCGGGCTTGAAGTGTATGGATACGTATAATCCCGTTGTCATTTATACTCCCCACATTTCGAGAAACCCAACTCATGCCGAGACTATCTCTTAGTTGGAAGGTGGTCGTGCATGTGGTGGCCATTTTGCGGAATGTTGGAGGCGAGTGCCTGATGTTTGACCATTTGCGTGAATTCGCCGTTGAGACTGTATAGGGAATCGTATGTGCCCTGCTCCACAATGCGACCATCTTTGAGGACATTGATAGTGTCGCAGTTTTGGATAGTCGACAGGCGGTGGGCTATGAGTACGATTGTTTTGTTTCCGCGCAGGGAGTCAATGCTGTTCTGGACTTCGGATTCGGATTCGGTGTCCAGATTGCTGGTGTTATATCGGCTGGCGGGTATGCCGCGCTTCGTAAAGGCAGGCATTACGATTCTTGTTTCGGTTCTATGCCTGCCGAAGTCGCCATATCCGCTGTCTTCGGACGAAGGCGGCAATTGGCGATATTCTCTTTGGTCGCCGGACGCGCCTGCGTCGCCAATATGGTGGCGACGGCGATGGTTCGGCCATTGGCTTCTGTGAACTCCACCTCGAACGCCTCTCCGTCCCCCTGCACATACACAATCGTTCCAACATCGCCCGGTTTCAGACCTTCCCCTAGAGCGCCACTCCGATTCAGAGAGCTGTTCGGCGGAATATCCCAGATGCGGTCTCTGGGAATCGGAGACGTGAGCGCGACAACATCTAGTTCTTTGAACATCTATGCCTCCTACTCAAGCGGATATGCCGTTATGAATCTGGGATAGTCTTTGCCAATGTCCACTTGCCAGACAGTTCTAATGAGCGGATTGCGTCCGTCAGGTGTCTCAAGCGCTCCATCCACGGCATATTTCACTCCGTGGGGCGTCTGACCAACTTCAACAGCCTGATGTTGTGAACAGTGATCCAACAATGCTATCTCAATTTCCTGAGGGCTGTCCACGCTGAATCCGAATCTGGAAAAGAACCCGGCTTTGCCTCGTCCTCTGTCATGAGAATCGGAAAGTAGATAACCCGTAATCTTTCCCGGTTCAATATGAGCTTGCTGGAAGTTGGGTAGTTTCAATTGCGGCGTTCTTGCCTAAGTCACGCTTTCAGCGGCGCGTATTCGGAGCGGCCATTTTGGGGGCGCGACGCCAGCGCCTGGCGACTGACCATCTGCGTGAACTCGCCGTCCATGTCGTAGAGGGTGTCGTAATTGCCCTGTTCGACTACTCGGCCTTCTTTCAGGACGAAAATCATATCGCAGTTCTTGACCGTGGACAGGCGGTGGGCTATGAGGATGATGGTCTTGTCGCCGCGCAGGGCGTCTATGCCGCGCTGGACTTCGGTCTCGGACTCGGTGTCGAGGGCGCTGGTGGCCTCGTCGAAAATGAGGAGGCTGGCGTCCTTGTTGAGTTCGCGGGCTATGGAGATTCGCTGTCGCTGGCCGCCGGAGATGTTTATGCCGTTGTCGCCTAGGAGGGAGTCGTAGCCGTCTGGAAGGTTTTCAATGAAGTCGGAGGCTCCGGCCGCTCTAGCGGCGGCTTGGACTTTGGCGCGGGAGTCGTCGCCGGAGTCCCAGAGGGCGATGTTGTTGTGGACTGTGTCGTTGAAGATGACGCTCTCCTGGGTTACGTAGCCTATGCCTTCCCTCAGCCTGCGCTGGTTGATCTTGTCGTAGGGGACTCCGCCGATGGCGACTTCCCCGGAGGTGGGCCTGAGGAGTCCGGTGAGCATGGTTGCAAGCGTTGATTTGCCTGAACCTGAGGCTCCGACGAAGGCTACCATGCTGTTGGGCTGTATGGTAAGGCTTACGTTGTCCAGAACTTGCTCGGACGTGTCGTATTGGAAGCAGACGTCTTTGAGTGTAATGGACTGACCGAAATCGGGAGTTTCTCCTGAGAAGTCGGTCGGTTCCTCGCGTTCGGTGAGTTCCTGTCTGAGCATCCGGAAGTTGCGGACGCTGCCAGAGAATCTGAGGAAGTCCTGGAACGAAGTCTGCGCGTTCAGGGCATAGACCATTGCTCTGCGAACGATGAACAGGATGAACAGTATCTCCAAGAGGTTGTTGCGGGCGATTTCTACGTAGTAGATCAGCAGGCCCGCGATAATGAGCATAAACAGGAGATCGGTGCCGTTTTCGAGGACCGCGGAGAGGGCTGACTGCTTGTACTCGAGGCGGCCTTGCTCCCGGCTGGTTTCGCGGATGCGTCCGAATATGCCTCGATGGGAGTTGGTGGACTTGAGGTATTTGAAGTTGGAGAGTCCCTGGATGATGTACGACTGCAAGCCTGCGTTGGCCGCAGTTGACCTTATGGAGAATCCGCGCGCGATGTTGAAGAGTCGCTTGATCAGGAAGTAGCCCGGCACGCCGACGATTATGACTACGCTGGTAAATGCAGGGTTTATGGCCAGAGGCAGGGCGATGTAAACGAGCGCGAATCCAGTGTTTACGATGAAACTGTTGCAGCGTTCGAATGCCTGGGCAACGTTGTTGAGCTCAGTGGTAACGGCGTTGGTGAATGCACCGAGACCACGTTCCAGGAAGTATTGATAGTCCGCGCTGTAAACCTGCTCGACGAATTCTATCTTCAGACGGGCCATGAGTTTGCCCGTGATGTCGGCGGCATAGACACGCTGGTAGATGATGAATCCGGTGCGGGCGAGGTAGAGAATCGCCATTCCAGTGACGGCGACGGGCAGGGTGTATGGAAGTCCGAGGTATTCGGCTCCGTCGGTCAGGAACCTGTGAAGGGGTGTGTCGGCAGACTCGGACCCGCCGAGGATAGGCAGGATCATTCCGATGCTGATTCCCTCGAGGAGGGAGGCGAATACCAGCAGGACGACCCAAATGAACAGACGCCACCGAATCATGGAGTAGAGATAGCGAATGAGGTAGATGAATTCGTTCAAGGTGGGCCGCCTAAACGAACGGATTGGGTTGGTTGTTCCTGCCTACGCTGTGACACTCGAATCCCAGGAAGAGGATCTATAGTTGCAGAGGCACGGGGGGAAGGGGCCTCTCCACTTGAAGCAGTCTCAGAAATGCCTGCTGGACGGTGCTGATGTGCCCGTCGTCGCGGTAGAAGACTATCAGTGGACGCTCGCACTTCCATCCACGCACGCGCAGGACGCTCAGAAAGCCTGCGACGACCTCCGGGCCTACTGAGAACTTGGACAGGAGTCCCAGACCCAGGCCGGCTGCCGCTGCGCGCTTTACCGCCTCGTTGCTTCCAAGCTCCATAGCGATGTTCACTTCCATGTTGTGAGCGTGGAAGAAGTCTGACGCGGCGTTTCTGGTGGCGGAACCGACCTCGCGCATAATGAGAGGCTGGCTTTCGATTTCCTGAAGGCTTACCCATCTCCTATCCCTGGAAAGGGGGTGAGTGGGAGACGCGACGATGACAACTTCGTCTTCTACGTAGGGGAATGAGCTCAAGCCCTCGATGTCAACGTCGGCGCCCGCCATTCCCAGGTCCAGTTCGTGGCTGAGTATCTGCTGCACGACAGTATCCGTGTTGGAGATGGCAAGCGAAATCTCGATCTTGGGATAACGTTCCCTGAATATTCCCATGGCCAACGGAAGAATGTATTCGCCTGGCGTCGAGGACGAACCGATGCTGAGCCTGCCGGCCTGTAGTCCTTCCAGGTCCTGTACGGCGAGCCGCATCTCGTCCGCAAGGGAGAATATACGCTTTGTGTAGCCGTAAACCACCTCGCCGGAGTCTGTCAGGAACACGCCTCTGCGCACCCGATTTACCAGTGTTGTGTTCAGGTTGCGCTCAAGCTCTTTCACCTGGATAGACACCGCGGGCTGGCTAATGCTCAGTTCCCGGGCGGCCTTCGTGAAGCTACCCAACTGGGCGACATTGTGAAATATGAGAAGTTGATGGAAGTTGACGTCAGGCATAGTAGTTAATTTTGACTCGTCCGATCAGGGTCACTATGTGCTGTTACCCGATATGCGAAAGTTATCATATTTGAGACGGTATTGCATCAACAGATTTGAGCTAGACGGGAATTCCATTAACATTTTTTTGCTAGTTGAGATTCAAGTGATACTCCACTGGATGCTTCAATCCAGCATGGAGAGACCAGGTCCAGGCCACCCAGAGATGAGGTCCGCGTTAGAGGGCGAATTGGGCGGCGACGTTCCGGCGTTGAATCTTGCCGGTGGCAGTTCTTGGCAGAGACTCTACAAGATAAACCCGGTCGGGCACTTTGAAATCGGCCAGATGGCCGCCACAGAATGAACGGATGGCGTCTTCGGAGACGCTCCCGGAGAGTACGACGGCTGCCTGAACGGCTTCGCCATACTTTACGTCCGGCACGCCGAAGCACACCGCTTCTGAGACACTGGGATGTTGCAGCAACACAGCATCAACCTCCAGAGGGGAGATTTTCTCGCCGCCCCTGTTTATGAGCTCCTTGATGCGTCCGGTCAGGGTAAGCACTCCCTCCGTGTTCAGAATACCCTGGTCTCCCGTTCGGAACCAGCCGTTGGTGAAGGCTTCCTCATTGGCCGTTGGATTGTTGTGATAACCAAGGGTTACGTTGGGTCCCTTGATCACGACTTCTCCGGTCTGTCCGGTCTCCATGAGACTTCCGAGGTCGTCCATGATGGCGATTTCGACGCCGGTTCCGGTTCCGACCGTGCCGGGCTGCCTGCTGCCGGGCGGCAGATGGTTAGAGGCCATCTGATGTGAGGCTTCGGTCATGCCGTATGCCTCGAGGACCGGGGCGCCAAAGCGGGACTCCAGATCGTCGAATACGGATGGGGCGAGCGCCGCCGAGCACGAGCGAATGAACCGGAAACTCTCTTGCGGGGCATTGTCGTCGTCGGCTCTCATCAGCAATATCTGGTGAATAGTGGGAACAGCGGAGTACCAGGTTGCGCCCGTCGAACTCTGTTCGTGCCAGAAGCGACTCGCGCTGAATCTTGATGGCACTACGATGCTCCCGCCGGTGATTAGGGTCGAGAGTGCCACACCTATCAGGCCATGAACGTGGAACAAGGGCATGACCACCATCGCTACGTCGTCAGGCGTGAGCGCGTAGGTATCCCCGATGTTCCTCAAAGACGCAAGCAGATTGGCGTGGGTCAGCGGCACGCCCTTTGGCCTGCTGGTCGTGCCGGACGTGTGAAGAAACAGGGCTGTGTCATCCGGAGACGGCCCCGCGATGTCCTTCCGGTCAGTCAGATAGCGGCCTTGTCGGGACAGATGCACTTTCCCCCGGGTGTCCAGCGCCGCGTCCAGGGTGGGTATCCCGAGTTGCGCTGCGGCGTCGCGGCCCGCATGGTCGCCCTCAGGTAGTATGGCGAGTTGGGCGTCCGCATCCTCCATGAAGAACTTGAACTCATCCAGAGTATAAGCGGAATTCAGAGGGGCGGCTATCGCGCCTGCCCTGGCCACTGCAAGGAAAGAGACGAGAAATTCAAGACCGTTGGGAAGCACGATAGATACCGCTTGACCGGGCGCGACGATGGTCGCAAGGTTCTCGGCGATCCGCTCTACTTCATCCCGTAATTCGCCGTAAGTTATCGTAGGCCCGCCGGGAATGAGTACCGAGGACTTACTATCGGGATGGTTATCGAGAATGTTAGCGAGTGAGGTCAAAATTCCCCCCTGTCATTATTTCGGTGTGATGAACAATAATTTCACATCAATGTGGGTTAATGTCAAGTGACACAACAGTGTACGTGGGCCGTGTCCAGCTATGGAATCATGGCGTCCGACAGGGATTTTCTAAGTTCAGGCCTGAAATCGGGGTGGGCGATGGCGATGAGGGCTTCAGCGCGCTCTCTGTGATTTTTCCCTAGAAGGTCGGCCACTCCGTATTCGGTGACTATTGTATCGGCCCAAAAGTGGGGCATGGTGACAAGCTCCCCCGATTCGAGCTTCGGAACTATGCGTGAGACGGCTCCATCGAGAGCGGTGGAGTAGAGCAGGGTGATGGCGCGTCCGCCCCTGGAGTAGAGCGCTCCGATGTGTGTTTCGGGCTGGCCGCCTATGCCGTTGATCATTCTGCCGCCTAAGACGCTCTCTGAAGCTATCTGTCCTGTAAAGTCCACGGACAGAGCGTTGTTCATCCCGACCTGGGCGTGATTCTTCGCGATCAGCCATGGGTCGAGAAGGTATTCGGGCGAATAGAGTTCGAAGATTGGGTTGTCGTCAATGATTTGCAGGTCTTCGTCGTTCGCGCCCGACCATGACACGGCGACAGCCCGGTTCCTGTGGATAGTCTTGCGGGAACCGTTAATCACCCCGGCGTCCACCAGCTTAGCGACACCGGGGACCGTAAGCTCTGTGTGCAGGCCGAGGTCAGTCTTGTCGTCGAATACACCGAGCCGGGGCATATATGAGGAAGGAGTTCCCACGCCGACCTGTATGGTGGCGCCGTGCGGAATGAGTGCCTTTACATTGTCTGCAATCGCTATGGTCTCAGGGGAAGGATCGTTTATGCCAAGCTGCGTTCTGAGCCGGTTTAGGTCTATTGTTTCGAGATAAGGTATGGAGGGAACCAGGCGAGTAGGGTTGACGCGGCTCACTATATCCTCAAACACGGCGCGGCGTTCGCTGGGGAGGGTGGCGATGGCCTGATTCAGACGTTCACGGCTATCTGTGGGTGCTTCAACCTCAACCAGGGCGTTGATTTCGTTCAGGGGCATAAATGTATCGCCGAATGTGCGAATCAGAGAAGGGTTTACTTCGGCGGCAACTCTGTTTGCCCGCTGCGCGTATCCACGCTTGTACCATGGCTGGGGGCCGAAAGTGACCTGGCCGTGTTTGTTTGGAGGGGCGACGGTTACGAGGGCGACGTCAATCGGCTTGGCCTCGCTGCCCCTTTCGTCCGGCGACTTGAACGTGAGCGAGAAGGCCAGGGGAAGGTACGGGGCTTGGCCGTCGTTCTCGTATGGTCGGCCAGCGGGACCGATGAAGTTTTCTATTTCGACCTTCCAACCGGCATCAAGGAATGGGCCGACATCGAACTGGGGAACGGCCACGGACAGGGTAGCATCCTTAACTTCGGAGGCTCGTTCAGCGAGAGCACGGATGAGGGATATCGGCTGCTCGGTGAGAGGGACGACAACACGGTCGCCGTCCCGGACTATGGAGACGGCTTCTTCTGGGGTCATGAGTTTGCTGTTGTAGTCGTCTTTCCAGGACATAGCGCTCAGTTCGTCAGGTTTTCGATTATCTTGCCTATTCGCATAGCGAGCGGCCCGGCGCACTCGGTGGCATTGCCCATTATAGCGACATCCAGGCCGGAATTGGGGTAGTGGTGCAGGCGACAACTCACACCTGACTCCTCGCCGCCGTGTCCCCAGCGGATTACGCGCCCGTCCATGTCGGATACTATCTCGACGCCATATCCGTACCGCCAGCGATAGCCGAGTTGGGGACTGAAGGGGGTTTCTATGGCCGGGGTAAGCATTTCGTCCAATAGGCCCGGGCCGATGATCTCGCCTTGTCTCAGCAATCGGGCGAATCGTATCAAGTCGTCGGCGGTGGAGGTGGATCCACCGTCCGCGCCGCCCTCTATGGTCAGGTCGTACACATTGCTCTTCCAGCCAACGAGGTTTCTATCATCGTTGAGTATGGGTACGTAGCCCTCGGCAACGCGGTCCGCCGCGGCGTCTGCGGGCAGGAAATCGGTGTCGGTCATGCCCGCGGGGGTGAAGATGTTTTGGCGCATATAGTCCGTGTAGGGCTGACCGGATGCTTTCTCGATAGCCATGCCGAGCAGGACGTAGTTGGCGTTGCAGTATGCCCAGGACTCTCCGGGCGGGAAGCGCGGCTGGCGGTTTACGAACAGGGGAAGGTAGTCGGCGGCTTCTCTGAGAAGATAGAGTGGAGTGGTCCGCTTGAGGGCTTCCCAGTTCCAACGGCTGGTTGGGGACTCGTCTATCCAGTCTGCTATGCCGGAGGTCATGGTGAGCAGGTGGCGGATGGTGACCTCTTGGGGGATTTGGGTGTCTTCCATGTCAAGAAGTTCGACTATGCCAGCGTCGAGCGAGAGAAGGTCGCGCTCGACCAGTTGGAGGATGGCTGCGGCGGTGTGCATCTTGCCGACCGAGGCGATGCGGAACCTGGTGTCGCGCCGGTTGGGGACCTTCCATGAGCGATTGGAGTAGCCGCAGCAGCGGACGAACACGTCACCTTCGGCGTCCGATACGAGGACGGCGCCGAAGAACGGCTCGTTTCGGCATACGCGGTCGAGCAGTTCGGACAGTTCGCGCTGAAGTCGGGGTCGGTCTAGGGACAAGGCTACTACTGGTACACCGAAGCTCCTGCTCCACCGCCAGCCGCGATAGTCTCGCCCGCTACGGCGGTGGACTTTGGCGAGGCGAGGAAGGTGACGATGTAGCCGACTTCTGTGGCGTCAACGAGCTTGCGTATGTCGTTGGACTGGGGAGCGTTGGCGGCTTCCTCAGTAGTGCGCTCTGTGCGGGTGCCTCCCGGATGGACGAGGTTGACGTTTATGCCGCTCGGGCCGAGTTGCAGCGAGAGGGTCTTTGTGAGGTGGGCCAGGGCGGCGTTACGGAGTCCGCTGAAGGTGCCTCCGTTGCGCGCGGCAAGTCCACCTATGTTGATAATCCTGCCCCATCGCTGAGCCTGCATATGGGGCGCGACGGCCTTGGCGCAACGGAAGTATCCGACGACCTTGGTGTTCACGTCGAAGAGGAGGTCTGAGTTTTCTGACTCCGCCAGCGGGCCCGTTACGAAGCCACCCGGCGCGGCGGCGTTGTTCACCAGGATGTCCACGCCGCCGAGTTCTTCGACCGCGCGGGATACCATGGCTTCGACCGACTCGGTGGATGTTGTGTCGGCGACGATGGGGATGATCTTGCGCCCAGTTTCGGAGGCGAGTTCGCTGGCTGTTTGTTCGAGCACGTCCTGTCGGCGGGCACAAATCACTATGTCCACGCCCTCGTTGGCGAGTACACGGGCGGTTGCCTTACCGATGCCGACGCTGCCGCCAGTGATTATGGCTTTCTTCCCGGTGAGTTCGAGGTCCATGTTTTACTCCAGTTGTCTGAATCAGGATTTACAGGATGTTAAGATGTTTCAGGATGGAATTACTTCCAGTTAGATCGGGGGTTTTTGCCAGCCGCCGAGGGCGGTTTCGAGGAAGGTGGCGACTGCGAGGGAAACGTCTTCTCTCCAGGGGCGGGCGACGACTTGTATTCCGATTGGCAGTCCTTCGGATGACGTTCCGCACCTGACGACGGTGGCAGGCCAGCCGGTCAGGTTATAGGGGTGAGTGTAGATTGCGTACCCTTCTTCTTTGGAATACTCGCCGTGCGGCTGGGCGGGCTGCGCGGTCGTGGGAGATATGATTACGTCGTAGTCGCGCATGAATTGGAGCATGTCGCTGCGGTACTGGTCGAGGTCTTCGAGAGCCTTTGTGAACTCTTCGGTCGAGATCAGCTCCGCTTCATCAAGCCACTTGGTCAGGCGAGGGGTTATGTCGGTGGCGCCAATCTTGTCGAGCAGTCTGCGGGTTCCCGCTCCGCCATCGCCCTCGCTCGTCCTGTCGTTCAGATCAGGTACGCGGCTCAAGGGTTGGGGGACATTTTCCTCTATCGAGGCGACGGTGACCGCCAGGGCGTTAACCGCGGCTTGGAGGGTGTCCCTGGTGTCCTGGTCGGGTGGCTCGAAACCGGGTGAGTCGGTGTAGAAGGCGACACGCAGACCGCTCAGGTTCACGTCAGCGGGGTCACCGAGAGGCATATCCACGATGGCGGGGTCTATCCAGTCGGGGCCGGAGATGACGGGCAGAATGAGGGCGAGGTCTTCAACATAGCGGGCCATTGGGCCATTTTGAGTGTATGAGTCAATCGCGCCCATCGTGTAGTCAATGATGTGTCCGGTGCGTGGGACCCGGCCTGAATTGGGCTTGATTCCGGCAATGCCAGTGACGTGGGCGGGGGCTCTAATACTGCCGCCGGTGTCGCTTCCGATGTCGAATGGGGAACCATGCGCTGAGACGATGGCGGCTGCTCCGCCGCTGGAGCCGCCGGGCGAACGTTCGAGATCGAAGGGATTGTTCGTGCGGCCATAGACATCGTTGTCTGTCTCGCCGGACCAGGTTATTTCGGGGGTGTTGGTCTTGCCGAGCAGAATGGCGCCCGCCGCTCTCAGACGCGCTACAAGGGTGGCGTCGCGGTCGGGCACGAACTCGCGGCGTCCGGCTGTGCCGCCGGTGGAGACGACGCCCTCGGTGTCCAGTGAGTCTTTCAGGGTCATGGGGACGCCGTGCAGGGGGCCGAGGTCGTCTCCACGAGACAGCGCGGCGTCGGCCTCGCGGGCCTCGCGCAGGGCGCGCACCGCGCAGAGGCATACGACAGCGTTGAGGCTTGGATTGACCTCGGCTATTCGGTCGAGGTGCGCCTGGACGACCTCGACGGCGGACATTTCCCGGTCGCGTATCGCCTGGGCTATGGTTTTGGCTGAAGATCTGGTGATTTCGGTCATGCGCGTTTCCTACATCGGGGGCTTTTGCCAGCCGCCGAGGGCTGATTCGAGGAAGGCGGCGACGGCCAGGGAGACATCTTCGCGCCAGGGGCGGGCGATGACCTGGACGCCGATGGGCAGTCCCTCGGAGGAGGTTCCGCAGCGGACGACCGTGCCCGGCCAGCCGGTGAGGTTGTAGGGGCCGGTGTAGAAGGCGTGGCGGTTGCGGTCTTCGAAGGACGCGCCGTGCGGCTGGGCGGGCTGCGCGGTTACGGGGGCAACAATCACGTCGTAGTCGCTGATGAATTGGAGCATGTCGCTGCGGTATTGATCGAGGTCTTCGAGCGACTTCGTGAACTCTGGAGTAGTGATAGGCTCGGCTTCCTCGATGCGTTTGTTCAATATGACGGAGATGTCGGAAGTGCCGGCCTTGTCGAGCAGACGGCGGGTCCCGGCGCGGCCGTCTCCCCCGCCTATCCGCGCGGTCATATCGGGGACGCGTTCAAGCGCGCCGGGGGCATCTTCCTCGACCGAGGCGGCCACGTCGGAGAGAGCGCGTATCGCAGCTTGCACCGTGTCTCTGGTGTCCTGGGCGGGAACCTTGAAGCCGGGCGGGTCGGTGTAGAAAGCGACGCGGAGGCTGTTGAGGTCAACGTCGGCGGGGTCGCGGAGGGGCATATCTATTATGGCGGGGTCTATCCAGTCGGGACCGGAGATGACGCGCAGGATAAGTTCAAGGTCTTCCACGTAGCGGGCCATGGGGCCGTTCTGGGTGTAGGAGTCGGTCGCTCCCAGGGTGTATTCGATGATGTGTCCGGTGCGGGGGACGCGGCCAGAGTTGGGCTTGATTCCGGCTATGCCGCAGAGGTGGGCGGGCATACGGATGCTGCCGCCAGTGTCGCTGCCAATGTCGAATGGTGAGCCGCCGGTGGTGACGATGGCTCCCGCGCCGCCGCTGGAACCGCCGGGGCTGCGCTCCAGGTCGAAGGGGTTGTTAGTGCGTCCATAGACGCTGTTGTCGGTCTCGCCTGCCATAGTGAGTTCGGGGGTGTTGGTCTTGCCCATGAGTATGGCGCCGGCGGCCCTGAGGCGGGCGGTAACCGTGGCGTCACGGTCGGGAACGAAGTCGCGGCGTCCGGTAGTGCCGCCTGTGGTGACTATGCCCTCGGTGTCGAGGGAGTCCTTGAGGGTCATGGGGACGCCGTGCAGCGGGCCGGTGTCGTCGCCTCGGGCGAGGGCGGCGTCGGCTTCTGCGGCCTCTTCGAGAGCGCGGTCGGCGCAGAGTTGGACGACGGCGTTGAGCTTGGGGTTGACCTCGGCTATGCGGTCGAGGTGGGCCTGGACGACTTCGGCGGAGGATACCTGCTTGTCTCGGATGGACTGGGCTATGGAGGTGGCGGATGAGTAGATGATGTCGGTCATGGGAGTTATCAGTCCTTAGTTTTTAGTTATTGGAAAGCCTTCGGTAGAACCTTGTGTTTCACCCTCACTCCCGTATCAAGTACGGGACGGGCTCTAGCCCTCTCCCAGAGGGAGAGGGGACTATCTGTTGACATTCATAGCCGCTTTACTCATTAACATACCCTTGTAAGCCCGTCGAGGGGGAAGGGACTTTGCGATGGTCTCATACTACGTCGAGGGCCATCATGTCCTGGAAGGACTCGCGGCGGCGGATCAGGTTGGCCTTGCCGTCGGCGACGACTACTATGGCGGGGCGTCCGTTGAGGTTGTAGTTGCTGGCCATGGAGGGGGCGTAGGCGCCGGACGATGGGATGGCTATGACGTCGCCGGATTCCAGGGTGGGCATTTGGATGTCGCGGACGAGGACGTCGCCGGACTCGCAGTATTTGCCAGCGAGGGTGACGAGTTCGTCCGGATCGGCGGACATACGGGAGGCTAGAACGGCCTCGTACTCGGAGCCGTAGAGGGCGGGCCTGATGTTGTCGCCCATGCCGCCGTCCACGGAGACGTACTTGCGGACGGTGGGAATCTGCTTTATCGCGCCGACGGTGTAGAGGGCGACGCCGGCCCTGCCGACGACGGAGCGTCCGGGCTCGAGGAGCAGGGTGGGCTGGCCGAAGCCGAGGTCTTCGCAGCGTCGGGTGAAGGCGGAGACGATCACTCCGGCGTAGTCCTCAACGGCGGGCGGGAGCTGGTCGCGGACGTAGCCGATGGCGAAGCCTCCGCCCGGGCTGAACTCGCGCATGTTGAGGCCCTCGTCCTTGAACTGGGCGAGGTAGGTGAGAACGGTGTCTATGGCTATGGCATAGGGCTCGAGCTCGAAGATGGGCGAGCCGAGGTGGAAGTGGAGTCCGAGCAGGTCCAGGTTGGAGGCGGCGAGCGCCTGGCGGATGGCGTGGGTGGAGTCGCCGGTCTCGATGGAGAAGCCGAACTTGCTGTCGAGGATGCCGGTTGTGGTGTGGACGTGGGTGTGCGGGTCAACGCTGGGCGAGAGCCTGAGCAGGATGGGCTGAATCACGCCGCGCCGGGCGGCGATGTCGTTGAGCAGGTCGAGTTCGTAGAAGCTGTCCACGACGATGCGTCCGCAGCCGACATCGAGGGCGTATTCAAGCTCCTGGGGTGTCTTGTTGTTGCCGTGGAAATAGACGCTGCTCATATCGGAGCCAGCGGCGACGGCGACGGCGAGTTCTCCGCCGGATACTACGTCGAGTCCGAGGCCCTCTTCGGCGACTATCCTGGCTATGCCGGCGTTGACGAACGCCTTGGATGCGTAGAGTACGCGGCTGTTGGAGTAGCGGGAGCCGAAGGCGCCGACGAACTGGCGGCACATACCGCGCAGGGTGGCGTCGTCGAAGACGAGCAGGGGGGTGCCGAACTCGTCGGCGAGCTCAACGGTGTCGCAGCCGCCGATGGTGAGGCGGTCGCTGTCGTTGATGTCGGCTGAGTAGGGGAAGAGTTCTATGTTGTCGAAGGGCATTTGGGTTCGGGTCTCCTAGTGATCGGTCGTATATGGGTGAGATTCAACTAGCTCGCGGATTGATGAAAGCAGGGGCGGTAGGTTATTGACCTCGGATGTCGCTCAGGCGTAGGCGCCAGTCGCGTCTGTCATCGTACATAGATCAGGTCCTCGTATATCCGTTTGCGAATCGGGGCTCTCAGTGCATCCGGGGTCGCAAGATCAACTTTCGTGTCCAGCAAGTCTTCTAGGTAGAACTTCACTCTCGCGACCTCGAAGAACCCGGCGGGACGTTCTATCTCTATCAGTGTATCCACGTCGCTGTCGGGTCTTGCCTCGTCGCGGGCGGTGGAGCCGAACATCTCGCGGAGTTCGTCCTTGTGATCGGACAGTATCTTGAGGGCCTGGTCTCGTCGCATTTCATCTTCCAACTTGTGTCGCTGTTCGCCAGTTTCGATAGTGATTATCCTACACATCGCGCATCTTGATAACAACGCTGCCTAATTATGACTCGACCCCACAGTGGGGCTGACGGTCGTTTTGGGAAGGTGGATATATTCTGATTTATACATACGCTGGTGAGTAACAGGTGGGCGGACTGGTGGCAACTGGTGAATTTTTCACCAGAGATTGACCAGAGATCACCAGAGTTTAGCTACGGGGGATTTTTTCTTGGGCTTCGTGAGGCTCATTGATAATCTCCTGTTTATGTCTTGTTTTGTGTGAGTTGTGTTCTTCATGCGGATAGTTTAGCACATGCGGTCGCGTGGTGGGAAGCCGGGGAAGTGTGAAATAGGGTCTTGCGTTGTTGGTGTGGTCCGATAGAATGCTGGACCCAAAATCTGAGGAGGTGAGCTATGGGATTGGATATAGGAGTCGTGAAGATTGAGTATCTCAGACAACCGGGAAAAGCCGCGTACCATTTTGCCTGGGAACTGGCGAGAGAGTGGGACGATGAGTGCTGGCAGGTATCATCGGGAGCGAATGTGTTCATAGAGCTTGGGTACGATCACATGGTCGAACGGGCAGGGCGGTACATATCATCGGAAGGGCTCAGCGCGTCGGACGCGCATCAGGTGATGCGGTGGGTGAGGGGGTTGCCGTGGCGGGGAGATGTGGTGATGCTACATTTGGGGTGGTGAAATATCGAAGTAGCTATTCGCTACGCTTGAAAAAATGGTACATTACACCTCGGACTGCCGGGCAGCCAGACTATCAATCGAGTGGAGGCGAAATATGGCTACTCAGACATATCCGCGTGCGATAGACGAGTTTCGAGAGCATCTGGCCGAGCTCGCAGATACTTGGTACGATGGCGACCAGCGCAAGGCGTTTAGACATGCTGCGTTCCAGATCATTGCACCAGACCCTACTCTGTCCGATGAGCAAGTAATTGAGTTGACCGCAATTGACCAGAGTGGCGACCTTGAGATTGATGGCTGGTTCGTAGATGAACAGGCTGAGACAGTGTTTCTGTTCCAGGCCACTGGAGGAGGGACGCAGGCCAGAGAAGATAAGGTCACAAAATTCTGGAACGCTCCAGATGAGCTCCTAAACCCGGAAAGGGTCTCCACATCCAATAATCAGTTGGTCAAGGAACTCAGCAAGGAACTTGACGCGCGGTTATCTGAAGAATTCAGCATATCAATGGTGTTCGCATCCGGGGCAGGTTTTTCACCATCCGCGAGAAGTTTCGCAGATTCCAGAAGACGCCGTGAACGTGAATTAACACGTTTGTCCGGGGAATCCTTGGTATGTCCATGTACATTCCAATTACTTGATCTTGCTGATATAGCCCAAGCGTTTGATGATTACCGGGCTGGATTCAGAAGAGAAAGAACGGATGTAGAACTTCAAGTCAATGGTGCTTGGACCTACGTAGTAGATCAGTCAGAAAATAGATCAATCCGAGCAACAGTTCCGGCTGGCGAAATCGTGCGTGTTTTCAAGACCAACGGATATAAATTGTTTGACCTCAATCCTCGTGGCCCTCTAGCAAACGCCAAGGTCAACAAAAATATAGAGCGTACTTTAGACAGACCTGAAGGCAGGAGTCGATTTCACCTCCTGAATAATGGTATGTGCGCAACCTGCGAAGACTTTCGGGTTAGTAACGGTACTGGAACCATCTCAATAGAGAATCTACAAATCGTCAATGGCTGTCAGACGACTGTAACTCTGAGCAAGCGAACACCCGAAGAACTGTCAGAGACACACGTTGACTTAAAATTAGTAGTGGCAAAGCGCGATCTAGCACAACTTATAGCAGAGTCATCTAACTCTCAGACAGCACTTCGAGCGAAGGATTATACGTCTTTCGAGAGACAACAGCTTATTCTCCAAGACGAATTTAGACGTCTGCAACCACCGTGGTACTATGAGATAAAACAAGGTTACTGGCGTTATGTTCTTACGGATACCGAGAAAGCACTTTTTAAGACTGGTCGTAGGAAGCGACATATTGAAGTTCAGCCATTGGCTCAATCATCACTAGCCTTCTTAGGTTCCCCTTCCGACGCCCTTGATCGTGTGAGATATGTGTTCCAAGGAATCCGTTCTCCAGAGGATCGACAGTGGTATGAACAGGCATTTCCTCGAAGTGTAAAGGCTCAACAACTAATTCTTCCTTGGACAGCGCTCCAACTCATTCTGCGTCAAAGTCCATCCATAAGGTTTTCAAATTTTCATATCCTTTGGCTACTGGCCAGAATGCTGAGAAATCACTATGACATTGAACTCAACCAATACTTCAGTTCGGATCTTTCAGCCAGACTTATAACTAGCATTGATGATTGGTTTCCCGAAATGTATCGAATATCGAATTCTGCGTGTCGTCAAGCCTTCCGAACTGCGAGATCTATTTCTCGTGATGACGATTTAGAAGCGAGAGATTTCTTCAGAGGAACCCGAGATTATGGTGGTGTAAGTGCTTCTGACCTTATCTGGGAGGCATGTAGCGAACATCATGAATACGCTCTTGAGCGCAATCCTGACTTGATGGATCAGTTGCCTTCTTAATTCATCGGAGAAGAGGGGGGGTCGTAGGTTTTGATGGAGTGTAAGAATCTTGAACTGAGTGTTAGGGACTTTGGCCCTGCCCACTTGGTGTCCAATCTTGCCATACACCCGGGCGAACTTCTGGAGGAGGAGATAGAGTTCATTCGAATGACGCAATCGGAGTTTGCTGAGCGGATGGGTGTATCCGTCCATGTTGTCAGTGAGATCATCCAGGGCAAGAGAGATATAACTGATGAGGTCGCCGTGGAGCTGGAAAAGGTTCTTGGCTCTCCGGCGTATATATGGGTGAATTCCCAATCAAGATACGATTTTACCAAGGCGAGGAATAAGGCATGAGCGAATCGGATAGCATCGAGCAGGGGGTTAGGGAGCGGCTGGCGGCGGCGGGGGCGGAGTATGAGATGTTTGAGATTGACCCGGATTTTGCGGATACGGCGCAGTTTTGCGAGGAGTATGGGTTTCCGCCGGAGAAGTCGGGGAATACTATCGTTGTGGCGTCGAAGCGGGGAGCGAAGAAGTATTGCGCGTGCATCGTGGCGGCTACGGACAGGCTGGATGTGAATAAGCGGGTGAAGGGGCTAATGGAGGTGTCGCGGGCGTCGTTCGCGAGCGCGGATGAGACGATGGAGTTGACGGGGATGATGATCGGCGGGGTGACGCCGTTCGGGCTGCCGGATGATCTGCCGATATACGCGGACGCCAAGCTGAGGGACCTTGATTATGTGATTCTGGGTGGGGGCAGCCGGTCGTTCAAGCTGAAGATGGCTCCGTCGGAGCTTGGGAAGCTGTCGAACCTGGAGTTCGTGGAGGGGCTGTCGCTGCCGCCGAGGTAGGGGCAGCTACTGTTTAGCGGGTTGGGGCTGTTTCGCTTTGTCTGTATCTTTCCGGGCGGCCTCGGCCTCGAGTGCTTCGCGTCGTTCTATGTCGGCTATCAGT
This sequence comes from Dehalococcoidia bacterium, assembly GCA_034420555.1. Lineage (GTDB taxonomy): Bacteria > Chloroflexota > Dehalococcoidia > Lucifugimonadales > UBA1123 > VXRN01. The sequence goes on from DAOULF010000229.1 coordinate 22,189, forward strand.
TCAGCCGTCATAGCCTTGATGCGCTGTCTGGCCTCTGGCGTAAGTTTCTCGAATAGTTTACTGATTGGATGGTGTCCGCTCATTCTATCAAGCCCTCGTCTCGAAGTTCTTCTACGTTTGTATCGTGAGACCTTTGCGCAACTCTGATCCTTGTGGGATTTGAAGATCTGAATGGGTGTGTAGGATGGCAAGTTCCTAGCTGGGTGGGCCGCCCCTCCACCCCTGGATTCCCGCCTTCGCGGGAATGACGGTAGTTGTGCAAAGGTCTCCCTTCGTGGGCATGACGGTGGTTGTGCGAGGGTCTCCTATCGTACAGATTGGCGGTTGGGTTAGAAGGGGATGCCCCAGAGGGCGTACCACTGTTCGAGTTTACGGGCTACGGGGATCTTTTCCTGGCGCATGACTTCTCCGAGGCGCATTTCGGCGGCGTTGTCGCGCTGGCGGCTGGCGATGGGTATGAAGGGGTAGAAGCGTCCGAGCTTGTAGTTGTAGAGCCAGTAGGCGGGGCGTCCCTGGTACTCGACGAGGAATGCGGCGGCGAGAATGCGGTCGGCGAATCCGTGTTCGATGATGGTCTCGGCTGTGGTGTGTATCAGGCTGACGAGGTCCTCGAAGTCGGGGTCGTCGAGGATTATCCAGCGGGTGCCGAATTCGTCGTCCCTTATCTCGAAGCGGGTTCCGGTGGCCCTGCCGCTGAGGTCGAGAAGGGTTCGGAGTTCGGAGTCGAGGTTGTCGAAGTAGGATGACTCGACAGGGTTGACGACGAGGCCGGCCTTCTGGGTTGGGCGAAGGTCGGTCCTGGCCTCGAGGTCGTGCGCCGCTCCGACGATGGAGAAGAATTCCTCTCTGCTCGGGGCCTGGAGCTTGGTGTGTCCGAAGATTGCGGTGAAGATTCCCATGATGTTAGCTTTCGGTATGACTATCGGCCAGCAGGCGGTCCACCAGCGCCTCCGCCCACGCTCTCAGGTTGTCGTCAATATCGGTCCCGCAGTGCGGACATTCGTAGTCGCCCACACAATAGCGCATCCCGCAGGTGGGGCAGGGCTGAATCCAGTCCAGGCTGTCTATCGCTTGCTGTATCTGCTGTTCCGTGGCCATCTGTGATTCTCAGTCCTCAGTAGTGGAGTCTCTCGTGGACAACTATTGGCTGTC
>DAOULF010000230.1:0-1587 GCA_034420555.1 Dehalococcoidia bacterium
CATAGCTGGCACCCTGTTCCTCTGCTGATAAATTCCCAGTCCACAAATGAAGGGCTGGGTACCCCTGGTTTCAATGAACGCGAATGTCGAACCGGATACCTCGGAAGCCTGCCTGCTTCGTCGCTGCCCCTGCTACTCCTGGCGCACGCGGGAAAACTGGACAAATTCGGCGCATGAACGCACTACTAGTGGTGTGACAACTCAGTTGTGGTGGATATTCAGATTCAGATTTATCCCCTCTCCCTCTGGGAGAGGGCTAGGGTGAGGGTAGATAAGCCGTCAATACAAACGTGTTGAACCACTACCCGTCCAGCGCGGCTGAGACGATGAGCTTTTCCATCGCTATCCCCAGCACCGCAGCTTCCTCCAGGCGCAGATGGTTGCCCACGGTCGCCACGTAGGTCACGCCCAGTATTCTGCCCACTCGAAAGTCAACGACGGTCGAGGATATGATCTGGCCCGAACTGTCATGCACCGCCTTCAGCGCGACCGCATCGTCGAAGAATCCCTGGGGCTCCAACTCCTCGACCTCGATCATCCTCTGTCCATTCTCCAGAACGGCCCCGACGTTCTCTGTGAAGTCTTTCAGGAATATCTCCCGCATCCAATGGCTTACGTCTTCGGGCGTACTGAAGAGGTGGGCGACCGACCCTACGATCAGGTCCGCTCCGTCCACGTCCAACTGGGCCGTAGGCGACACGAACTCTCTCACATACCCGGCGATCCGGCCCGCCTCCTGAAAGCGACGCTCCGTAGCACCGCTGAATCCATGCTCGGCAAGGGCGCGGTTGTCCAGTTCACCCTCGCGCACCGCTGAAAACCCGTCGAAAGGCGGCGCAAGGTCCTCTTCGAGCAGGACCATGTTAGGCAAATCGCCCTCCCTCAGATCCATCGTTGCCTGTGTAATAGAAACCGACACGAATACCTCCCGGCCTTCAAATTCCGATGCCCCGATTGTTGACGCCTCACATCTCTATGTCAAGCGCGTCGCGCCGGATACATCAACCCCGCCCCAACACCGACAACGCTCGCAAGCGACATCGCCACAAGCCCGGTCTGGAGCGAACCCGTAAACTGCGCTACCGTCCCCGTGATCATCGGGCCCGCCGCGAATCCCAGCGCCGACAGCGTAACGACCAGCGCGCTTATCGCGGTCACTTCGCGGGGAGCGATGCCCTCGAACTCGAACGGCAGCATCTCGAGCGCTGGCACGGCGACCCATACCAAGCCCATTCCGGCAATGAGGACCGCAAGGGGCGCTGTGCCGTGAACCAGGCTTATCCCCAGCGCCAGCAGAACGTTCAGCGACGCGGGAACGGTGAGCAGCAGCCTGCGATTCGACGCCCAGCGATTGATCAAGCCGCCCGCCAGCGCCCCGGGTATCAGACCGTAGTACAGAAATCCGAGCAGCGGCCCGCCTAGGCTTATGGGTATCCCTCTCTCCTGGAGTATCAGCGTCGGCAGGAAAGTTACGATGGCCGTCCACGTTGCCGACAGTGAGAACATTACCAGTCCGACTAGCCAGCCCTGAGGATAAGCTCTTAGCGGGCCGCTGCTCGGATTTCTGTACTACGGAAATCCGAGCGG
>DAOULF010000231.1:0-4360 GCA_034420555.1 Dehalococcoidia bacterium
ATATGTACTTACGTCCCGCAGGGGGCTCCGAGGGATACGGGGTAGGCGCGCCAATAGGCGCAAAACTCGCCGCCCCGGATAAGCCTGTCGTCGGACTCGTAGGCGACGGCTCGCTCTACTACGCGGACAGCGGACTATGGACAGCCGTCCACCACAACATCCCGGTGATGTACCTGATCACGAACAACCAGTCTTACGGCATCGTAGCCGGAGCGTTCGGACGCGCCGACGGCAATATGCGAGAGTCCGGCGACTACGGCGGAGTCGCGCTCACAGGCATGGACCCGACCAGGATTGCCGAGGGCTTCGGAATGGAGGCCGTTGACCTTACCGACGAGTCCAAAGCGAACGAGACGATAGCCGAGGGCTTGCGAATCGTCGAGAACGAGCGCCGTCCGTTCCTCATCAACGCGCACATGCCCATGGGCTTGCCGGAAGGTGGACGCCCGGCCCAGCAGTTCAGGTTCGCGGATTAACACGGAGGCAGATTCGCAATGCCGCGATGGGAAAAGCGCGAGTTCAACCTGCCAGCCACACACAGATGGCAGGCCAGGAAGGGCAACAAGATATTCGTCGCCGACAGGGGAGCGGTGCAGTTCGAGTACCCTGGCGATTGGGTAGCCTCGCCCGGAGAACACTCCTTCTGCTTCTACGACAAGCCGGAGCCGGACGACGACATACGGCTGGAGTGTTCGATGATTCGTATGCCTCCCATCAAGGACGACGACTGGAGCGGGCTTCCGCTGTCGGACCTGTTGGAGAACACGGTTCTCACCTCGGACGAGAGGGGCGTCACCAGGACCGGAAGAAACCGCCGCCTACGGCGTCCGAACCTGGAGGCGGAGTGGCTGGAAGTTGACTTCTTCGACTCGAGCCAGGACCGCTGGGCGAAGTCGCGCATGTGCTTGGCGCGCGGCAACGGCATCCAGGCGTTCATAACGATGGACTACTGGCCGGAGGACGCCCCCACGGTCCGCAAGGTCTGGGACGACGTGCTTCGTTCCCTCAAGCTCGGCGAGTACATCAGCAACCCCTTCCGGGGGCCGCAGAGAAGGGACCAATCCTAAACGGCGGGGTGCATCTTGCTCCACTCGGTCGCCTGCTCATAAGCGTGTCCGACCCTGCAAAGCAGCGGCTCGGAAAGATGCTTGCCCACGAACTGGAGACTTAGAGGCAGTCCATCGCTGCTGAACCCGCACGGGGTGGAAAGCGTAGGAGCGCCGTTGAAGTCGTATGGCACGGTGTAACGCTGGAAGGCCGTCCCCCGCCGTGAGTCCATCGGGCCGTACAGCATCTCCGGCGTTACCGGGTAGGCGGGGCCTATCGTAGATGGACAGGCCATCACGTCAATATCCCTGAATGCCTCTCGTACCAGGCCGTTGCATTCGGCTCGCATATTGTTGGCCTCGGCGTAGTCCGCGCCCGACTTTCCCGCGCCCATATCCAGCCAGCCGCGGAACCAGGGGCCATAGTCATCCCTGCGCGACGGATAGTTCTCGCGGTGCGCCGCTACCGCCTCCGACGAGCACAGCACAGGCCAAGCCGCGAGATATTTATCTACGTCCGGCATCTGGATTTCTACTATCTCCGCTCCAAGCCCTTCCATGACTCTAACGCCGTCGAGCACCGCCTGGGCCATTTCAGGATCAACACCGTCGCTGACGTGGTTTTCGTCGAGGCCGATCCTTATGCCCTGGACGCCTGCTTCTATGTCAGCGAGCATGTCAGGCACAGGGTTAGATAGCGACGTCGGGTCGCTCGCATCGTGGCCCGCGATTGCCTGGAGCATGACACCGGCATCCGCCGAACTGCGCGTCATAGGCCCAACGTGATCGAGCGACTCCGCCAGCGCGAGCACACCGTAGCGGCTGACCCGGCCCCAGGTGGGCTTCAGTCCCACGATTCCACAGGCCGCAGCCGGAAACCTGATCGAACCGCCCGTGTCGCTCCCGAGCGAGCCAAAGCATAACCCGGCGGCGGTCGCGGAGCCCGACCCGCTAGACGACGACCCGGCCCAGCGGTCGTTGTCCCAGGGGTTCAGGGGTATCTGGAGCGCGGGGTTGTAGCCGCCCATCGCCCCCTCTGTGAGGTTCAGTTTGCCGAGCAGAACCGCGCCCGCCGATTCCAGCCTCGCCACCACGGTCGAGTCGAAGTCGGGGACGTGTTCCATGTACACCTTCGCGCCGCCCATCGTCCGAACCCCGTCAGTGAAGCACAGGTCCTTGACCGCGATGGGGACACCGTGCAACGGCCCCTTATACTCCCCGGCGGCTATTTCGCCTTCGGCCCTCCGCGCTGAGGCCACCGCGTGTTCGGACATCACCGTGGCGTAGCTCTTCAGATGCCCGTCCAGCGCACCAATGCGTTCGAGCGTCGAGTTCGTCACCTCGACCGGCGACAGCTCCCGCGACTCTATAAGCGCGGCTACTTCGGTGATCGTCATATAGTGGAGCGGCGTGTCTGCCATGTCGTCTTCTCCGTATGAATATCTGCGATTGCCAGCATACACCAAAAAGGAGCTTAGGGTGGACTTTGGCTATGCTATGATAATTGAGTGAGAACTGGAAACTCAGGATACGCTTGGGGGTGTGCGCATGGGCAAGAATTGGAAAGTCGAGGAAGTGGGGGAGCGATTTAGCGAGATACTAACAACTAGTTACGTAGAAGGTCCTCAGTTCATTGTGAGTGATTGTGGTGAGGAAACGGCAGTCCTACTACCTATCGGAGAGTGGCGAAGGCTGAATGGGATGAAGCGAGACATCAAAGATTTGCTTCTTGCGTCGGAAGCGCGGACTGAATCCCTTGTCCCGCCGCGCTAGCCCTTTCGCCACAGACCGTCCCAGACCTTTTGACTAAGAGCGGATGTATCTCTTAGACACCAACGTAATTTCGGAACTTCGGCGCACACGCCCGCACGGGGCTGTCCTGAGTTGGATTTCAAACTTACCGCGTCATCAGATATTTCTGCCCGCATTCACAATAGGTGAGATACAGGCGGGTATCGAAATCACTCGTCAGCAGGACCCCGCAAGAGCAACGGAGCTTGAGGCTTGGCTTGAAGAAGTTCTAGCCACATTTACAGTGTTGCCAATGGGTTCAGCAGAGTTTCGGGAGTGGGCGCGTCTCAAGCACGGAAAGTCAGTTCCATTGGAAAAGGACGCCATGATTGCCGCAACTGCTAGAGTCAATAACCTCATTGTCGTCACCAGGAACACGCGGGACTTCACAGAACTGGAAGTGGTCTGCCTGAATCCGTTTGAGGCTCGTCAATAGGGATACGCCTATTTTGCGGACAATCGCTCTCGCACCTCGTCCGCTGTTTCACCCGTGACCGGGACTATCAGATACTCTATTAACCAGTCCGACAGCAGTCCGGACACCGTCCCGGAGAGAACTCCAACGGCTTTGGCTTCCCTCAGAACTCTGATGAGTAGGTCCAATGACTCATTGGCGGACAGTCTCAGCCTCACCTCGTCCGGCATCTCGCCCGTGACCGGCGCTATCAAGTCTATGATGAACCCGTCTGAAATCAGGTCGGACAGCGTGTCCGACAGACCTCCCAGGTCTCTCGCTTCCCTCAGAACGAGGATGAGAAAATCCAGCGAAACGGGCGCCGGTTCCGGGGTTGGGGTCGGCCCAGGCGTGGGTTCCGGGGTTGGGGTAGGAGTCGGCTCGGCTCCTCCGGCTCCGTAATAGTTGCCCGCCAGGTCTCGAACATCCCCGACCATCTCGACCGTAGGAGTTGCGTTAGCCGCTAGAGGAGGAACCGTGAGGAATACGTAGTCTTTCCTCCCGTCGTACACCTCCGCTTTCAGGGGGGTTGCGCTATCCACACTGAAATCTGAATTCTGGACAGTGGAAGGGTCCAGGTCTTCGCTGAAGCGCACCAGTATGCTGTCGTTTCTCGCCTTCGCCGGGTCATGCTCGGTCTTGTCGTCGCCGTCCTTGGAGGGGTCCCACCAGCGGCCCGTTGTGACACCCTTTATAGTGGGACCGGTGTTGTCAATTCTGGCCGCGTGTGGCATACAGCCGCCAACATGAATGGCGACGGTGACCTCAGTCCCCTCCAGTTCCTCCCTGGGAAAATCCGGCGGGAAGCATGGGTGGAACGTGTCGTCAGCCGGTCTGGGTCTGTCCAGAATGCCCAGATTGCCCGCCGCGTCCAGGGCCAGCGCCCACCAGTAGATCGTGGCATCTGAATCTATGTCGAAGGTGTGGGGCAGTCCCATCCTGACCTGGAAACCTCCATCTATGGGGTCAACGTGTCCGCGGCGCTCGCCATTCACCCTGTATTCCTTCGCCTGATCAATAAGACCGTCGTCGTCCTTGTCAACGGCGAAGATGACCCATATGCTGTCTT
>DAOULF010000232.1:0-1684 GCA_034420555.1 Dehalococcoidia bacterium
AATCTATGTGTTCTATGAGGCTGGCCAGGATTTCCTTCTTGCCCCGGAAGTGGCGATATATAGCCCCCTCGCTCACTCCCACGGCGCGGGCGAGGTTGCCAATCGTCAACGCCCGCATACCTCGCTCGGTTACGGCGAGACGGGCGGCGTCAATGATTTCGCGTCTTCTTATGCTGGTGGGACGGCGTACCCTGGTGACCATTTTTCACAGACCACACGAATTAGGATTGAGTGCGAATATACTTTAACTACTGGTAAAGGTCAATTGTACGAAAATCAGGCCATGAGTGGTATTATGTGAGGACAACGCACAAACATGAGATGGGCGAAAGGAGGTTGCTATGCCCACAAATGTACCTCCACAATACAGAGAGGCTGAAGATCGGTACAGACAGGCTTCGACGATACAGGCCAAAATCGCCTCCCTCCAGGAAATGCTGGCCATCATGCCCAAACACAAGGGCACGGACCACCTGAAGGCGCAGCTCAGGTCCAGGCTGTCGAAATTGATGGCGGACCTGGAGCAGAGTTCGTCCAAAGGCAAGGGCGGCAGCAGGACCGAACCCTTTTCCATGCCCAAAGAGGGCGGTGGACGGGCGACGCTGATCGGGCCGACGAACGTCGGCAAGTCCCTGATGCTGAATAACTCGACGGGAGCGAGGAGCAGGGTAGGGGCGTATGAACTCAGCACGATGGAGCCGGTTCCCGGAATGCTGGTGTATGAGGACGTGCCGATTCAGCTTGTGGACACTCCCCCGATATCGAACCCTTCCACACAGGGCCGTCTGTACGGTCTTCTGAGGAACACGGACGTGTTCATAATTGTTCTCGACCTGTCCATGGACGCGGAGGGCCAGGCGCGGGAAGTGTTCTCGGCGCTTGGAGAGTGGGGATTCACGCTGCTGGGCAAGGGCGAGACTCCTACGGAGGAGAATCACTGGCTGAGCAAGCCGACTATCATCGTCGGAAACAAGGCGGACATTCCCGGGGCCCTCGACCAGTACATGGCGCTCGAAGAGAGTCTGGGCGACAAGTATCCGGTTATCATGGCGAGCGCGGAGGAGAACGTCGGGTTCGATGAGATCGCGTCCGAGGTCTTCGAGGCGCTGAAGGTAATCCGCGTATATACCAAGTCGCCGCGCGTGAAGGTGGAGGACTATGTGCCTACCGAGCCGCTGGTCCTGCCGATAGGCGCGACCGTGATGGAGGCGGCGCAGGGCGTCCACAAAGACATCAGCCGGGGACTGAAGTATGCCGTGCTCTGGGGAGAGTCCGGCAAGTTCGACGGCCAGCACGTAGGCCGGACGCACCAGCTAAGCGACAGGGACATCATCGAACTGCACACCTGAGCCATGGAACGCAAAAGGGACGCGCCATATTCCGCGCGTCCCTATGTCCTGCTTGACGAATCTTTCTCTAACGACGGACTCAGCAGAGTTGGTACTCGCGGCTGGATACTATCAGCTTGAACATGGACAGGATGAGGTCCTGCGAGGCGCGACCGGTCGGCTCGGCCTCGATTCCACGCGATGCGACCTCGACCAGCAGCGACCTGGTGTCGTCCGTGACATCCATCGGTCCCAGCACGTCCAGGCAGGCATTCACCAGTTCAGCCGGGTCCGATGAGTCGCTCGCGCCGGTCACGCGGTTGACCAGTCTCCGGACGCCGGGCTTGGAGGTGTCG
>DAOULF010000233.1:0-10819 GCA_034420555.1 Dehalococcoidia bacterium
ACGAGCCCGGCGACCTGACCGCCACCGACGTCGCCGCCAGCGCTCATGAGCAACTGCTGTCGGCTGTCGGCAGCTGCATGACCGTCGGATTCGTGGTCAACGCCACCAAGCAAGGCATCCGCATCCATGACCTGGAAGTGGCCGTGGAAGGGTACTTCGACAATATACGCAAGTGGGCAGGCGTGGAGGACGAGGGAAACCCCGGCTATGGCCGAATATCAGCCAAGTGCTTCGTTCGCGCCGACGCGGACCAGGACACCCTGCGGGAGATCTGGCGTTTGGCGGTGGAAGGCTCTCCGGTCACCCAGTCCGTAGCCAACGCAACCTCTGTCGAGACTGACTTCGAAGCGGTGGGTTGATGGTCACGTTCGTTTCCGCGGATTGGGTTTCCGAACATATCGGCAGTCCGGGATACCTGATAATTGACCCCCGGTCGGCCATGCGCTACCTGATGGGTCATTTGAGAGGCGCGGTCAACGTTCCCTTTAAGAAATTGCAAGGGACAGACGGACGTATCGGCCAGCCGGAGCAGCTTGCCGCCGCCTTTGGGGAAGCAGGACTGGGGGACGACGTTACCCCTGTGCTCTACGACCATCAGGATGGTCGCAACGCCTCCATGGCGGCCTGGATCCTAGAGTATTTGGGCCGAAACGACGTTCACGTGATGGACCTGCTGTTCGAATCATGGAAGGAAGAGGGCCGAGAGGTCCTATACCGGCCTGTCCCAACGAAGCCCAGAACTTTTACGCCTCGTCTCAACCCGTCGGTGCGAGTTACGATGAACGACCTGGCCGCCCACGGCGGACCAAAGCTCCTGGATACACGTACACCGGAAGAGTATCTCGGACAGACAGAGATGGACCATCGCCCCGGGCACATTCCGGGCGCCGTCAACCTGCCCCACTCGGAGATGGTCGGCGCCGGAGGAAGACTGCTCATCGAGCCGGACCTGTTGCACCGGCGGCTGGCGTCGGCCGGCATAACGCCCGGCGATGCGGTTGTGGCATATTGCCGCAGCGGGGTCAGGGCTTCACTGGCTTACCTCTCCATGCAGCAGGCCGGATACGATGTCCGACTCTACGACGGCTCCTACGCAGAGTGGATGGACAGCGGCAACTCAGTAGAAATCTGATTTTCCTGGTCTGAGACCTCTCCTACGGCGTAACAGGTAGAGGGAATGCCTCACCACCTTTGTGACGCTGCCGTTGGATTCAATAGGAAAACAAGCCTCAATAACTTTACTATTTCGATGGTTTTGTTATTTCGATATTTTGTAATATAGTGCAAGAGAACGAATGGGCCTGTGACTTTGGAGAATATCATGGTGGCCTCCCGTGGACGGACAGACCCGGCAGAAGCGCAAACTCGGCATCAGTATGGAGTTTACGTCGCGGAACCTATAGCCGTCGTGGGTATGGCGTGCAGATTCCCGGGGGCGGACGGTCTTGAGGCATTCTGGAATCTCCTAGAGACAGGCGAGAGCGCCGTAAAGGAAGGTGATCCGGGTTCGGGCGCGGGGCGGCTTGGACAGATATTCGCCGACGGCGACGCCCGAAACGAGGCAAGTCGTTTTGCCGCGTTCATTGACGATATAGACCAGTTCGACCCCTCTTTCTTCCGTATCTCCCCACTGGAAGCCCAGTACCTGGACCCGCAGCAGCGCCTGATGCTGGAAATGAGCTGGAAGGCGCTCGAAGACGCGGGCATAGACCCGGATGAACTGCGGGGCAGCCGTACCGGGGTTTACGGCGGGATCACTCACAGCGATTACAAAGAGGTATCGGGGGGCATAGGAAATATCACCAGCCCTGCTTCCAGTCTGTATGCGGCCACCGGAACCTCCAACAGCACGGCCATCGGGCGCGTTTCCTATGTGCTCGGCCTCCAGGGGCCGGCGATCTCCGTGGATACGGCCTGCTCTTCCTCTCTCGTGGCAGTGCATCAGGCGATATCCGGGCTTCGCCAGGATGAATCCGACCTCGCGCTCGCGGGTGGAGTCAGTCTCATTCTCTCCAACAACGTGATGGAGTCGCGTGCGAACGCGGGAATGTTGTCTCCGGACGGACTTTGCAAGACCTTCGACGCATCAGCCAATGGGTACGTTCGCGGCGAGGGTTGCGGAGTCCTGGTCCTCAAGCGGCTACGAGACGCCGAGGCCGACGGCGACCGTATCTGGGGCGTAATTCGCGGCTCCGCCGTGAACCAGGACGGCGCCAGCATGGGACTGACTGTGCCGAATGGAGAGGCCCAAGAGCAGGTAATCAGGGACGCGCTGCGCCGGTCAGGTGTTTCGCCGTCGGAGGTGGACTACGTAGAGGCCCACGGCACTGGAACATCAGTAGGGGACCCGCTTGAGTTACAGGCACTCGCGTCGGTCTTCGGTGAAGAGCGCGAGGCAGAGAATCCGCTGCTCATCGGTTCGGTAAAGACGAACTTCGGTCACCTGGAATCGGCCTCGGGAATCGCCGCGCTGATGAAAGCGTTGGTTTCGATGAATCATGGGCTGATCCCGAAGCATCTGAATTTTTATAACCCATCTCCCGTGATTGATTGGCAGGCGCTTTCTCTTCAGGTGCCAACGGAGGCGACTTCCTGGCCGAAATCGGATGGACGTCCTAGGTTGGCCGGAGTGAGTGGATACGGCTGGTCCGGCACGAACGCGCATATAGTAATCGAGGGCTATGGTGAGCCGCGAGACGCTTCCACCGAATCTTACAGGCGTCGTCTGCCCACAGGCGCACCCAGGCATATAGCCGTTTCATTGCCTGATTCGTTCGATGAGGCTCCCCAAGCGGAAGAGATCAAAGCGCGCCCCACTCGCTTGCTGCCCTTGTCCGGCAAGACGGAGCAGGCGCTGAAGGATCTGGCCGCGCGCTATCAGACGTGGCTGGACGAGCGCGCTACTGACCTGGACTTATCAGAGTCTGACCGATGCAGCCTACTGGCGGATATGGCCTGGACGGCGAGTGTCGGCCGGAGCCAGTTCCCCCACCGGGCGGGGGTCGTATTCAGAGACTCGGAATCACTGCGGGAACAACTGGCGGATGTGGTCGCGGGCAGCAGGGAGACGCGCCAGGGAGAGGCGAATAAGGTCGCTTTTGTCTATACCGGCCAGGGCAGCCAGTGGCTCGGGATGGGAAAGCATCTGTACGACACCGAGCCGGTGGTGCGGGCCATCCTGGATAGATGTGAACGGGTCATATTGGAAGAGCGTGGCGAGTCGCTGCTGGATGTGATGTTCGGCAGAGATGGCGCAGATGGCGACCTGAGGGATACCGCATGGACGCAGCCCGCGATCTTTGCCCTGGAATGCGCCCTCACGGCGCTGTGGGAGAGTGTCGGCGTCAAGCCTGACGTCGTGATCGGGCACAGCTTCGGGGAACTGGCGGCGGCGCAGGCAGCGGGTGTGTTCGGCCTGGAAGAGGGACTGAAGTTCGTGCTGAAGCGTGGAGACGCGCTCGCGTCGGTGCCCGAATTGGGATCCATGGCGGCCATATTCGAGACACCGGAACGTGTTGAGGCGGCGATCCGCGACTATAACGCGACATCGGACTGCGCGGACCTGAGCATATCCGTAGATAACGGCTTCCAGCAGGTAATCAGCGGGCCGACAACCGCCGTTCAGGCCGTGGCCGAGCGTTTCGAGGCTGAAGAGATTCGGGTAAGAATCCTGAATACGGGCCAGGCGTTCCACTGTGTACTGGTCGAGCCCGCGCTGGACGCAGTGGAGAATGCCCACGAGGGAATTTCGGCATCGCCTCCGAGTATAGCCATGGTGAGCGATGTGACGGGCAGAGTCATGGAGGAAGGCGAGGTCCCCGACGGCAAGTATTGGCGTCGCCACGCGCGCCAGGCCGTTCAGTTCCGCAAAGGCATAGGCGCACTGGCGGAACTGGGTGTGGACGTGGCGATAGAGGTGGGGCCGAACGCAGTCCTCGGGCCGCTGGTGTCCATGGTCTGGCCGGGTTCGGCGGACGCGGCGGAGGTGGGCGAAGCGCCCGTCGTTCTTCAGAGCATGATACGCCCATGGGACGACATACCCACGCCGGAGTCCGAAGATGTCTTTGTGAACGCGGTAGCAGGAGCATACGAGGCGGGCTTGCCGATTTCCTTCGCGGGCCTGTTCGCAGGCGAGGAGCGGAGCAAGATAGAACTGCCGGGTTACCCGTTCCAGCGCGAGCGGTACTGGGTAGATGGGTCGCGGCGCAGAAGCGTGGCCGACGGTCACCCACTGCTGGGTGTGAGACACGAATCGCCCCGCGGGGAGGTGATGTTCGAGAATGAGATGTTCGCGTCGGACCCACCCTGGCTGGCCGACCACCAGGTATTCGGGCGCGTCATCATGCCCGGCGCGATGTATGGCGCTATCGCGGCGGCGGTGTCGCTGAAAGAGGGCGCCGGCGGGTCGGTGGGCGTGGAAGACCTTCAACTGCACAGTCCACTGGTATTCGCGCAGGATAATGACGAGGAGGACGGCGCTCGCAACGGGCGACGCATCCAAGCGGTACTCGACAGCCCTGAACCCGGAGAGCCGCACAAGCTGGAGATATTCAGCAAAGGCGAAGCTGAGGACGGCTGGACGCTTCACGCAGAGGCGAGGTTGGCGTTTAGAACGCAAACTCGCGGTTCGGCAAACCGCATTGACGTGGACTCTATCAAATCCAGTCTGTCGCCACAGGACATGCCAGGATTTTACAGGGCTAGGGCGGAAGCCAGCATCAACCTCGGGCCGTCGTTCAGAACGCTTCAGGCGCTCTGGGCCGCCGAGGGCGAGGCGGTTGGCGAAATAGCTTTGCAGGAGGTCGGCGATCAAAGCGGCAGCGACCTGCATCCGACATTACTCGACGGCTGTTTCCAGGTTTTGTCGGCGGCGCGTCACTCCGCCGATGTCGAGAGCGGGGCGACCTACCTGCCGTTCGGATGGGAACGATTGTGGTTCACGGGCAACCTGCCGGAACGCCTGATTTGCCACGCGCGCCTGAGAGATGAGTCACTGGATACCGAGGGCGGCGATGATACTGCCGATGCCAGGGAAGTCCTGGTCGGAGACTTGACGCTCTATACTCCGGACGGCGTGGAGGTCGGTGGGCTGAGTGGGTACGTCGTCAAGCTCGCCACGCGGGCGGCGCTGCTTTCCTCGACCGAGGGGATAGAAGACCTGTTATATGAAACCGTGTGGCGGGATCGTCCGCTTGCGGAGGGAATGCCGACCGCTGATTTCCTCACAAGTCCTATGAGTGTCTCCGACGCCTCGACGCCTTTCACGCGCTACCTTGCGGATGAAGGTGTAGAGGCTGATGAGCGCGCAGGACTGCTCGATGATCTTGAAAGGCTGTCCTGGTCTTACGCCCTGCTGGCTCTCAGGAATCTGGGATGGATACCCAAAGCGGGTGAATACGTAGAGCCGGAAAAGTTACGTAAGCGATTTAACGTCCTGGATGAACATAGTCGAGTGTTCCGCCGGATATTCGAGTTGCTGGCCAGAGCCGGAGTCGCGGACGAAGTTGGCGATGGATTTGTCATTAGGGTTGGACAAGATGATCCGTTGCCCGAAGGAATGCCTGTTGACGCGGATGAATTCGCGGAACAGATGGGCGCGCGTTACTGGCACGGTTCAAACGAGATTGGCCTGTTCAGACGATGCGCCTCCGCTCTGGCGGACACTCTGATCGGCCAGGCTGACCCGCTCACGATGCTGTTCAGTAGTGGAGAGCCGACGGCCGCCGACCTGTACATGAAGGCGCCAGTGGCAAGAGCAGCAAACCGTATGCTGGGGGATGCGGTCGCCGCGCTCCTGAAGGATCTGCCTGAAGGCCGAAGCCTCCGCGTACTGGAGGTTGGCGCCGGCACAGGATCGGCCACGGGGTCGGTGCTCCCTGAACTTCCCGCAGGAAGGTTCAAGTACATCTACACGGACATATCCGCAGGCTTCTTCTCGGAGGCAGAAGAGCGATTTGGCGGAAGCGACGGATCAATCGAGTACCGGGTTCTAGATATCGAGAAGTCGCCGGTTGACCAGGGATTCGACTCCCACGGCTACGACCTGATAATAGCTTCTAACGTTCTGCACGCCACTCGCTATCTGAATGAGACTCTTGAGCACTGCCGTGAATTGCTCGCGCCGTCGGGCCAGCTTGTGGCGCTTGAGAATCTTCGCGGCCAGGGCTGGCTCGACCTTACATTCGGTCAACTGGACGGCTGGTGGCGCTTCGCCGACCACTACCGTCCTCACCACGCCCTTGCCAGTCCCGCCATATGGCGGCGCGCGCTTGACGACGCGGAATTCGGCGAGATAGAAGTTCTCGGAGATGACGCCGACTCGGACCGTATGCCCGACCGGGGCGTGATAATTGCAAGGGGCCCTGTGAAGGTACTGGAGCCCGAGGGGGTATGGGTCCTGGCGAGTGACCGCCACGGCGTAGCCGAGAGCCTGGCTGCGGAGTTGTCCGCACGGAATCAGACTGTCGTTCTGGCAGACTCTGAAGCGAATTCAAGTGGCGAGGCGGCTGAGTTGGCGTCCGGGGCGGTAATCAGGAAGTTCGTTGAAATGGGAAACCGGGAATCGTGGAGGTCTCTGTTCGAGTCCTTGCCCGAGAACACGCCGCTCAGCGGTGTAGTTCACCTGGCTGCGCTGGACGGTCACGGACATAACGCCACTGCGGAAGAGTTAGGGGAGGATGCGAGATCTACGGGTGGCAGCGCATTGGCGCTGACTCAGGCAATGCTGGACGCGGACGCGACGCCAGCCAACGGGACTTGGTTTATCACGCGCGGAGGTCAGGTCCTCGAGCGCGAGCATCTCGGCGAACTTTCGGGCGCGATGCTCTGGGGATTCGGCAAGGTGGTGTCGCGGGAAGCGCCTCATCTGAAGCCCAGGATGATTGACCTTGACCCACTCGAGTCGGTTCCACCCCGCGACCTGGTCGGCGAATTGATGTATCCCGACGCTGAGACGCACATCTCCTACCGCCTGGGATTGCGCCAGGCGGCCCGGCTCGTTCGAGCGGGATCCTCGACGGAACGGCTTACACTACCGGAGGAGTCACACTGGCTGATGCAGCCCGATGAAAGCGGCTCGCTGGAGAACTTGCAGGTACTAGACCTCCCTGAGCGCCCCCTGAACCCCAAAGAAGTTCGCGTCGCGGTGGAGGCCGCCGGGCTGAACTTCTCCGACGTACTCCTGGCCATCAGAGTCATGGAAGAGGGTTATCTGGGTGGCGAGGTATGCGGGCGCGTCCTCGAGATCGGGGACGAAGTGTCAGGAGTATCGGTGGGAGACCGCGTTGTCGCGCTCGGATTCGAAACATTTGGTTCCGAGGCGATTGTGCGTGAGGAGGCGGTCGCGCCCGCGCCCCCGAATCTGCCTGCGGCGGAGCTTGCCACTATGCCCACCGTGTTTGTCTCCGCCGCCATGTCATTCGATCTCGCAGGGCTGAAGGCGGGCGAGCGAGTGCTCATTCACGCAGGATCAGGAGGCGTGGGACTGGCTGCCATCCAGATGGCTCGCGCGGCGGGAGCGGAAGTATTCGCCACTGCCAGCGCTCCCAAACAGGCGTATCTGCGGTCGCTGGGCATCAAGCACGTGTTCGATAGTCGCCAGACTAAATTCGGACGCCAAATTCTGGAAGCCACCGGGGGCGAAGGCGTACACGTAGTCCTGAACAGCCTGACCGGGGAAGGCTTCATCGAGGCCAGTTTATCCTGCCTGGCGCAAGACGGACGCTTCATAGAACTTGCGAGGAGAGACATCTATACCAAAGAGGAGATGGCGGTAGCGAGACCGGACGCGGATTACCACGTCGTCGAGGTGGACGTCCTGAAAGAACACAGTCCTGAGCGCCCCGGAGCGTTCCTCAAATCTGTGATGAAAGAGACAGAGGCAGGCGAACTGAGACCGCTGGTCCACACCAGGTGGTCAATGACCGAAGCCATCCCGGCGATGAAATTCATGCGTGACGCGCGGCACATCGGGAAGATAGTTCTCACGAACTCGCCTCTGGAGACAGGTCAACTCCGAAAAGACAGGAGCTACCTCATAACGGGCGGTCTTGGCGGCATCGGATGCGCCCTGGCAGTTCAACTAGCGGACTGGGGCGCGGGCGCAATCGTGTTGAACGGGCGCAGAGCCCCAGACCCGGAAGCCGAAGAAACGATAGAATCGCTGCGGAAACGTGGCGTGGCCGTGAGTGTTGAAATAGCGGATGTGACGGACACCGAAGCGGTGGACGCGATGCTGGCACGCATTGATGAGAGTCTGCCGCCGCTCGGAGGAGTTGTACACAGCGTTGGCGTACTGTCTGATGCCGCCCTGACGAATCAGAGTTGGGAGAGCTTCGAGCAAGTGATATGGCCCAAGGCGATTGGCGCATGGCATCTGCATCGGGCAACCATGCACCGCGACATAGATATGTTCGTCCTGTTCTCCAGCGCAGCGGGCACCATGGGCAATCCTGGACAGGCCAACCACGCGGCGGCGAATGCGTTTCTGGACCAGCTTGCGGCGCACCGCCGCGCGCTTGGGCTTTCCGGCCAGTCAATGGCCTGGGGCGCATGGTCTGAGCTCGGTGAGGCCGCGGAGCAGCGCGAGCGCATCGAGGACAGGCTCGAGGCCGGGGGAACAGGTTGGATTACCCCGCAACAAGGACTGAAAGCATTCGAAACGCAGGTACGCCAGGATGTGACAGCCAGCATGGTGGCGTCGGTGGATTGGCGAACATACGCGGAGAGACAAAACGACACCCCAGCTTTCCTGGACGAAGTATTGTCCGAATACACCAGCGATGTGGAGGAAACCGCCCAATCATCCGATGACTTGCTCTCCCAACTGCGGATGACGCAGCGCGCGGACTCCGGAGGTGTACTGATCCCGTTCCTACAAGAGGAGCTTCAGGCGGTGATGAGACTGCCATCGCTGCCATCGCCGTCGGTAGGGTTCTTCGATCTGGGAATGGACTCACTAATGGCAGTGGAGTTCAGGAACCGGCTCAACCGAGCGTTCGAGGGTGAGTACATGGTCTCGAATACGGCTGTATTTGACTTCCCTGACGTCACATCGCTTTCCCAGCATATAGCGGCAGAACTAGGCCAACTCGACATCGGAGGCGAACCCGCAACGACGCCTGAGATTGTCGCTCCCGAGCCTCTCCCTGCCGCCGGAGTTGATGACGACGGAATAGCGATAGTGGGAATGGCATGTCGTCTCCCGGGCGCGAGAAATCTGTCTGAGTACTGGGACCTGTTGGTGTCGGGCGTTGACGCGGTAACCAATTCCCGCCCTGCTCTCGACGCATCGAGCGTCGACACCGGGGACGAAAATGCCGCTTACCTGCGCGGCGGCTTCGTGGAAGACATCGAGTGGTTTGACTCTCGATTCTTCAGAATTGCGCCAATAGAGGCGCGGATAATGGACCCACAACAGCGAATGATGTTGGAGACGAGTTGGGAGGCGCTGGAAGACGCGGGAATAGATCCGGAATCGTTAAGGGGCAGCCTCACGGGGGTATTCGCGGGTGTTGGCGGAAGTGAGTACAGGGACTTGATGGAAGCCAGGAGAACCGGCAGCTACCTGGGCACAGCGGCAAGCGTAACCGTCGGGCGGGTCGCCTTCGCCCTGGGTCTGGAAGGCCCGGCGCTGCCCATAAATCTGGCGTGCGCATCGTCTCTTGCCGCAATACACCAGGCAGTCGGCAGCCTGAGAAGGGGCGAGGTGAACCTGGCCCTCGCGGGAGGCGTACACGCAGCCCTTTCCCGACAGGTAGCTGATTTCATGGCGGAGCTGGGTATGGTGTCGCGGTCCGGGCAGTGCAGCCCGTTCGATGCGTCCGCGGACGGCTTTGTGCGCGGCGAAGGGTGCGGCATGATAGTCCTGAAGCGGCTGAGCGAGGCTGAGGCGGACGGAGACCGCATTTGGGGAGTGATCAGGGGATCCGCAGTCAACCAGAATGGCGCAAGCGCGGGCTTGACGGTCCCGAATGGTTCCGCGGAGGAACGCGTAATGGAGGCGGCCCTGGCCCAGACTCCCTTCGGAGGACCGGACATTGACTACCTCGAAGCACACGCAGCCGGGTCTCAATTGGGGGACGCAATCGAGATGCGGGCTGTGGGAGCCGTGTACGGGAAGGGACGCGAGGCGGACAATCCTCTGCTGGTGGGTTCTGTCAAGTCCAACATCGGCCACCTGGAGCCAGCCGCCGGGATTGCCGGGGTATTGAAGACAGCGCTCGCCATGAAGCATAGAGTGATTCCGAAACACCTTCACTTTGAAAATCCCAATCCACAGATAGACTGGGACCAGTTCCCGGTACGCGTGACTTCCACGCAAACTGAGTGGCCGCTTAATCCTCAGAGGCCGCCACGGGCGGCGGTGAGCGCTTTTGGTATTTCGGGCGCCAACGCCCATGTCATCCTGGAAGGATATGAAAATCCGTCGGATTCTTACGACGAAGGCGCTGGAATCCGGTCATTGGCAGGCTCTCCGCAGCCAATACCCGCTTCCCTGCCCGAATCTGTTGGAGATATACGTGACGGCGTGGAGGAACTAGCCGAGCGCGAAGTGCGGCTCCTGCCGCTGTCGGGTAAATCGGAAGGCGCGGTTCGGGATTTGGCGAAGCGGTATCTGTCCTGGCTCGATGAACGTACTGATGCCATGTCGTCAGAACCTGGAGCAGCGCCGACCCTTGCAGATATGGCATGGACCGCGGGCATCGGGCGCAGCCACTTCGCTCATCGCGCCGGACTGCCGTTCAAGAATGTACGCTCCCTTCAGGACGCGCTGAGGACACTCGTGCAAGCGGAGATAGATGCCGACGCCCCCTCACCC
>DAOULF010000234.1:0-8726 GCA_034420555.1 Dehalococcoidia bacterium
TCGGACGCGGCCTGCCACGGGCGCTCTCCGTGCGCGGCGTTCCCGTCGCTTCCGTTGGCAACCTGGAGACCTACGGCCTCTTCCCCGACGTGCAGGACGAGATAATGCGAAAGTATGCGCTCGAGGCGTTCTCGCAGATGTACGGCGGACAGGGCAAAGACAACGTGATGGAGTTCCTCGGACAGACGGGCAGGGACGCGCTCAAGGGCGCGGATATACTCCGCACCGCTCCGGCCCAGTACGAGTCCACCGTGGAATATGCCGCCAACCCGATAGCCCAGAGCCTCAAGAGTGTCGCGCAGGTGCTCTTCGCAGACCTCGGCACTCGCATCTTCTACACCCAGCACGGCAGCTTCGACACTCACTCCGGTGAGATAGTCAGCCACGCCAAGCTCTGGGACGAGGTGGCGGGCGGAATCGGCGACTTCTACGACGACCTCCGCGAGCATGGCCGCGAGAACGACGTCGCCATACTCGTCTTCTCCGAGTTCGGACGCCGCATCAAGGACAACGGCTCCGGCACCGACCACGGGTCGGGCGGAACCGCCTTCATCATCGGAGGGGAAGTGAACGGCGGTCTCTATGGAGACTACCCGTCCATCGAGTCTCACATGCAGCTCGAGGGCGACCTCCACTTCAACAACGACTTCAGAATGACATACGCCACGCTGCTCGACCGCTGGTTCAAGATTGACTCCGAGCCGATAGTCAACGGCCAGTTCGAGCACTTCGACTTCCTGCCCGCCTAGTATCGTCTGTATAAAGACGCTGCATTCGGCCACTATGCGTCATTCCCGCGAAAGCGGGAATCCACAGGGCTGAGACCAGATAATCAAAAAGGAGAACCAAGATGACCACCGCCACGGACATCTCTCTGATGGCCCACCTGATGAGACGCGCGGGATTCGGGGCCACCCGCGACGAACTCGACGAACTCGCCGTCCGCGGCTATGAGAATGTCGTAGAAGACCTGCTCAATCCCAGCGGCGACAGGGGAGTCCTCTCGGACGACCTCATCCGCCGCTACCACGTTGACCAGTCCGAACTGCGTCAGCTCGATGGCGCGGGCGCTTACTGGCTCTACCGCATGATCACCACCAACTCCCCGCTCGAAGAGAAGATCGCGCTCTTCTGGCACAGCCTGTTCGCCACCGGCTACTCCAAGCTCAACCAGGCGCGCTCGCTGCTCAACCAGATTGATATGTTCAGGCGCGCGGGCTTCGGCAGCTTCAAGGACATCCTCGTGGAACTGTCCAAGGACCCCGCCATGATCATCTGGCTGGACAACAACGACAACCACGACGGCGCTATCAACGAGAACTACGGACGAGAACTGCTAGAACTGTTCTCCATGGGCATCGGCAACTACACCGAGGACGACATCAAGGAGGCGTCGCGCGCCTTCACCGGCTGGACGCTCAGAAACGCCGAGTATATGTCCATGCGCGCCATGAAGGACTCCATCTGGCCGTACAGCCGTATCGCCTGGCATTTCGAGTTCCGGGAACACGACCATGACACCGAGGAGAAGGAATTTCTGGGCGAGCGCGGCAACTTCGACGGCGATGAGATAGTTGACATCATCTGCCGACAGGACGCCACCGCGCGCTTCGTCTGCACGAGGCTGTTCCAGTTCTTCGCCGCCGACGAGATTGACGAGGCAGGCGAGGCCGCAATCGAGCAGATGATGGCCTCATACTTCGAGTCGGACTACGAAATCCGCGCGGTCCTCAGAACTCTGTTCAACTCCGAATACTTCAGGTCGGACGAGGCCCGCTACGCCCGCGTCAAGGCGCCTGTCGAGACCGTCGTCGGCGCTGTCAAGCTCGCCGGATCCTACCGCGAGCCGACGCTGGGCGTGAATATGCTCGCCAACCAGGCTTTCTTCATGGGCCAGGGACTTCTCCAGCCGCCCACCGTCGAGGGCTGGCACGAGGGCGTCGAGTGGATAGAC
The DNA here is from genome assembly GCA_034420555.1 of Dehalococcoidia bacterium. Lineage (GTDB taxonomy): Bacteria > Chloroflexota > Dehalococcoidia > Lucifugimonadales > UBA1123 > VXRN01. The sequence goes on from DAOULF010000234.1 coordinate 1,955, forward strand.
TCCGGCTCCCTCGTCGAGCGCGTCAACTTCGCCGCCAGCGAACTCGGCAACCCCGACAATCCCGGGGTCCGCGCCATGTCCGAGCGGCTCGCGCGCGACGGCGGACACACACAGTCCCCCGAACAGCTTGTGGACGGCTGCCTCGACCTGATGGGTCCCATCCAGGTTGAGGACAACACCCGCAGCGCGATAGTCGCGTTCGCCTCCCAGTTCGGCGACGTGAACCTGGAAGATGACGACTCGACTCAGAAGGTCGCCAACGTCATGCGACTCATAGCGTCCTCCAAAGAGTACCAACTGGCGTAACCGGAGAATATCAATACAACAGAATCTGGCATGAAAATGAGCCGGCGTCCCTGGATGTCGGCTCATTGACTAAACAGTGATGACACTTATCGCCATTCCCGCGAGCCTCTCTCGTCATTCCCGCGAAAGCGGGAACCCCGAAGGGCTCGCCGCTCGGCAATCCAGAGGGGTGGAGGAGGTAGTCGGTGTTGCCGCTGAGAGTGCTGAACCATCAAACGTGAATAGAATCTAAGACACTACAAATCAAAACCGAAACGGGGTGAACAAGGTGACTGCCCAGGCTGCCGCTTCCATCGAATACGTAAAGACCATCGGCATAGTGAACAACGGCGACAACGGTCGCGGATTCGCCAACCCTTACGACATCGCGTTTCGCCCCGACGGTCGCATCTACGTCCTCAACCGCTGCGACCCGGCGCGCGCCAAGGCCATCCGTATCGGCGTCTGCAACATGGAAGAAGACTATCTCTTCGAGTTCGGAAACGGCTACGGAGACGGGGACGGACAGTTCATCTGGCCCGTCGGCATAGCCTTCGACAGCGCCGACCGCCTTCACGTCACCGACGAGTACAACCAGCGCGTCAGCGTGTTCGACGCCTCGGGTAACTTCATCGCCCACTGGGGAGAGCATGGAAGCGCGCCCGGCCAGTTCAACGGCCCCGCCGGAATCGCCATTGATCCTCAGGACAACATCTATATAGCCGACCAGCACAACAACCGCGTCCAGAAGTTCAGCGCGGACGGAGAGTACATATCCGGCTGGGGCGAACCCGGCTCCGGCGACGGCCAGTTCGACTTGCCCTGGGGCATCGGACTCGGCGCCGACGGTGCGGTGTACGTCTGCGACTGGCGCAACGACCGCGTGCAGAAATTCTCCCCCGACGGCGATCACCAGCTCAGCGTCGGCTCCTCCGGCTCCGGCGACGGCCAGCTCAACCGTCCCTCCGGCGTCGCCGTGGACTCCGACGGCCTGATATACGTCGCCGACTGGGGCAACGAGCGCGTCCAGGTCTTCAACCCCGACGGCTCTCACGCCGAAACCCTGCGCGGACAGGCCACGCTGTCGTCCTGGGCCATGGACTACTTCTCCGCCAACCCCGACGAATGGGAAGTCCGCCAGATCTCCGACCTCGAGCCCGAACTCCCCGAGCACCTCGATACCCCGTACCACGTCTCATCCCAAATAGAACCCTACTTCTGGGGCCCCGTCTCCGTCCGCCTCGACGACCAGGAACGCCTCTACGTAGTGGAGACGAACAGGCACAGGTTCCAGATCTACGAGAAGGGGTAATATGAGCCAGGATTTGTCTATATCATGAGGTTCAGGGATAGAAGGTTGCGGAGATTATATGAACGTGGCCAAGCTCGCGGACTAGTTCCTGAGTACGTTGCGCGTATTGAAAGGATTCTGGACGACCTTGAAATATCTGAGAAACCTAGTGATATAGCCGGTCCCGGACGTGGGTTACATCAACTAACTGGTGACAGGCAGGGTCAATGGAGTGTTAGAGTGTCAGGCAACCTGCGCATCGTGTTCCGATTCGAGGATGGCGAAGCGATTGACGTGGAGCTAGTTGATTACCATTGAGGAAATATCATGAGCAAAATAAATCCGACACATCCCGGACTTAGTGTACTTGACCACATAGAGGCGATGGATTGGACTGTGGATAAGTGCGCTGACCGACTTGGTGTAGGCGGGAAAGAGTTAGCACAACTACTTGATGGTAGTTGCGGAATCTCGCCCGCTATGGCATTGGCGCTGGAGCGCATAGGATGGAGCAATGCCGACTTCTGGATGCGAAGGCAAGCCTACTACGACCTCGCTCAAGAACGGCTCAGACAAACCGATTCGGTTGTCGCCTCCTGAATCGTAGGCATATATCTATCGCTTCTCAGAAGGCGGCGGCTCGTCGAAGGGTTCGCCCCTGGCCTCGGCGTCCTTCATGTTTTTGTACCAGGTCATCCATGCGGAATTGGCCTGTTTTCTGCCTTGTTCCATACCTTGCTGTATGCCCTGTTCTATTCCGCGTTCCTCTCCTCGCTTCTCGAATTTGCGTATCAGGTATTGGGCGAGTACCACTGTGAATCCTCCTATGAACTCTGCGATCAGCGGAACGGCTATCGAGAGAACTATGAACAGGGGTATGGCCCTGGAAGAGCCATATACACCATAGCCTCGATTATCTCTCGATAACTCTCCGCGCTGTCCTCGACTCCCCACCAGATGAACGCCATCCAGCCAAGCGTCTGTACGCATAACAGTATAACACACACGTGCCACCATCTCTTGGAGACGCTGATAAGCGAAAGCTGCGATTCAAGGTCGTCGGAGTCTTCCCGATCTTCTATCATAGCTTAGTCTCTTACGCCGGCGGCTGTATGAACTCGACGTAGTTGCCCTCGGGGTCCTGGATGTAGCAGATGCCCCGCCGTCCCTCTGGTGTGTCGTGGAAGATGGGGTCGGTGATGAACCTGATGCCCTCGGCCTTCAGCTTCTCTGCCAGCGCAGCCAGGTCCGTTACGTTGAAGCAGATGTGCGCCGCGCCAAGCTGGTGCCTGTGTAGGTGCCCCTCCGGGCTGGGCGGCTCTATGAAGTGGACGAGTTCCAGCGCGTGTTCGCCTTCCGGCTTGCCCACGAACACCAGCGTCCTGTGCGCTCCCGGAATACCTGTGTGATCGCCCTCCGGCGGCGCGACGCTGTCAACTTCGCGCATCACCGACAGCCCCAGCGAGTCCCGGTAGAACGCCACCATCTTCTCGATGTCCTTTACTACGAATCCCGAATGGTTGAATCCCGTTATCATCTCGTCCCTCCTGTTCGATCAGTATCGAATCTTGCATTGAACCCTGCGCAGTATGGCCAAATAGGGGTGAAGGCTCAGCCTTCGCGTTGCAACGCTCACCCTGCGAGTGTATCCTCTTATACTAGAAAATCCACCATCAGTACAGGGAATGACTTTGTTAGCCAGAATCCAATCCTCCCGCGTTGGCGCTGTTCTCAAGAAGCTGGACTCCTGGGTCACCTGGGGCGTCGTCGGATTCGTCATTGGACTCGCGCTCGGCGTGAACGATCTGTCCGTGTGGCTCGTCGCTATAGGGCTGGGACTGTTCATCGCGTATCTCGCGCTGCACGGCCCGGCTAAGCGCGAGACCGAGGGCAGCCTGTTCGCCGCTGGTGGCGTATTCATGATGGCGTGGATGGCCGGCTTCATCGCGCGCGGTCTGCTGTCCCTGTAAACCCCCGCGAATTCATACCCCCGAAACCCCAGGATATGCTCGAATTCACTTTCCCCGAACCCCGGAACCGCGTACACCTCTTCGTGACCTGCGTCGTTGACCAGTTCTTCCCGGAGGTCGGCGAGGCGGTGGTGAGAACTTTGCGCGCGCTGGGCGACGATGTCCGCTTCGATCCCGCGCAGACCTGCTGCGGTCAGCCCGCCTTCAACTCCGGCTACTGGAACGACGCCAAGCCACTCGCCAGGCGTCTCCTCGGCCAGTACGACGGCTCTGAGCCGGTCGTCGTGCCGTCCGGTTCGTGCGTGGCGATGGTGCGAAACTATTATCACGAACTGTTTGCGGACGACCCCGTGAACCTGAGAAGGGCCGAGAGGCTCTCCCGAAATGTGTATGAATTCACCGAGTACCTGACCGAGAGAACGGACGACGAGCGGCTGGGCGAACTGTTTGGGAGCGGCAAACTCGATAGCAAGGTCGCGTTCCACGAAGCCTGCCACGCCAAGCGGGAACTCGGCGTTGACGCGCAGCCGAAGGCGCTGCTCGACCGTATAACCGACAGGGTGGAACTGCCCCAGGCCGAGGTCTGCTGCGGATTCGGCGGGACCTTCTCGGTCAAGTATCCCGACATATCGGGTGCGATGCTGAGGGACAAGCTGGACAACATAGAGGCCAGCGGCGCGGACGTTGTGACCGCCTGTGATTCTAGCTGCCTGATGCACATTCGCGGCGGGCTCAGGCGGCGCGGGAGTGATGTCAGCGCGGCGCACATAGCCGAGCTCGTAGCCGCAGGACTGGAGGGCAGGGGATAGATGGAGACTCAGACCAGGCAGTTCAGGCAGAACTCGGCGTCTGCGCTCGCCGACACCAACGTGCAGAAGAATCTCGCAGGGCTGTACTCAGGCTTCCACAGCGCGCGCCTGACCGCGTCGGCGGCCACGTCGGACTGGCAGGAACTGAGCGATGTCGGACGGCGCATCAAGGCGCACGTCATCGAGAACCTGGACTACTATCTCGAAATGCTGGCGCGCAATGTCGAGCGCGCGGGCGGACACGTTTACTTCGCTCGGGACGCGCAGGCCGCCTCGGACTACGTTGCCGGTGTAGCCCGCAAGCACAGCGTTGACATGGTTATCAAGAGCAAGTCCATGCTGTCGGAGGAGATGGGGCTGAACGAAAGACTGGAGGCGGAGGGCATCGAGCCGGTCGAGACGGACCTGGGCGAGTACATCGTCCAGCTTGCGGGGGACACGCCGTTCCACATAATCGCGCCCGCGATACACAAGTCGCGCGAGGACGTGTCGCAACTGTTCACAGAGATGCTGGGGTCGCCGTACTACGAGGATATCGAGGACCTGGGACGCGAGGCGCGAGTGCAACTGCGACAGAAGTTCATGGAGGCCGGGATGGGCGTATCCGGGGCGAATTTCCTGGTGGCCGAGACCGGAACCGTAACACTCGTCACCAACGAGGGCAACGGGCGGATGTGTACCTCCATGCCCAAAGTCCACGTCGCCATATCGGGCATGGAGAAGGTGATTCCCTCGATAGAAGACCTCAGCGTATTCCTGCGCCTGCTGATACGCTCGGCCACCGGACAGATGCTTTCCAGCTATGTGACAACGGTCACCGGTCCACGCCGCGAATACGAAGAGGACGGTCCGGAGGAGTTCCACCTGGTCATCGTGGACAACGGACGCTCCCGCCTTCTGGCCGACCCGGACCTGCGCGAGGCGCTCTTCTGCCTGCGCTGCGGCGCGTGCCTGAACGCCTGCCCGATATACAGGAAGGTGGGCGGCCACGCCTACGGCTGGGTGTACCCGGGGCCAATCGGGGCCATAGTGTCCCCGATGCTCACCGGGCTGTCGGACGCCAAGGACCTGCCCTACGCCTCCACTCTCTGCGGCGCGTGCAAGGAGGCGTGTCCGGTGCAGATAGACATCCCCAGGATGCTGCTATACCTTCGCAAGGAACTGACACAGGGCGACAACTACCCAGACCAGCGAAGCGCGTCCGCCGCCGAGAGCGCGGCGATGAAGGGCTGGCGAGCGTCGGTGTCGTCGGACGGCGCGATGCGGGCGTCGAATCTGGTGGCGAGGTTGGGACAGTCTGTTCTGTCGAAGGACGGGAAGGTATCCAGCTTGCCAGGGCCGCTCTCCGGCTGGACTGAGCATCGGGACTTTCCGACCGCCGCCAAGCCGTTCAGATCACGGTGGCGCGAGATGAAAGACCAATGAGCGAACGGGACGACTTTCTGGCGAACATACGCGGCGCGCTCGGACGCTCGACGCCATTGGAAGTCCCGGTATCGGAGACTCCCCACAGCGCGGGCCCACCCGATGAGCTTGACCGCCGCGTAGAGATGGTGCGCGAACTGATCTCCCGTGACGCCGACAATCTCATGTCCGTGCTGGCGCGGGTGGCCGAGACGTCGGGCTGGAAGGTGACTCGCGTTCCAAACGCCCAAGCTGCCGGAGACTATGTACTGGAGACCGCGCGAGAGATAGAGGCGCGGTCGCTGGTCTATTCGCTCCACCAGGTGGTGAGGGACGCGCTGCCCCTGGACGCGCTGTCGGAGGTAGGGATGCGGGCCGAACCGGTCGCGCTGGGACACGAATCCGAAGGCAAGGACGCCCAGGACCGCGCCAGGCTCAGAACGGTCATGGAGGCATCCGACATCGGGGTGACCGGCGTTGACTACGCCATATCCGAGACCGGCACCTGCGTCATCATACCCCGCGTCGGGGTCAGCAGACTCGTCTCGCTTCTGCCGCCCGTGCATATCGCGCTGGTGGAGAGAGGTCAGGTACTCCCCAGCCTCGATGAACTCTTCACGCTCAGGCGTGATGATTTCATAAACGGCAACCTGGGCAGCTACATGAACCTGATAACCGGGCCGAGCCGCTCAGCCGACATCGAGTACAAGCTGATAACCGGCGTACACGGGCCGGGCGAAGTCCACATGGTGCTGGTGGGCTAAAAGAGAATTTGGCCAGTCTGTCTGAAGGAAGTGATAGTCCGTGACTATCGTGGACGGGTTCCGTTTGATTAAGGTGGTCAGATAGCGAGGATACTGACAAGAAGGAGAAAAGGATAATGGTTTTGAACAGACTCAGAGAAGCATTCCCCGACCAATATATTGCAATTGACGAACCAGTGCCTGAAGGAGCCGTTGGGCTTCGTGGCCCATCAAGCATAGACCACAGATTCCATTGGAACAGGTATGGGG
>DAOULF010000235.1:0-6923 GCA_034420555.1 Dehalococcoidia bacterium
TGAGCAGGGGCAGACTGTGGCGAAGAGTATGGCTCCTCCCTGAACCCTGGCCCGAAACTCCGCCTGACATGAAGCTCATATACCATGAATATACCTGAAATACTCAATGCCTACCCCTCTCAGCCCAGAGGGAGAGGGAACGAATCCGGCCTGCGTTTCAGATGATTGAATGGCCCTGGTTCACGAGCTGACAATATGGCTGTCAAAGGGTTAGGATAATAGTCGCCGGTCGAACGCGAACTGTCCGGCGACTATTTTGTTCTATGGAGACGCTTTCATGCCCGCCGATTCTACCCAGCGACCCAACATAATCGTGATACTGGCCGACGACATGGGCTACTCGGACATCGGATGCTTCGGCTCGGAGATCCGCACGCCGAACCTGGACTCGCTCGGCTACAACGGGCTCAGGTTCTCGCAGATGTACAACTCGGCGCGCTGCTGTCCGTCGCGGGCCGCGCTTCTCACAGGTCTCAATCCCCAGCAGGCCGGGGTCGGGCACATGGTGGCCAATCTGGGTGTCGCCGAATATCAGGGATACCTGAAAGAGAACTGCGTCACTATCGCGGAGTCGCTGAGGGCGTCGGGGTACTCGACTTTCATGTCAGGCAAGTGGCACGTGGGCGGCGACTACGACCTGTCCGACCCGGATAGCTGGACTCCCGGCACGCCGGATCATCCCATCCCGACCCAGCGCGGCTTCGACCGCTACTATGGCATCCTCACCGGGGCAGGCAACTTCTACTATCCGAAGACGCTGATGGACCAGGAGACGCTCGTCCCGCTCGACGACCTGGACGACTTCTACCTCACCGACGCTATCAGCGACAACGCGGTGAAGATGGTTGGCGAGGCCGCTGAAGGCGATGCGCCGTTCTTCATGTATGTGGCGTACACAGCTCCGCACTGGCCGTTGCACGCGCTGGAAGAGGACATCGCTCGCTACGAGGGGCAGTACCGCCGTGGCTGGGACTACCTGCGAACGAGCAGGCACGAAGAGCTCAAGGGCATGGGCATACTGGACGAGAAGTGGGACATCTCCCCGCGCGACGATAGCAGCCGTCCCTGGACTAGTGCCCCGGACCGCGACTGGGAGGACATCCGCATGGCGGTTTACGCCGCGCAGATAGACCGACTCGACCAAGGCGTGGGGAGGATACTGGACGCGCTGCGCTCCAGGGGGATGGACGGCAACACGCTCATCATGTTCCTGTCCGACAACGGGGGATGCGCGGAGTTTCTAGCGGAGGACGGCAGTATGCCGCAGCCCGCGCGGTATGGCGGCGTCCTGCCGGATGGGAGCGCCGTTCAAGTGGGCAACATTCCAGGGATGCGGCCCGGTGGCGCGCAGACGTTCATGAGCTATGATCTGCCGTGGGCGAACGCATCCAACACGCCTTTCCGCAGGTTCAAGCGCTGGACTCACGAGGGGGGCATATCCATGCCGTTCATAATGAGCTGGCCCGACAGGATAACCGAGCCGGGGATCGTACACTCACCGGCGCATCTGATAGATATAATGCCGACCTGCCTGGACGCCGCCTGCGCCTACCATCCGGCGGAGCGCGCCGGTCAGCCCACGATGACCCTCGAAGGCGAGAGTATGCTGCCCGCGATAGACAGCCGCGAATGGAGCCGGGAACAGCCAATATTCTGGGAGCACGAGGGAAGCAGGGCGGTTCGCCAGGGACAGTGGAAGCTGGTCTCGGCCGTCGGCGAGAGGTGGGAGCTCTATGACATGGAACAGGACCGCACCGAGCTCAACGACCTGTACAATAGGAATGCGTCCAAGGCGCGCGAGTTGGAGGGCCTGTATGACCAGTGGGCGGAACGCTGCGGCGTACTTCCATGGAACGTCATAAACCCCAACTGGAACCCGGCGATGCTGAGCGCGAACGCTCACAAGTCGGGGTAGATAGAGACAGGACTTATTCTGTTGGGGAAGTGGATTGCCGAGCGGCGAGCCCTTCGGGGTTCCCGCTTTCGGAGACTCTTGCGTAACCCTGTTCCGCTTAGTCACGGAGGTCTGGGTAAATGAGTAGATGGGCGAATTCATAGCTGGGTGGGCCGCCCTCCACCCCTGGATTCCTGCTTTCGCGGGAATGACAGTGGGGGATGAGGGGATATGGAATGGAGACGTAGTTTCGACTTACATTGATCTAAAGGGTCGTCCGGCGACGAGAGGGACAGAAGACATGGCAATCGTAATGGCGAAGAGAAGCAAGATAGCGGTCGTGGAGATTCACGGCACAATCGGAGCGAGCGTCAAGTCGCCCGAGATAGAGAAGATACTGAACCGGGTGCGCGAAGATACCAGCTTTCGCGCGCTGGTGCTGGATATAGACTCCGGCGGAGGCTCTGCGTCGCCCTCCGACTATATCTACCGCGCTGTCAAGCGCATCGCCGGGCGTAAGCCGGTGGTGGCCTGCATTCGTGGAGTGGGCGCGTCGGGCGCGTATATGATTGCCTGCGCCGCTCACAGGATAGTCGCCGCGCCCGGCGCGATAGTCGGATCCATCGGCGTCATATCCGTCCGGCCCGCGCTGGAACAGCTATTGGAGCGCGCGGGCATAGGCGTCAACGTGAACAAGAGCGGCAAGTTCAAGGACCTTGGCGCTCCCTGGCGCGAGATAACCCCGGAGGAGGACGAGAAGATCCAGGAGCTCATAGACGACAGCTACGATTCGTTTGTCGAGATAGTATCTGAGAGCCGCGACCTGGATGCAGAGCGTGTGAAGGAACTGGCTACCGGCGAGGTGTATCTGGCGCCGCGCGGCCTGGAAGCGGGCCTGGTGGATGAACTCGGAGACCTGGACCGCGCGCTGGAACTGGCGGCGGAGGCCGCGGGAATACCCAAGCGTCCGGTTTACCTGCGACCGCCGCGCGGTCTGCGCGCCAGGCTGCTTGGCCCGGTCGCGGACACGCTTGTCGAGTCGGTGTCCGAGCAGATTGAGCGTCGTTTGACGCAGGGGCGCTATGGGGTTTGATCGAGCGCTTTTACTCTCGCCTGCGATTCACCCCCATCCTAACCTTCCCCCTTGACGGGGGAAGGGGCTTTAGCCTGCCCTTGTGAGCACGTCGAGGGGGAGGGGACTAGTACAGCGTCCAGTTAGTTTTGCCAGTTATAGGCATGGACCCCACCCCTGGATTCCCGCTTTCGCGGGAATGACGGTTAGCTACCGGAGTATGACATATTCATGTGGTTCTGGTACTAGCTTACTCGGCGGCGAGCGACGTGGGAGCAGCGACCGGCTGCCTGGCCATGCGCGTGGTTGACTTTACCAGCACCGCGAACTCGGCTTCGGGACTGAATCCGCGCTCCTCCAACGCCCCGCCCAGCAGTGGGGTGTGCTCCGGCACAACCGCGATTATGCTCTTGGCCTTCACCAGAGAGCGCAGCGCGAAGTCAACTATATCGGGCACAAGGGAAGCGTAGTCCGGGTGCAGAGTCAATTCTACCTGTCCTACACCTGACTTGAGCGAGGTGGCAAGCCAGTTTCTCACGGCGCCATCCACTTCAACTACGCGCTCCCTGCGACGTCCGATTGGCCGTTCGCGTGAGTCATTCCACTGGTCGAGTGTCATACCCGCAAGCTGTCTGACCTTGAGCGGAGTGGTCTGGTTGTAGAGTCGGAACAGCGCGTGGTCGTGTTCAGGGCCGCGCTTGGTAGAGTGAGCGTCCGTGTCGAACAGGCCCCTCCTCGATTCCGAGACCGGAGACTGTCTGCGGTAGAGCGTTTCGCGGCAGCAGGGGAAGAAGCCCGCTCGTCTGGCCGCTGTGGTGATGTCGCTGTCCGCCTGGACTCTGAGGAATACCCGTTCCGCTCCGCCGCGCGCGGACAGGGCCGCCGCCTGCTCCAGCAGCGCGATCAGCGCATCGCCGGAGTTGGGAGCCGCGTACAGGTGGGAGACTTCCCAGCTTTTCATGCCGGACCTGGGACGACAGACGGCTACCGCTTGGGGGCTTCCCGTGTCCAGGCTGACCAGCGCTCCTTCGCTGGAGTGGGGCTGAAAGCGGCTGCGCCAAGCGCCGGTCAGGAAGGTCAAGAAGGGTTGGGGCTTGCAGATTGCGGTGGGCGTAATGGCGAGGTTTGGGTATCCGCTCATGCCCACGGCGAGGCACCGGACGATGTCCAGCGGCTCAAGAGTTCTCACGTTGGAGTTTCCGAGGCTCGTGAGTCGGCCTCCGTCACTGCTTGCCCTCTTCGACCATGCCGACGAACAGCTTGTGCATTCGCTGGTCGTCGGTGAGTTCGGGGTGGAAGGCGGTCGCCAGCATGTGGCCTTCGCGTACCGCGACGGGCCTGCCGTCCTCCAACTCGGACAGGACCTCCACGCCCTCGCCGACAGAGTTGAATACGGGGGCGCGTATGAAGACCGCACGATAGGGAGGCCCGTCTATTCCGGCGACATCGAGGTCTGCCTCGAAACTGTCCACCTGCCTGCCGAACGCATTCCGGCTGACGTTGGTGTCCATGAGATGCAGCGGTTCGGGGCGGTGGTCGGTGAGTTCGCCAGCCATGACTATCATGCCCGCGCAGGTGCCCCAAGTGGGCATCTTGTCGGACATGATGCGTTCCCGCAGCTTGTCACGCATTTCGTAGATGTCTATTAGCTGTACGATGGTGGTGCTCTCGCCACCCGGGATAATCAGCCCATCAACCTCGTCGAGCTGCTCCGGGAGGCGGATTTCGCGCACCTCGACGCCGAGCTTTTCCAGCGCGGCCCGATGCTCGGCGAAGTCGCCCTGTATAGCGAGAACACCTACCGTAGTCAATTCTTACCAGCCCCTGATGGCCAGACGCTCTGAGTCGGGCATATCGGACAGGTTCAGGCCGGGCATCGCGTCTCCCAGTCCCTTGGACACATCGGCGATCATCACCGGGTCCTGGTAGTGGGTGGTGGCCTTGACTATGGCGTCTGCCATGAGGTCGGGACGCTCGGACTTGAATATGCCGGAGCCGACGAAAATGCCGTCCACTCCAAGCTGCATCATGAGCGCTGCGTCGGCGGGAGTGGAAACACCGCCCGCCGCGAAGTTCACGACTGGCAGAACGCCGCTTTCATGCACTTCCTTGACGAGTTCGTAGGGAGCGCGGAGGTCGCGGGCGGTCGCCATGAGTTCGTCATCGTCCATGTTCTGGATGCGGCGAATCTCGCCGAGCACTCTGCGCGCGTGGCGCACGGCCTCGACGATGTTGCCGGAACCTGCTTCGCCCTTGGTGCGTATCATGGCCGCGCCCTCGCCAATCCTGCGAAGGGCTTCGCCCAGGTCTCTCGCGCCGCAGACGAAGGGGACCTTGAAGTCGTTCTTATTGATGTGATTGTTCTCGTCGGCGGGAGTCAGGACTTCGGACTCGTCAACGTAGTCCACGCCGAGCGCTTCGAGAACCTGCGCCTCGACGAAATGACCGATGCGCGCCTTCGCCATGACAGGAATGGTCACCGCGTCAACGATCTCCGCGACCTTGGTGGGGTCGGACATGCGGGCCACGCCGCCTGCCGCGCGAATGTCGGAGGGAACGCGCTCCAGTGCCATGACGGCAACCGCGCCCGCGTCCTCGGCGATTCTCGCCTGCTCGGCGGTCACCACGTCCATGATGACGCCGCCCTTGAGCATCTGGGCAAGTCCCGCCTTGACTCTCCATGTTCCAGTCTCGGTTCCAGTATCCATCGTCATAGTCGCCATTGCGGGCCTCCGTGCTGATATAGTTTTGGTCTGAAGCTATGCCAGACATTATACTCTTGACAATTCCGTATTTACAACGCGCGGCGTTATTGGGTTAAACTGTGGCTGTAACGGATGTTGTATCAAGTTTGATGGGTGGAAGGAGACACCCCCATCCTAACCTTCCCCCGTCAAGGGGGAAGGGACTTTCGCGCCACAGTCAGCGCCGACTTAAGTTGATACAGGTCCGTCGTAACGGTCAGCTATATAAGGAATCTTAATACAGGGAGATGCAGGAACAATGACCAAATATGCCCGATTTCTCGCGCACGGAGAGGTTGCCTACGGAGTGGTCGAGGGGAGTACCGTCAAGCAGATAACCGCTGCCCCATACGAAGACCACGAAGTTACCGACCACAGCCACTCGCTGGACGATGTGAAACTGCTCGCGCCGGTGGTCCCGAACAAGGTGGTCGCCATCGGTCTGAACTACCGCAGCCACCTTGGAGACAGAACGCCGCCCAGCGTACCGGAGCCGTTCTTCAAGACTACTTCGTCCGTCGTCGGCCCAGGTGACGACGTGATCATCCCAAGAGAGGCGCTCGAAGAGGGAGTCACCGTGCAGCCGGAGGCCGAGCTTTCGCTGGTCATCGGCAAGAAGTCCAAGCGGGTATCCAAAGAGGACGCACTCGACCACATCCTCGGCTATACCTGCGGCAACGACATGAGCGCGCGCAACTGGCAGGCGAATGACCTGTCCTGGTGGAGGGCGAAGTCTTCTGACACATTCACGCCGCTCGGCCCGTTCATCGTGTCCGGCCTGGACCCGTCCGCGCTTAGGCTGATCGGGCGGATCAACGGTGAGGTGGTGCAGGAACAGGTCACGAGCGACCTGCTGTATGGCGTCCCGGAGATTATCGAGTTCGTGACCCGCGTGCTAACGCTCAATCCGGGCGACGTGGTGATGACGGGAACTCCAGGCGCGCCAGGCGACGTTCACGACGGCGACGTGATGGACGTGGAGATAGCGGAGATAGGCACGCTGACGAATACTGTGAGGAACGAGGAAGGCTGAGCCTTCACCCGTAAAGGGCTGGGAGGGGTAGGCATTTCACCCTCACCCCAGCCCTCTCCCTGGGGGAGCTGAGAGGGGTATGTAAAGGGGTTAGACAGGTAAGAACTTGGAAAGCGCATGGCTATGTGGCATCTTTTTGGTACCAAACAGAAAGGTTGCCACAGATTCGCCATGCGCCTC
>DAOULF010000236.1:0-6294 GCA_034420555.1 Dehalococcoidia bacterium
CATCCTGAGCTTCTGCGGAAACACCCAACGGTATCCCAATACTACCGGGGGCTTGCGCTGCTGCCCCGCAAACGAGTCACGGACATCGCCGGTTCGGTGGATTCCTGGGAAGACGGGACAAGAAAGACTCCCATACCGGAACCACGAAGCAAGGATGTAGCGCGTCTTTACAACGCGGTCATATCGTCCATAATCGAGGGAGCGTCCGATTGGACGCTCGAAAACGGTTACAGGAACATCATCGCCACCATGGGAATTGGACTGGATGGAACTTTCAGAAATATCATAGGCCGAGATGCTGAGGACCTGATCAGAAACCGAATCAAAAATTGGCTGGCAAGCCATCAGCTAATCGTCGAACGTAACGATGCAGAGACCGAGTTCCAGCTATCCAATGGCTACTCAATGCGTTATGGCTCCGAGCCTGACATCCTATTCCGGCAAGATCTAAACGATACAGCGCAAATAGTGGCCACGATAGAGATAAAAGGAGGAAAAGATCCGGCGGGCGCGCTTGAGCGTCTTGGCGCGATGCAGAAGAGTTTTGAGGAAACTCCTCCAGGATGTGTGAATATGCTGGTCGCTGGTGTCATAACTCCCGAAATGGAATCTCGACTCGAAAACATGGGCGTCACTAAAGTCTTTCTCCTAGATAATCTTGCCCACGATGGCGAGGATTGGATTGACTTCCTCAACGAAGTCTTCCATTACACGGTTCGCATTACCGACTCCACTATCACCAGGTAGTTACAGTTAATCTCGCGCCACGTAGGGGCAACCCTCGTGGTTAACCTGCCTCACCCGTAAGCAGGCACTGCCAGCGCGTACCATGAGCACCTCCCGTTCCACGACCCTTGTACATCTGTACTACATTCGCTACAATACCTCCATCATTCGTCAGCGCTGGGCTCTTGACCGAACGCCGGAAACAAGCAACTTGGCCCTGATGATCATAAATCACAATATATACGCAAAATCCGGCAGAAAAAAATTTCCTGCCACTTAGCTACAAATTATGGTGGATACAGGCCAGATGCAGGTACCAGGCCCCACCAGCAGCCGCCTGTAGAGCCACCAGCAGCCCATCTGCACGACGACCTGAAAACATAAACGAAGATATATAAGACCGCCGGAATTCAACCCCGACTGCCCCCAGGAGGCACCCCGTCACCACCACACACCCCCAGCTCATACAAGACCAGTCCCGCTTCCTCAGCGTAGTGGATACGCTCCGAGCACAGCCCCGTATCGCCCTCGACCTCGAGACCAACGGCTTCTTTCGCTACCCCGAGCGCGTCTGCCTCATCCAGATAGCCACACCCGCCGGACAGGTATTCCTCGTTGACCCCCTCGCGCTCGACGACATGGTTCCCCTCGGCGACCTGCTCGCCGATAAGAGCGTCGAAGTCATACTCCACTCCGGCGACCACGACATACGAAGCCTCGACCGAGACTGGGGCTTCCGCGTGACCTCCCTCTTCGACACCAGCATCGCCGCCGCCTTCACCGGCATGGATCGCCTCGGGCTCGCCACCGTCCTGGAATCCTCGCTCGGCGTCTCTATCAACAAGAGCAAGAAACTCCAGCGCTCCGACTGGACCATCCGCCCTCTCAAGCCCAAGTTCCTCGACTACGCCGCCGATGACGTACACTATCTGCTCGAACTGGCCGACACATTGAAAAAGAAATTATCCAGTCTCGGACGTCTCGAATGGGTCGCCGAAGAATCCGGGCGCATCGCCGCCATCCGGTACGAACCGCCCGACCCCGAAACCGCCGTCTTCAGGGTCAAGGGTTCCAGGCATCTGGACCAGCGCGGCCTCGCGATCCTCAAGTCCCTGGTCGCCTACCGCGAAATTCACACGCTGAGAGTAGGCAGGCCCCACTTCCGCGTCATTCCCGACGCCGCCCTCGTATCGCTCGCCGCAAATCCCGACTCCAGCCTGAAAAGGTGCGCGGATTGGGCAGATTCGCCCACGGCAGACTCGCCTCCGGCCTCAGAGACGCGATCCGCAAAGGACAGAAGGCCGATCCGGTAAGGCGACCCAGGATCAGGAGGCCAGGAGCGAGCCTGTCAAAGGCGCAACAGGCCGAGGCATCTCGACACTTGGACAGACTGAAGAAATGGAGAGCTGCCCAGGGCAGTTCGCTTGGGCTTGACCCCGCCCTGATATGGCCTATGCAAAGCCTGAAAGCAATAGCCAAGTCTCCCAAAGAACTGGATACAGAGCTGCGCTCCCCGGTCATCCGGCGGTGGCAGCGCGCCGAATTCGCGCGCTCACTCGGCGACGCGCTGGCCCATTAGCCCATCCACCGCCAATCACGGCCCATCTTCCGACCGCTCCCTCGGCAGAAGCTCCGCTACTTCCATGACCCTCAACACGCCCGCGCGTGTCAGCAGCCCCACCGGCACTCCCGAATCCATGATCACCAGTTGGTGAATGTTCTTCTGGGCCAGAACCCGCAGCCCTTCCTCGAGCGGCGCCTCCGGCGTCAGAGTTATCACGTCCTCCGACTTGGTCATCACCGCCGATACCCACGTGCTGCCCCGCTGTTCCATGGGAACCTTGCGCACGTCCGTAGCCGTAATCAGGCCCTGGAATGTATCGCCGAGCACTACCAGGTAGGCCCGCTCGAAGCCCCTGGAGATGTGTTCGTCTATCAGCGTCTGGATTGTCATCCCGGGAGAGACCTGCGGGAAAGACTCATCCATCGCTTCCCCCACGGTCCGCCCCGACACGACCAGCCGGTCCGCCGACTCGCGCCGGACCGAGGACGCCGCCGACTGGATGAACCAGCCGATGAACACGAGCCATATCCCCGAAACCAGGCTGTTGGTGAACACGAACACGATGCCCAGCCCTATCAGTCCGAACCCAAGAACCGACCCTGTGACACTCGCCACCCGTGTCGCTCGTTCTTGACTGTCCGTCGCCCTCCATACCAGCGCGCGCAGCACCCTGCCTCCGTCAAGCGGAAAGGCAGGTATGAGATTGAACACTCCTATCGCCAGGTTCACTACCATCAGGTACTGCAAGAGCGCAGCTACTTGGCCGGCGCCGGATCGGAAGTTGAGATACATGAGCCAGAATAGAAATCCAAGCGCCAGGCTGGTCAGCGGCCCCACGATGGATACCCAGAACTCCTCGCCCGCCGACTTCGATTCATCCTCTATCTCCGAGACGCCCCCCAGGAAGAACAGCGTAATGCTTCGCACCTTGCGCCCCCGCCGTATCGCCTCCAGCGAGTGGCTCAGTTCGTGAATCAACACGCATACGAACAGCAGCGCGCTGCCTATTATGCCCACCGCCCAGTACTGCCCCCTGCTCCATCCCAAATACTGTGACGGCAGCCAGGACGACGCAAGCGACCACGCAATCAACGCGAAGATGAACAGCCACGAGAAGTGGATCCTCACCACGACGCCGAACAGCCTACCCAAAGCGAACGTGCCCGACAATGTCGCACCCCCTTATCTCGACGACTATCATATCACGCCCCGCGCCGCCGTCATACTTACGCATCCCGGCAGGAAGCGTCAAATATATGGTGCGTGTCCAGTGTAGTATCCAATACCCAGTATCTTTGTGTCACTTCGTGCCCTTCGTGCATAGAATCGGATATGCTGTTGCGCGCCACTTTTGTGATGCTTCTATCCCGGCATACAGCGCGCTCACGGATAGTCTATACTGTATAGGCAACGAGGACACGACTGACCGACCCGAAACCTACGCCCGGAGAGTCCTACATGACCAGCGCCAGCGACTACTACGTCTTCTGCCAGGACGTGTTCAAGATCTACAAGATCGCCGACCTCGAAGTCGTCGCGCTCAGGGGACTTGATCTGGCAGTCGAGCCGGGCGAGGTAGTCGCCATCGTCGGCGCAAGCGGCAGCGGCAAGAGCACCCTGCTCAACATCCTCGCTGGCTACGACGCCCCCTCCGCGGGCAACGTGACGGTCGGCGGCAAGGACCTCCTTAGAATGGGCGGACGCGACATCGAAGAGTACAGGCGCAATGACATCGGCTTCATCTGGCAGCAGACCAGCCGGAATTTGTTCCCGTATCTCACCACTCTGGAGAACGTCTCACTCCCCATGATGCTTACCAATACACCCGGAGGAGAGAGACGCGAGAGAGCCGAGGAACTTCTCGATCTCGTGGGTCTCGGACACCGGCTCGATCACACGCCCGAAAAGCTGTCCGGCGGAGAGCAGCAGCGCGTCGCCATCGCCGTAGCCCTGGCCAACAAGCCGCCGCTCCTGCTGGCCGACGAACCCACCGGCGAACTCGATGACGCCACCGCCGCCGAGATACTCGACTTGTTCGGCACAGTCAACGCCGAAATGGGCACCACCATACTCATCGTCACCCACGACCCCGACATTGCCTACAAGGTCGGCCGCGTAGTGATGATCCGCGACGGCAAGATGTCCACCGAGATACGTCGCAGGGTGACCTACCAGCGCATCAGCGGAGAGGTCGAGACCGAACAGCCGCTTGAGGAGTTCGTGCTTGTTGACAACAACGGGCGAGTCCAGATCCCTAGAGACTTGCTCGAACAACTCAACATCGGCGAAAAGGCTCGCGTCCAGATAGAAGACGGCACTGTCACCATAAGGCCCGGAGACTAGATACATGAGCAGAGTCCCGCCACTCATAACCACCTTGGACCTCCGCCGGACATACACACTTGGTTCGGAGGAAATCAGCGCGCTGAGGGGTATTGATCTGACCGTAATGCCTGGACAGTTCATCGCCGTGGTCGGACGTTCGGGGTCGGGCAAGACCACGCTGCTCAATATACTCGCCGGACTGGATAAGCCCACCTCCGGCAAAGTCATGTTCCAGGACCGCGACATCGCCGAGATGGGGGAACACGACCTGACCGAACTGCGCCGCCACAAGATCGGCTTCGTGTTCCAGTCGTTTGGACTGCTTCCCCTGCTTTCGGCATTCGAGAACGTCGAACTTCCACTCAGGATAGCCGGTATCGGAACGCGCGACCGAGAGGAGCGCACCCGCGAGGCCCTGGAGATAGTCGGACTCTGGAACAGGGCCAAGCACAGACCCTACGAACTATCCGGCGGAGAACAGCAGCGCGTCGCCATAGCCCGCGCCATCGTCAACGAGCCACCGCTCATCCTGGCTGACGAACCCACTGGCGAACTTGATTCCAACAACGCCCGCTCCATCTTCGGCCTGTTCAAGGAGATGGTCCAGAACCGGGGCATCAGCGTCGTCTCCGCCACCCACGACTCCACCCTGCTCGAAATGGCCGACGAGGTAAAAGAGATACGCGACGGCCAGCTATTCGACGCCACCGACCTGGGCCGCCGCTACCGCGACTAAGCCCGCGCCATCCAAAACCAAACGGGGCAGCCTACCCGACTGCCCCGCATAACTCAAAACTTTGGTTGGTATCTAGCGTTATCAGCGTATGGATGGCCCGGCTATCCAATGCCTTTGTGTAGCTTTGTGTCCTTTGTGGACAGCACTTGCTGAGCCTATGCCTACCACTTTTCGCTGACCCAATTCGCTACTCCGCGTCCCACTCAGTCTGAACCGCGGGAGTCGGGTGAATCCCGTATATCAGCGCCGGCTTGCCCGACTTGTTAGAAAACCCGTGCTTCACCCCCGGAGGAGCCAACACGAACTGTCCCGCGGTAACTATCTGCGTCTCATCCCCGATATACGCTTCCAGTTCACCCTCCGCGATCAATATAGTCTCCTCCGTCGGGTGAGCGTGAAGCGGAGGCGAGGAACCCGGCTCCATCAGCACCTCGGCGACGCTCAACTGCGTCGAGCCTCGCGTCCCATCCACCACCGACCACCGCTTGAAGCCCGTGTACATCTCGGTCATATCCGTCCCTGATTTATCCAGTATCGGCATCCAATTCTCCTTCAAATTTCGTTTCAGACTACACGACCTCCACGTCGTGCCTGAACACCATGTTATTGCCATAGCCCATGCCGTCCCACTTGTTCGGGAACTCCATAGGCTGCGTCTCTCCTCTGTCGTTTGTGGCCCGCGACATTAGCACGTAGTTACCCGCCGCCGAGATTGACCAGTCGCACTCCCAGCGCGTCCATGAGTAGCCACTTCGAGGTACGGTCACCCGCGCGTCCGTCCAGGACTCCCCGCCGTCCACGCTGACCTCTATCCGCGTAATATCGCTCTCACCTGACCAGGCCGCGCCCGACACCACGTAGTCCCCGACCGGAACCTGGTCGCCCGGCGCCGGGTCCGTGATGATGGACTTCACCTTCATGCCTGTGAGGTAAGTGTAGAAAT
>DAOULF010000237.1:0-4260 GCA_034420555.1 Dehalococcoidia bacterium
GCCGCGATGTGGCTGGGCCTGGCGTTCGGCGGCCAATGGCTGTGGTGGGTGTTCAACCTCCTGATGCTGGCCGGAGCGCTGGCGATGATCGCGGCCGGTTATCGCTGGAACCGTGCCTGGCTCATCAACCTGGCGGTAACGATCTTTTCCATTACCCTGTTCACCCGCTACTTTGAATTCGGGTTTGGTTTGCTGGGCCAGTCCGTCGCGTTCATCGTGGCCGGGGTCATCCTTCTGGCAGGCGGGTTCGGAATGGAGTACCTGCGAAGACGATTGGTGGGACGGGTACGACGGGAGGGTGCGGAAGTATGAGCCGGCGTATGATGATACTGTTCTTTGCCGTGGTGGCCGCTCAGGTTGTCGGTCTTGTCATGTTCGCCGGCGCGCGGCAGGTTGCGTTGACGCAGGGGCGAGAGGTCATCCTGCAAACGGTTCCCGTTGATCCGCGCTCACTGTTGCAGGGTGATTACGCCATTTTGGACTACGAAATCGCCCGGTTGCCTGAGAGGATGAGGGACGAGCCCGAGGGCAGTGTGGTTTACGTTACGCTCCAGGAGTGTGGCGAGGTCTGGTGTGCGTACCACTATTCCTCATGGGAACCCGAGCCCCCCGACGTCTTTATCCGTGGCCGCGTCACAGATCGGCGCCGGATGGATTTTGGCATCGGCACGTTCTTCGTTCCTGAAGGTACCGGCCACATCGTCGAACGAGCGCGGGACGTAAAGGTGGTAGTATCGCTGAGCGCCTCCGGCAGCGCCGTCATCAAGCAGGTCCTCGTTGACGGCCAGCCCTTCGACCCTGAAGATCGCTAGATCCGCGCGCGACGGGAGAAACAAGCAGGATAGCAGCAGCAAGCGCGGTCGGCGATGAGGGCTGAGATGAGGATGGTACACGCTTGTTCATGTCTCATATAAGTTTCCCTTTTCGCTATACAAGAATACCCATTATGCGCTACAATGTGCCCATCGAAACTGATGACTGATAACTATAAACTGGGAATTATGTTAATGGAAATCACGGGCCAGAGAAAAATCCCCCGTAGCTAATGCAGGTGATTTGCAGATTGATGCTGGTGACTTTTTCACCTGTTGCCCCACCTGTCAACCCACCAGAAGCCACCTGTTGCGTTATAAATCCAAATATATGAACCTACTTCTCTCGAGCGAGGTATAGAGCATTGATTCTCACCGCCCTGGCCATGGCCTTCATCACCACCCTTGTCATCGCCAACATCATCGCCATAAAGCTCTTCTCATTCAGCGTTCCCATAATCCCCGACGACTGGCTCATTGACAACGTGTGGGTTCTGCCCGTAAGCGCCTTCACTTATCCCATAACCTTCCTCATAACCGACACCATGGCCGAACTGTACGGACGCAGAGTCACCACCCGCGTCGTCTGGATCGGCTTCGGGTGCAGCATACTGATGCTGGCGATGGTCTATCTCGGAAAGATACTGCCGGGCGCCGACTTCTGGGTAGCCGACGGCGGCCAGGACCACTACGACTTCATCCTCGGCAGCGTCCCCCGCATCGTCGCAGCCTCTATGGTAGCCTACCTCATCAGCCAGAACTTCGACGTGTTCGCCTTCCACTTCTGGAAGGAAAGGACCGACGGACGCCACCTCTGGTTCAGGAACAACGCCTCCACCATGATGTCCCAGGGCATAGACACCGCCCTGTTCATCACGATTGCGTTCGCCGGAACGGTGCCGGGCAATGTGCTAGCGACGATGCTAGTCGGACAGTACCTCGTCAAGGTGGCCCTCGCCGCCCTCGACACCCCTGTCGTGTACGCGCTCATCGGACTCATCCGCAGATTCGGAGGCGACTCCCCCGAACTACAAAGCGCCCAGCCAGCATCGGCTTAGTCGTCATCGCCCATAGCGCCAAAATCCCCTCTCCCTCAGGACTCACAAAGGTATGTAAAAGTCCCTTCCCCCTTGACGGGGGAAGGTTAGGATGGGGGTGACTCCGCTAATCCAATTCAATACCCACCCCTCTCCCTGAGGGAGAGGGCTAGGGTGAGGGTGATTCCTGAATCTACCGGAATGATACACACTCAAAACGCCGCTCCAGGATTGACGCGCGCCTGAATCGGCGTCAAAATATAGCTACAAACATACTCAAGGAGATTGAAAATGCCACAGTCAGGACAGGAGATGCTCGACCAGAGCATAGCGACCTGCGAGCGGATAGCCGACGGACTCGGATCGCAAGACGCGGCGTGGGAGACCTCGGTCGTCGAGATAGTCGAGAAGTTCGGCGAGATCAGCGACACCTTCTTCTTCAAGACGATGCCCTCCATACCCCCGACCCGCACCGCCATGCGCGACGCCGACGCGCTGCTCAGCCTCAAGGAGCAGGGCAACTGGGACGACTTCGGTCCGCAGCTAACCAAGCTCATATCCAGCGCCCAGGACGTCATCGAGAAGGCTGGAATGAAAGGAACCACACTCACATGAGCGGTCCCGTACTCATCACCGGTGGCGCGGGCAGCGTCGGTCGCCAGCTCGTTGAGATGTTCGCTAAGGCGGGCAGAGGGGTTCGCGTATTCGACCTGCCCATGATGGATTTCTCCGGCCTCGAAGACAGGGACGGCCTCCAGATAGTGCGCGGCGACATCACCGACGCCGACGGCGTGCGCAAAGCCGTCGAGGGCGCGGACGCCGTTCTGCACCTAGCCGCTATCCTACCGCCCAACAGCGAGCGCAACAGGGACGTCACGTTCAGCGTGAACGTCAGCGGCACTCAGAACATCATATCCGCTATGGAGAGCGCCAATGCCGACGCCCGGCTGGTGTTCACGTCTTCCATCAGCACCTACGGCGACACCAGCGCCGAAGACCCGCCCGTGACCACCTCTCACCCCCAGAGCGCGATAGACATCTACGCCGACTCCAAGATAGAAGGCGAGAAGCTGATCCACAGGTCCTCGCTCACCAACACCATCTCGCTTCGGATAGCGGCCATAGCCGTGCCTGCCTTTCTGGAGCCGCCCGACCCGTGGCCCTTCATGGAAGACCAGCGCGTCGAGATGGTCCACCGCGACGACGTTGCGGACGCGCTGTTCGCCTCCGCGGACGCGGCGGGCAACGGGCACCGTGTGTTCAACATCGGCGGCGGCCCGACCTGGCAGCTATACGGGCGGGACTACGCGAAGGACTTCTTCGAGGTGATGGGCGCGCCCGTCGAGTTGGCGACCTACCGCGACACGCCGGGCTGGGTGGACTGGTACGACACGGCTGAGTCCCAGAAGGTCCTCGGCTACCAGAACCGCAGCTACCAGCGCTACATCGGCCAGATGCAGGCAATCATCCAAGCGATGATGGAGGAGTAGCGGGCAGAAGCCAAACATCGGCAGTATCTTCAGGCAAGCTAGAACAGAACCAACCGATAGGGTCATCAAACCAGAGGGCACTGATGAGGATCATGGCGGACTATTCCCATCTGTTTGGGAAAGAGTTCCTGTTAGTACATCAAAAACAGATTTGGGATGAGATAACAGATGCCATAGCGTCAGTGGACGCCAAAGCCTACTGTACTCGAAAAAGAGCAAATGGGCTTATCCGCTATGCTCCGTCTGCAATGAATAAATACATCGCAGAAAACTTTGTTCGATATGGATGGAAAAAGCATCATAGGCAGAATTTCAGCATAACCTCTGATGCTAGATTACTTAGAACCATCGCTCACCTGCCACAGCATGAACAACGGAAAGCCATAGAAGCGGCTGGGCATAGACCCATCAATTCTTACTACGAGACCGACTTCATTAAGAATCGCATCTCGGTGGAAGTACAATTCGCATCCATCGAATCTGTATCGCATGACGTATTCGTTAAGCATCCGTCGCTGTATATATCTGGCATGATAGACGTGGGAGTCGAGATAGTGCCTATGAAGGAGCTCCAGAGGAATATGTCATCATCGGAAGGATATTACGAAGTGAGTTTATTCAACATCTTGCAGCAGGGGCGCAACATCCCAACCGTCCCGCTCGTCATCATCGGGATAGCGCCCTAGTTCGCAGGGTGTATAATGTACCCTACACTCAGCCAATCCCCGCGGAGACAAAGCAATGACCACCCAGACCGAAATCCAGGTTATAGACAGGCAAACGACCAGCCGTAAGATGGACAACCTTCACTCCATCCTGCGCGAGATGGACGGCGTCATCGTGGCCTACTCCGGCGGGGTGGACAGCGCATTCCTGGCCGCCGCCGCGCACAAGACGCTTGGCGACAAGGCGCTCGCAGTT
>DAOULF010000238.1:0-34043 GCA_034420555.1 Dehalococcoidia bacterium
ATCGAAGCGATTCAGAGCGGCGTCAAATGCGGAAAGGAGATCGGGGAAGCGGTCAACCTCGCGCGAGACATGGGAAACGAGCCTGCCAACATCATGACGCCGACGAGAATGGCCGAAATCGCGCTCGACGTCACCCGGGGCACATCTATGGAACTGACGGTCCTGGACCGCTCGGAGATAGAAGAGTTGGGCATGGGTTCCTTCGCGGGAGTCGCCCAGGGCACTGAGGAGCCGCCTAAGTTCATCGTCATTAGACACGAGGGCGACCCCGACAACCCCGACAACAACCTCGGTCTGCTGGGGAAGGGGATAACCTTCGACAGCGGCGGCCTGGACATCAAGTCCGCGGCCGGGATGCTCACGATGAAGAGCGATATGTCCGGCGGCGCCTGCGTCATCGCCGCGATGCGGGCCATAGCCGCATTCAACCCGAAGATAAACGTCTGGGGCATCGTCCCGGCCACCGAGAATATGCCTGGCCGTCGGGCGCAGCGTCCCGGCGACGTGGTGACCGCCATGAACGGCAAGACCATCGAGATAGGCAATACCGACGCGGAGGGACGCCTGGTTCTCGCGGATGCGCTGTGCTACGCCCTCGAGAAAGGGGTCACCCGTATCGTTGACGTCGCCACACTCACTGGCGCAATTGGCGTCGCGCTCGGCGACGGCGCGACCGGCGTCTTCGGCAACGACCAGGACTGGGTAAACGAAGTAGTGGAGGCGGGGAACAAAGTCGGAGAGCGTATGTGGCAGCTCCCGACATACGCCTCATACAAGTCCGAATACAGCAGCGACATCGCCGACATAAGGAACACCGGCGGACGAGGCGCCGGCGCGATAACGGGCGCGCTCATCATCGGTGAGTTCGCGGGCGATTCCCAGTGGGCCCACCTGGACATCGCCGCCACGACCAGGACGACATCAGACAAAGGAATCAACCCGAAAGGCTCGACCGGAGTCCCTGTGCGTACGCTGGTCGAGCTGGCGACATCGCTGGCCTCCGAGTAGCTTGTCAATCCCTCTGGCCTAGCTATCAGGTCTGCCGGAGCACCCGGCAGACCTGATAGTCGTTTAGGCAGTCCATCATGCGATTTGAGGCAGCGTCTCACACTGAAAACTAAACACTGATTACTGACTACTGACAACCGAAATTGGAAATTCATTTCTGCCGTATGCTACTATTTTCATAATTACCGATTCACATAGCTAGCGGAGGTGCAGTGACTTGAACATTTCATCGCGGTGGACTTTCATCACCAACCACGGTCTCGTGCTCAGTTACATATATCACCATCCCACCAGCACCGCTCGTGAGATAGCCGATCAGATCAAGGTAACTGAGAGAACAGTACATAAGATTATCTCGGACCTGGAACGGGCAGGGTATATCACGAGACAGAAGTCTGGACGACGGAACGTTTACAGCGTGGACCCGACTCTGCCTCTCCGACACCATACGAAGAAAGACATCATCGTCTCGGAACTGCTCGAAGCTCTGACAAGCCGGAACTTCCAAGGGATCATGGAATCCCATGAGACGCCAGACGCCGTCGCCGTGTGAGGATATTGCCCCAGCTTCCTTCCGCGTTGACCCGTTTCGGCACAGAATGATAAAATTTTTTCGTAGTTATGGTGAGCGTGGCCAAGCGGTAAGGCGCCAGGTTGTGGCCCTGGAGATCGGGGGTTCGAATCCCCTCGCTCACCCCACACTTTGCCTCATGTTATCTTTCAAGGACCCTGCCTTTTCTCTTCCGAGGAGTGCCTCTTAATGCCAACTGGATTTACCTCAGTGGATGTCCTGCGCGAGGGCGACCCTCAAGGCAATCGGATGGCGCTTCGCCTGGAAACCAATACCGGCCAGGAGATACATGCCCTCGGAATACCGCAGGATTGGCCGTCCCGCACTGGTCCGACCTGGTGCTACCTCTTCGAAAGCGAAGGAGTCACCCTGATAGATCCGGGCGCCCACGGCTCTTTCTCAGAACTTGAAGACTGCCTCAACTTTGTGGGCTATTCAGTTAGAGACATAGACAGGGTGGTGGTCACACACGGACACTCCGATCACGACGGCTCCATCGCGCAACTCATGGAAACGTCGGACTCGGCGCTCTGGGCCCACCAGATGTACGCCGCCCTGATAAATTACAACCCGTGGGAAGTGCAGGACCGCGACGCTTCGCCAATTCACGCGGCGATGAATCGTGTCGTTTCCGGCAACATGGATAGAAGAAGTTCCTCTTACGCCGCTCGTAACCGGAGGTATGTGGACTCGAGAAAGGGCCTGACCGTTGACCATGAAGTGGATCATGGAGACAAGATAGGCGGCGTGGAGTTTATCTACGCTCCCGGTCACTCGCCGGACGAAATCTGCCTTACGCTAGGCAACGTCGTGTTCACGGGCGATCACGTGCTGCCCGAAATCACACCCCACCCCACGACCAGGGCGGGCTATTCGGACCACGTTGCCCGGGAGATACCGGCTAGATTCAGCGACCCGTCAAAGTCCTATGGGCTCAAGACGTACATGACCTCGCTCAAAACGGTCCTGGACCTTGGCGAAAGCTATGCTGTCCTTCCCGCGCATAGGCTCTATAACCGCGGAAAGTTCAACTTCGTTTCGGTCCGACGAGCCGCCGAGGTGATAGACCATCACGGCCGGCGCCTCGCCCAGATCGTACAGCGCATAGACGACCGTCCTACCGGCCTGGAGGAGATGACCAGGGGCATCTTCGAGCGTCGCAAACTGATTGGCGGTAACCTGTTCATGGCCCTGTCCGAGATCGTCGCCCACGTTGAACTCCTCGAAGACCTGGGAGACGTGGAATTCACTGACGATTCGATGATACGTCACACTGGCTCGATGAAGTTTCGCCAATTCTGTGACGGGCTGGTAAACTAGAAGGAGCAAAGGCTTCTTCCAGAGCCTTAACAATCCAGCGCCCGTAGCTCAGTGGGACAGAGCACTGGTCTTCGGAACCAGGTGTCGCGGGTTCGAATCCTGCCGGGCGCGCCACTTCCCCCCTTTTCTGGTTAGGTTGGTCTATCCCTCGGCCCAGAAGGCTGCCCCAACCATCCCTGGCCCTATGTGAGCCCCCATCACCGGCGTAAACTCTGTCACGAATGACTCCGCGCAGTCGAATCTTTCTTCCACCGCGTCGCGCAGCAGCAGGGCTCTTTCCCTGGCCGATACGTGCATGATAATCGCGTGGACCGTCGAATTGCCGACTCGCTCCGCCATCAGTTCGATCATCTTTTCGCCTGCGCGAGAAGCTGTCCTCGGCTTGGCAAGGGTCAGGACCTGCGAGTGCCTGAGCTCGAATATCGGCTTGAGCTTCAGCAGCGAAGTTCCCAGATGAGCGATGGCCGCCACTCGTCCGCTCTTCCACAGGTAGTAGAGTGTATCTACACAGGCAATCAGCCGGACTCGTCTGCGAATTTCAAGCGCGCGCGCCTCGGTCTGATCCAGTCCTCCGCCCGCCAGGGATGTCCTCAACGCCTCCCACGCCACCAAGCCTTGCCCGCCCGCCGCACTCTGAGAGTCGAGCGTGCGAATCTGGAATTCCGGGTGCGTTTCACTGAATTCCTGACGTGCCAGTTCCGCGGACCTGCCTGCCGCGCTGAACGTGCCGGACACCAGGATAGTCAGCGCGGATTCAGCCACTTCCGAAGCGTCTGTATAGGCGTCCAGAAAGTCAGCCGGCGTTGGCGCCGATGTGCTGACCGCCTCCGCGTTTTGCCTCTGCCCCTGGTAGAAGTCGGCAGGTGAGATGTCCACGCCGTCTCTGTACGTTTCCACCCCGATATGAAGACGCATGGGTACGATGCGCGTCAACGGACTCTTCCTGAACTCTTCAGGGACCGATGCCGCGCTGTCCACTATCACCGCCACCCTCTCCCTCCGGGCAGTCACGGGTACACGCCTCTCTCACTCATCCTAACGCTATTCGCCTCGCAGCCGGCCCAGCTCGGCTTCCATCTCCGCCATGCGCGCTTCGGCGGACATCCGCGCCGCTCGCTCGGACTCAGCCGCGTCCAGTATCTCCTCATACGTCTGTAGAAACACCCCGCTTACAGGATCGCGGAAACGCAGCAGACCCTTATTCCCACCCGGCGACTCGTCCTTGACCCACCAGAACTCCAACCCCAGCGCCTCGCTGTATCCCCAATGACGACCGTCAGGCTCGCTCACTATCTCTATCGGCTCATACTCTCCATTCACAAGCCTGTCCCCGGCCAGCGGCGCGTCGTGATACTCGCCTCCCGAATGGTCGAACCGCCAGTACTCGCCCACCCCGTACTCCGCGTAAGTCTCGCGCTTGTCCGTGTAGTCCCGCCTTCCCGTGCTCCGTGAACCCACCTCCAGAACCAGGTCCGGCGGCTTGCCCACCTCGCTTATCACGTAGCCGTTGCGCTGAAGGAGCCACTCCACGTCTTCTATTCCGACGGCGAACGACCCGTCCGGGTATGGGCCGTGTCCATCGTAGGGGGTTTTCCACAGGTATCCCCCAATCCCTACGAACACGTCGCCTCGACTCCTGAACCACCCTCTGAGCATCATGAGGAATCCTGTGATGGCCTGCATCTGCTCCATCATGTCAGGAACTCTGGGCGGATCGGGCAGTTTGTCCGAGTAGTCCGTCTTGGAACGGGTCTTTGTAAGTGCGCTCTGGGTGGCCATGGTTGGATTCTCCGTAACGCTGTATCACCTGAGTCTCCGTTTGGATGAGGTAATGTGTCTCCGCGATTATACCATCGCGCCGCCCAATTGAACGCCCCCATGATGGTCATGTAGAATTCACCAAGTGAGAGGCGGCCCAACTTGCGGACAGACCTTATAACCCGACTGAATCATATGCGCGACCTTGGTCCGTCCGAGGCCGAAGCGAACTTCAACGCCTCCCGCCGTATGACGGAAGTCCTCACCCGCGAAGGATTTCAGCGGCTGGACACTCCCGTTATCGAGCCAACCGACCTCTTCGTCAGGAAGTCGGGAGGTGAGGTCTCCAGTAGTCTCTACTCCTTTCAGGACCCGGGCGGCATGAGCGTCAGTCTAAGGCCGGAGTTCACGCCCTCGATTATCAGGTGGTACATAGAGAACGCCGCTGGCTCCTCCTCCGAACGATTCCAGTATTCGGGTCCGGTATTCAGATACGCCGGTACTCGGAGGGGAAGGTTCAGGCAGTTTCAGCAAGTTGGAGCGGAACTCATCGGCGTCCCCGACAGCAGCGGTGACATCGAGATACTCACGGCAGCTATGAAGTGCCTGCGCGCCGCCGGCGTTTCTGAGTTCACTCTGAGACTTGGGCATATCGGCATGATTCACGACCTCGTACAGTCCCAGGGACTCTCTGAGCAGGTGGAAATGTTCATCGTCTCTAACCTGGACAAGATTGGATGCGGTCCGGGCTGCAGACAGCGACTCCTGGAAAGCGCCATCGCCGCCGAACTGGTAATGTCTGAACACAAGTCCACGCCGGTTACTGATGGGCTGGATGAAGCCATGCCTGAACTGGATGTGATACGCCGCTCTATCTCGGCGCCCACCGGGCGCCGCAGCGCGGGCCAGATTCTCGCCCGCCTGTCGAGCCGAATGAAACGCGCCTGCTCGGTGGACGAATTCAACGTAGCCGTGGATAACGTCGCGCGGCTCGTGTCCCTCGAGGGAAGCGCCTGGGAGGTGCTGGAAGATGCCGAAGCTCTCCTGAAATCCAACCGCGCTTCGCTCTCCAGTGTCCGGGGACTGGGCGCAACGCTCATAAAGCTGCGCTCCGAGGGAGTAAGCGACTCGACCATTCACCTTGATCTTTCGTTCGTTCGGGGGATGACCTACTACACCGGGATAGTATTCGAATTCCTGGCAGGGCAGGGTCCGGACGACTATCCGATTGGCGGCGGCGGCAGATATGATGACCTAGTCAGGGCCTTCGGCGGCGGTAACGTACCTGCCTGCGGTTTCGCCCTCTACGTAGAAGAGGTTGTAAGGAACATGAACCGGGAGAGCGCGAACACCTCATGACGAATTCCACGCTGCGCCTCGCTCTTCCCAGCAGCGGGGCGCTCCAGCGCCCCACTATGTCGTTTATGCGTTCCTGCGGTCTGGCCGTCTCTCGGCCTAACGACAGGCGATACATAGCGGCTATTCCTTCCTTGCCGGACGCCACGGTGATGTTTCAGCGCAGCTCCGATATTCCGAGCAAAGTTGATGAAGGAATCGTTGACCTTGCGATAGTTGGAAAAGACCAGTTTCTCGAAAATAGGCGCGAGGACGGCGACACCAGAATCGTCCTGGAAGAGTTGGGATTCGGCAGAAGCAGGCTGGTAGTCGCCGTTCCCGATTCCTGGATAGACGTTACCTCCATGTCCGACCTCGCCGACATTTCCGTGGAATTCAGAAGCAGGGGCCAGGATCTCAGGGTCGCTACCAAGTATCCTCGTCTGATCGGACGCCACCTTCTCGCAAATGGCGTAAACTACTTCAGCGTGATACCCTCCGACGGTACGCTCGAAGTCACTCCGGCCATGGGGTTCGCAGACATAATTGGAGACATAACCGAGAGTGGGACTACGATCAGGGAAAACAGGCTGAAGGAGATAGAGGGCGGAACCGTCATCCGCTCTGAGGCTTGCGTCGTCTCGCGCAAATTGAGTGAAGGTGAAGACGGCGAAGTCCTCAACACAGCCCGGCTGCTCCTCGAAATGATGGAAGCACACCTTCACGCTGGCGGCTACTTAGAAGTGACCGCCAACATGAAGGGCGAGACCGACGCGGAGGTCGCCGAATACGTCATGAAGCGCTCCGACACATCGGGACTGAGAGGACCGACCATCTCGACTGTCTTCAATCCCGAAGGAGAAAAATGGTTCGCTGTGACGGTCATGGTTGAGGAGAAGCGACTGCTCCCCGCCGTCGCCCGGCTCCGGGAGATAGGCGGAAGCAGCGTTCGAGTATCCAAGCCACACTACCTGTTCCAGTCCGAATGTAAGTCCTACGCCCGTCTCTTGTAAGGGTTGACAAGTCACTTCATGCCCAATCTTCCCACACACATACAGCTTGCGATTTCCGCCGCCGATAGAATGCGCCATACTGATCTGGACTCCAATCTCGGCTACTTCTACCTCGGCTCGACCTCTCCCGACATTCGCGCGCTGACGAAGCGCGCTCGTTCCGACTACCACTTCGTGGAACTCGACTTCGAGAGGATTGGCACCGGCGTCGAGGCCATGTTCGCGGCGCACCCCGAATTGATGGACGCGGCGGAACACGACGGTCCCATGAGGGCCTTCATAGCCGGGTACATAACCCATCTCATGGCTGACGAATCGTACATCGTGAAGATGTTCAGACCCTATTTCGGCAAGCTGGACTCCTTCGAGACCGACGCCATGGCCAAGGTCTGGGACCGCGCCCTTCAATTGGACTTCGATAGGACGGTCTGGGACGAAGTAAAGGACTCTGTGGAGGGTGTAGATGCCGACCCCTCCAATGTACACGTCGAGTTCCTGCCCCAGGAAGACCTTGAACAGTGGAAGGAGTGGGTCTCGCGCGTGATGTCCGGCGGATTTTCTTGGGAGCGACTCAGATTCATGGCGAGAAGAATCTCCGCGGGCGACGAGAGCCATCCCGCCTATATCTACGCCGAGCGGTTCATCCAGTCCGTGGACGAGTCACTGGACGTCCTTTACGACCATGTGCCACGCTCTCACGTGACCGAGTTCCGCGATGAAGCGGTCGATACCATTGTAGATTCGCTCAGGGATTATCTGTCATGAGAGTCGTTAAAGGTTATGAGAAGTGCCGCACCGTTCTGTCCGAAAGCAGGCGGCTCGACCTGTCCAGCGTTCCCGAAGCCGTCCTGGATAGTTCGGAGAGAATATACGGTGAGCGTCTCACCCCGTTGGAAATCGTCTCCAGAATCATAGAAGACGTGCGTCGGAACGGCGACGAGGCGATCAGGCGTCTCGCCCTGCTCATAGAAAACTCCGAACAGGAACGACTGGAAGTCTGCCCGGAAGTCATAGAGGCCGCCATTGACTCGGTGGACCCCCGGGTCCTGGACGCGCTCACCCTGTCCGCGGACAGGGTCCGCCGCTACCACGAGGCATCCATGACAAACGACTGGATGGACTTCACGGCAGGATATGGGGCCTTGACCCGACCTTGTGAGCGGGTAGGAGTTTACATTCCCGGTGGCAGTGCGCCGCTGCCATCCACTGCAATTATGACCGCTATTCCGGCCCGCGTCGCCGGTGTGGAGGAGATCATTCTCTGCTCTCCCGCCAAGTCTGACGGGCTGCCCGACCCGGTTGTGCTTGCAGCCGCTCGTATAGCCGGAGTTGACAGGGTATTTGCCATAGGCGGAGCGCAGGCAATAGCTGCGATGGCCTACGGCACTGAATCCGTTCCGGCCGTGGACATGGTCTGCGGGCCTGGAAACCTGTTCGTAACCCTCGCCAAGAAACTCGTTTACGGCGACGTCGGCATAGACGGCCTGTACGGGCCCACCGAAACGCTGATCATTGCCGACGCATCCGCCAACCCGACACTCTGCGCCGCCGACTTGCTGGCCCAGGCCGAGCACGACGCCTTGGCGCGACCCGTCCTCGTATGCACGTCAGAACCGCTCGCCGAACAGGTAGCGCGCGAAGTGGAAACGAGGCTCAGAAGGCTCTCCAGGGAATCCGTCGCCAGGGCCGCCGTCGAGGGGCAGGGGACTATCGCCCTGGTCGAGACTACGGAGCAGGCCATCCAACTCGCTAACTTATTCGCCCCTGAGCACATGTGTCTCGCCGTCCGCGACCCCTGGTCCTGGGTTGGGAAGATCAGGAACGCCGGCGCTGTATTCGTCGGAGAGTTCTCTCACGAAGTACTCGGCGACTACGTAGCCGGGCCGAGTCACGTCATGCCCACTTCCGGCACTGCCAGGTTCAACTCCGGCGTCGGCGTCCACAAGTTCCTCAAGACCATCCCGGTCATCGCCCTTGACGACTCCGAATCGGTCGCTCTATCCCGGACCGCCGCCGTCATCGCCCGCGCCGAGGGCCTGACCGCCCACGCCGAGGCCGCAGAAATTCGCCAGGAACTCGCCTGATCTATGCTCAGTCTAGTACCATGTCTATCTGAAAATAGCTAAACCAACACCATCCGTCATTTGTATGTTGAAAATCCCCTCTCCCGGAGGGAGAGGGCTAGGGTGAGGGTGAACTGCAATTCAGTCATTCCCGCGAAAGCAGACCTTTGCACAACCACCGTTATACCCGTGAAAACGGGTATCCAGGGGTGGGGGTTTGCATAGGTCTCCGAAAGCGGCAATCTAGTAAACTCAGAGGGCTGGTACATGGCGAAATGACTGGACGCTGTACTGGTAATAAGGAAGTCAGGAGGCCGATATGCCTGAAGATCGAGTAGAAAAGTTAATCAGGCCCCATCTGGCCTCTATTCAGACTTACCAGCCCGTTGACCCTCCCGAAGTCCTCGCTGAGAGGGCGGGAATCTCGGCTGAATCTGTCGTCAAGCTCAATGGCAACGAGAACCCATACGGCCCTTCGCCAAGAGCGGCAGATGCCATGTCGCGGACTCCGATGCACATATACCCGGACCCATTCCAGCGCAGCCTGCGCGCCTCGCTCTCGGAGTACACCGGCTTTCCGACCGAGAACATTATCGCCGGGGCGGGCAGCGACGAGCTCATAGACCTGCTTTTCAGACTGTTCATCGAGCCGGGCGACGCCATCCTCGACTGCGAGCCCACCTTCGCCATGTATGCCTTCTGCGCCCGGATTGCGGGCGGCGAACTCCGGCTGATACAGCGCGACGAACTGTTTGAAATTGATGTGCAGGCCGTCCGCGAGTCCATAGACGACAAGACTAAGATAATCTTCGTAAGCTCGCCCAACAATCCCACCGGCAACATGGCCTCCGAAGACCAGGTCCGCGCGCTGCTTGACACCGGCCTCATCGTCGTAATTGACGAGGCATACTACGAATTCAGCAAGGAGACTGTCGGAAACCTGGTTGGAGAGTACGACAACCTCGTAATCCTGCGCACCATGAGCAAGTGGGCCGGACTCGCAGGTCTCCGCATCGGGTACGGCATAATGAGCGACGGCCTCGTAAGCCACATCATTGACATCAAGCCGCCGTACAACGTCAACGCCGCCGCTGAAGCCGCTGCAATCGCCTCCCTGGAGGACAGCGACTATCTTCTCGGCAACGTCCAGAAGATCGTGGACGACCGCGAATCCCTCTTCCAGAGCCTCGCCGCGATTGACGGCATCAAGCCCTGGCCCTCTCAGGGCAACTATATCCTCTGCCAGATGGACCGCCCCGAAGACGCGCAGTACATGGTTGACGGACTTGCCTCGCGCGGCGTCTTCGTCAGAAAGTTCGGCTCCGACAGGCTGCAAGACTGCTTCCGTGTTGCCGTAGGCACGCCCGATGAAAACGCCGCCTTCCTGAACGCCGTCACGGAGATAGCCCAATAACAGCTACATCTGGCTTCATACCAATCTGAATATGAGACAAACCCTCGGTTAACCGTCATTCCCGCGAAAGCGGGAATCCATAGATTGCGACAGGCTGATATATGGCAAACATGATTGAAGAACGCCCCCCCAGGACAGCCAGGATAGAGCGAAACACCGCCGAGACCCAGATCTCCGTCCAGCTCGACATCGACGGCTCCGGCGAATACCAACTGGACGTCGTAAATGGGATGCTCGCCCACCTTCTCGCCCAGCTATCCAGGCACGGCCTCATTGACCTCGATATAATCGCCCGCGGCGACACCGAGGTCGGACTTCACCACCTGGTCGAAGACCTCGGCATAGTTCTCGGAAGGGCGTTGGCCGAGGCCATTGGAGACGGCTCAGGAATCCGCCGCGCCGCCCACACCTATATGCCCCTGGACGAGACCCTGGCCCAGACCGTCGTGGACTTCGGCGGACGCGGCTACACCGTCATAGACGCCGAGATAGGCGACAGCGACATGGGCGGCCTGCCCGGAGACCTCGTGCGCCACTTCCTCGAGTCCTTCGCCCGCGAGGGACGATTCAACCTGCACGTTCGGCTTCTGTCAGGCGTCAACAACCATCACAAGGCTGAGGCCATCTTCAAGAGCCTGGCGAGGTCACTCAGGACCGCCCTGGAATACGACCCGCGCAGGGCAGGGCAGGTTCCAAGCACCAAGGGCACGATTACCGAGTGATCGCCGACTATCGTCATTCCCGCGAAAGCGGGAATCCACTCGCTGTTCTGCAATCTATAGTGACCCTGAAGTGACGCGAGATTCTGCGCCTAGACCGCCTCCAGGTCGAATCTGAAGTCCTCGATGATCGGATTCGCCAGTAGCTGCCGACACATTTCCGACACCCGTTCCCGCGCTACCGACTCTTCGCCCTCATCCACCCTTATCTCGATGTACTTACCGGCTCTCACGTCCAGCGCCGAGTCGAAACCCAACTGGTGAAGCCCGCTTCGTATCGTCAGTCCCTGCGGGTCGTTGACGCTGGGCTTCAGGCTGATATACACCTTCGCTAGAAACATCGGCTACCTTTGAACGTTCCATTCGGGCGCGTTCGGCGAACTCTCATGCGCATTCACGAACTCCCTGATCCTGTCCTCGTCGAACTCCTCGAACCGGTCAATGAAGTTCCATGCCGTCACAGCGATCCGGCTGTCCATGCCCGGATAGGGACTCATCAGCAGCTTTCCGCCGCGATCAACCCCTTCCTGTACCAACTCTTCCAGTTGCGCCACAAGCTGATCGCATCCGTCCGGGCAGTCATAGTGTACGTTCACGTACCCGTGCTCGAGGTTGTGCAGAAGTATCTGGTCTTCCAGCACTTCGTCATATACTCCCCACCTCGCGGGCGCAAGCGGCACATTGTAGTGCCAGCCCGACGTTGGCGGATAGGAATTATAGGCCGGGTGTTCCTCTCCTGGAGCAATGTGTTCGCGCCCCTGGTCCTCCATGCGGATGCCGGGGCCGTCCGGCGTCCCACCCCTGAAGAGCGTATCCAGCGGCAGACCCGGCAGGAACAGCGAGAGTATCAGTGCGCCGGCTACAAGGGTAACCGCGACTCCGCCAGCATACCTCAGCACGCGTCTGCGCCGCTGTCGCCGCTGTCTGCGGGCGGCCCGCGCCTGTGTCGGCGTCATTCTTCCGCTTGAACGATTGGATGCTGTTGACATATTCGCCTTTGACCGGAGAACCCGGACTACTATTCAATGAAAATCCCCTCTCCATTAAGGGAGAGGGCTAGGTTAAAGTCCCTTCCCCCTTAATGGGGGAAGGTTAGGGTAGGGGTGAATCCCCGCTAATCAATTATGCTATTTCAGCTCCATCCCGGTCAATTTCACATACGCCTCGGCGTAGAGTTCGGTGGTCTTGGAAACCACATCCCCAGGCAATTCGGGCGCGGGAGGTTCGTGGTCCCATCCGGCGTCGTCCAGCCAGTCCCGCACGAACTGCTTGTCGTAGCTCGGCTGAGACTTGCCCGGCTCGTATCCCTCCGCGTCCCAGAAACGGCTCGAGTCCGGCGTCAGCAGCTCGTCAATCAGGATGAGTTCGCCGTCAATCGTGCCGAACTCCAGCTTGGTGTCCGCGATGATGATGCCCCGTTCCTGTGCGTAGTCCCTCGCGTACTCATAGACCTCTATCGTCGTGTCCCGAAGACGCTCCGCCATCTCCTGCCCCACCATGTCCACCACTTCCTCGAAGCTCATATTCTCGTCGTGGCCGACCTCAGCCTTCGTAGTCGGAGTGAACAGCACCTCCGGGAACGGATCGCCGTCTCTCAGTCCTTCCAGCATAGGCTTTCCCTGCACCGTGCCTGACTTCCGGTATTCGGACCACGCCGACCCGGTGATGAAACCGCGCACGACGCACTCCACGTCTATCCGGTCCGCCTTCTTCACCACCATCGCCCGCCTGGCTATCTCATCCGGTATGTCCAGGTCCGGGCGGTCAACCGCCATCTGTATCAGGTGGTTCGGAACCAGGTGCGCCGTCTTATCGAACCAGAACGCGGATATCCCGTTGAGAACCGCGCCCTTGTCCGGAATCCCGGTCGGCAGAACCACGTCGAACGCCGAAATGCGGTCCGTCGCCACCATCAGCAGCGTATCGTCGTCAATAGGGTAGGTGTCCCGGACTTTGCCTCGGTACATAAGGTTGGGCATGTTGGTTTCGTGGATGGTCGTAAGTGTCATTGGCCTCTCCCAGTGTTGAAGATTCTGTCAGCTCAGTCCCACACGCTCGAACACGTCGTCAACGAACCTGACGTAGTATCCGTAGTCGAATATCTTGTCCAATTCTTCCGAATCCAGTCGCTCCCGCACTATCGAGTCATTGCGTACCAGCTCCCGGAAGTCATCGTCCGCGTCCCAGGTTAGAGCGGCGTTCTTCTGCATCGTCTTGTATGCGTCCTCCCGGCTCATGCCCTTTTCTATTAAGGTAAGCATCAGCCTCTGGGAGAACATCAGCCCGCGTGTGAGTTCCATGTTCTCTTCCATCCGCTTCGGATAGACTCTCATGCCCGCTACCACGCCGGTGAACAGGTCCAGGATGTAGTCCAGCGCCATGCAGGAGTCGGGCAGTATCAGCCGCTCTGCCGACGAATGGCTTATGTCCCGTTCGCCCCACAGCGCCACGTTCTCCAGCGCGGTTACGGAGTGTCCACGGATCAGCCGCGCCAGACCGCAAACCCGCTCCGTAAGCTCCGGGTTGCGTTTGTGCGGCATGGACGACGAGCCCGTCTGCCCTTCTGAGAATGGCTCTTCCAGCTCTCGTATTTCCGTCCTCTGGAGCCCCCGTATCTCGGTAGAGAACTTCTCCAGGGAGGCGGCTATCACCGCAAGCGTCGTTATGAAGTTGGCGTGCCGGTCGCGCTGTATCACCTGGTTGGATACCGGCGCCACCGCAAGGCCAAGCCTGTCGCAAACGGTCTGTTCGATCTCCGGCGAAACGGTCGCGTGCGTCCCAACTGGTCCCGAGATCTTGCCGACCGCTATCTCCTCTCTGGCATGGGCCAGGCGCGCCTTGTTCCGTCGCATCTCGTCCCACCACAGCGCCAGCTTTAGCCCCAGCGTGATTGGTTCAGCGTGGACGCCATGTGTCCGGCCCATCATCAGCGTGTCTTTATGCTCGTTCGCGCGATTGGCGAGTACCTCGATACAGCTATCAATCTCGTCGCCGAGAGCGTCCGCCGCGTCAACCATCTGGAGGCTTGTGGCCGTATCCCACACGTCGCTGGTCGTAAGTCCCAGGTGCAGCCACCTGCCCTCAGGGCCAAGCTGCTCCGTCATAGACCCCAGGAACGCCGTCATATCATGCTTGGTGACGCTCAGAATCTCGTTCAGCCGCTCGATGTCGTATGTGGCGACGCGCAACTTCTCCATGTCCTCTTCGG
Organism: Dehalococcoidia bacterium; assembly: GCA_034420555.1. GTDB lineage: Bacteria > Chloroflexota > Dehalococcoidia > Lucifugimonadales > UBA1123 > VXRN01. The sequence goes on from DAOULF010000238.1 coordinate 14,410, forward strand.
GAATGACTCCCGCCTCGGTCCAGGCCTCGCATACCGCAAGCTCGATAAGAAGCCACTTGTCGTACTTGTTTTCGTCCGACCACACCTGTTTCATGCGAGGCCGGGCGTATCGCTCAATCATGTTTCGGGGCCTCCGTTAGCGGTTCCTGAGACCTTCTCGATAGTCGTCGTAAGCCTTCCGTATCTCGTCGTGCTTTCCACCCAGTATCTCCGCTGCCAGGAAGGCCGCGTTCCGCGCTCCCCACTCGCCCACCGCGACGCACGCCACCGGAATTCCTGGCGGCATCTGCGCGATTGCGTACAGCGCGTCTATTCCTTCCAGGTCGCTGGACGGAATAGGCACCCCAATAATCGGCAGGGTGGTCCAGGACGCCAGCACGCCCGGCAGTCCCGCGGATCCGCCCGCGCCCGCGATTATCACCTCTACGCCCCGATCCCTCGCCGACATACCGTATTCACGCACCTTGTCCGGCGTCCGGTGTGCCGACATCACCTCGACTTCGTGGCTGATTCCCAGTTGCTCCAGCACTTCCGACGTAGGCTCCATCGCCCCACGGTCCGAACTGCTGCCCATCAATACACCTACAAGCGGCATCTTTCTTACCTCTACTGTCGTCATTCCCGCGAAAGCGGGAATCCAAAGCTGGAATGTTATCGAGAAACAGACATTAGTTTATACACCCGCCGCAATATCGCGTCTGTAATACATATTCCCAAACTCGATACTATCCACAATCTCATACGCCGACCGCCGCGCCTCCGATATCGTCTTACCACGGCTGGCGGCTGTCATAACCCTCCCGCCGGAAGTCACTATCTTTGCGTTTTGGTTTGTTTCTAATACTTCGTATAATCTTGTTCCGGCGTGAAAAACAACACACTCTTCAGAATATGATGGAAGCCCGCTGACCTCGAACCCCGTCTCATATTCACCCGGATATCCGTCCGACGCCAGCACCACCCCGACCCACGAATCGTCCGACCACTCCACTGTCTGCTCGGAAAGATTGCCCTCTGTTGTGCGCAGCGCCAACTCTAGCAGATCCGACTTGAGGCGCGGAATCACGACCTGCGCCTCCGGGTCTCCCATGCGGCAGTTGAACTCGATAACATTCGGCCCTTCCTCGGTCAGCATCAGCCCCGCGTACAGAATCCCCTGGAATGGACAGCCCATCTCAGCCATCCGCGCCGCCACCGGCTCCATTATCTCTGCGCGAACCCTCGCGTCCAGCTCTTCGTCCCAGAAGGGAGGGGGACTGTAACTGCCTATGCCGCCCGTATTCGGTCCCAGGTCGCCGTCCTGCGCTCTCTTATAGTCGCACGCTGCCGTCATCTCCGACACGTATGGCCCGTCCACGAACGCGAAAACGCTAACCTCCTGCCCCCGCAGCCACTCTTCGATAAGGACCGTGTCGCCCGCGTCCCCGAATTCCCGGCTCACGAACATCGAATCCAGCGCCGCGACAGCCTCGGCCCGGCTCGGCGACATGATTACGCCCTTGCCCGCCGCCAGACCGTCCGCCTTCACCACGAACGGCGGCTCCTCGGTCTGCACATACTCGATAGCCGAACCCGCGTCCCGGAAAACCTGCGCTTTCGCCGTCGGAACTTTCGCCGATGCCATCACGCTCTTGGCGAAAGACTTGCTCGACTCTATCCGCGCCGCCGCCTTTGTCGGCCCTAGCGCTCGCAGCCCTTCTTCTCGGAACCTGTCCACTATCCCCGCCGACAGCGGCGCCTCCGGCCCCACGATAGTCAGGTCCACCGACTCTTCCGCAGCCAGCCCAACCAGTCCTTCCACATCCTCAGCGGACACATCGAAGTTCGTCCCAAGCTGCGCTGTTCCCGCATTGCCGGGCGCGCTGATAATGCTCGGCTCCAGTGGACTTGACGACACCTTCCACGCAATCGCGTGTTCCCGCGCCCCATTGCCCACGATCAGAACCTTCATAGCCTCACCCATCACCTTGAACCTCGCAAAAATCCCCTCTCCCTTGATGGGCGCAAAAGTCCCTTCCCCCTTGATGGGGGAAGGTTAGGATGGGGGTGATTACTATATAGGCCGCAAACCTCTCGCAATTCTCTACCTCACTCCCACTCTATCGTCCCGGGCGGCTTGCTCGTGATGTCATACACCACTCGGTTCACCCCCGGCGCCTCATTGCATATACGATTCGACACGCGCCCCAGCACCTCGTAGGGCAGTCGCGCCCAGTCCGCGGTCATCGCGTCGTCGCTCGTCACCGCCCGTATCGCGATCACGTTCCCGTATGTCCTGAAGTCCCCCGTCACCCCCACCGACCGCGAATCCGTCAACACCGCGAAACTCTGCCACAACTCGTCATACAGCCCCGCCGCCTCGATCTCCTCCATCAAAATCCGGTCCGCCTCGCGCAGCGTCTCCAGGCTGTCGTTCGTAACCTCGCCGATGATCCTGATTGCCAGGCCAGGCCCTGGGAATGGCTGCCTGAACACCATCTCGCGCGGCAGGCCCAGTTCCAGCCCGACCTCCCTCACCTCGTCCTTGAACAGGTAGCGCAGCGGCTCCACCAGCTCCATTCGCATGTGCTCAGGCAGCCCGCCTACGTTATGGTGAGTCTTTATCTTCGCAGAAACCTCGTCCCCTGGTACCTGGCTCTCTATCACGTCCGGGTACAGCGTCCCCTGCGCCAGGAAGTCCACCCGGCCCAGCCTCGACGCCTCGTCCTCGAACACGTTGATGAACTCTTCTCCGATGACTTTTCGCTTCGTCTCCGGGTCGGTCACCAATCTCAGCGCGCCCAGGAAATGCTCCGTGGCGTTCACGTAGATCAGGTTCATCTCCATGTACTTCTCGAACGTTTCGCGCACTCGCTCCGATTCCCGGTGTCGCATCAACCCGTTATTCACGAAGATGCACGTCAGCCGGTCGCCGATAGCCCGGTGGACCAGTGTCGCCGCCACCGCCGAGTCCACCCCGCCGGACAGCGCGCATATCACCTTGCCGCCACCCACCTGCTCCCGTATCGCCGCCACCGTCTCGGAAACGAAGTTGCCCGGGGTCCACGCTCCCGAGCAGCCGCAGATCTTGTAAAGAAAATTCTCTATTAGCTGCTTCCCCTTCGGCGTATGTACCACTTCAGGGTGGAACTGGATTCCAATTCTCCCCTTCCTGTCTCCCAGCGCCGCGATAGGGGAGTTGTCGGTGTGCGCCAGCGCGCTGAACCCGGGCGGAAGCTCCGAGATGTGGTCGCCGTGACTCATCCACACCTGCATGGACTCCGGCGTTTCCTGGAATATCGGATCAGACGGCGTGTCCTGGATTAGCTGGGCATACCCATACTCACGCCTCGATGCGGGCGCCACCTTCCCGCCAAGCTGGTGGACCATCGCCTGCATCCCGTAGCAGATTCCCAGAACGGGCAGACCCGACTCGTAAACCCAGTCCGGCGGTAGCGGGGCGTCTTCTTCATATACACTCGCCGGCCCACCCGACAGCACAACGCCCTTGGGATTCAGGGCCTCCACCGTCTCCCACGGCGCTGTATGAGGAATCAGTTCGCAATAGACTTTGGACTCTCTGATGCGCCTGGCTATCAGCCTTGAGTATTGCGAACCAAAGTCAATGACGACAATAGTCTCCTGGTGGCCCGAATCAGGCGGTAGGGAAGTTGAAAAGGTGGCCGACGGCCCACTTTCTGAGTATGCCAATCCGACCGGCTCTCGACCGGCGACAGAGGACTCTTTGGACTCTTGAAAGTGAGTTGAAGACATGGCTGCGTCTGGATTCAGGCTAACCGATGCGCCGTATATGGGTCAAGAAAAATTCGGCGCGTCTGTGCCTGTTCGGTGTCCAGGTTCTATTCACCCGAACGTCGCATCCTCTCACGTAGCCGCTCCAACTCCGCCTCCGCCTCTCTACGCGCGGCGGCCTCTTGTTCCCGCTCCATTTCGGCACGCTCGGCGCGCTCTTCAGCGGATGCGCGAGCTACGCGTTCCGCCTCGGCGCGTTCCACCTCGTCGGCATGGGTGCGAAGGTAACTCTCAGTCTCGGGGTTGTACCAGCGCAGTTCACCATACTCCCAGCACACGTACAGCCCCAGGAACTCGCTGTAACCCCGACAGCGGTTCTCGTCCAGCCACTCTATCTCTATGGGCCGATACACGCCGTCCACCAGCCTGTCCCCGGCCAGCGCAGCGTCGTGATACTCTCCCCCGGACGGGTCGAATCGCCAGTATTCGGGAATTCCGTATGCCTCGTAGTCGCGGCGTTTGGCGGTGTAGTCGTTCTCGCCCGTAGTCGCAGACGCCACCTCCAGAACGAAGTCCGGGGGCTTTCCCTGCTGATCTATCGCGTAGCCCCACTGTTCGATGATGAGCGCGCGCTTAACGTTGTCGGCTATCAGAAGGTCCGGCCTGCGGATGCCCGCGCTCTGGCCCGGCGTCCAGCCCACCGGAACCTCACCCAGGACTATCGTGGTCTCCGGGTTGCCCACGTGCAGTTCCAACGTGTAGATGTGGGAGGGGCGGTAGAGATAGATGGGATTATTCATATCGTCCCGGGGCGGGAACTCGGGGAAACGTTCGAGTTCGGTGTGTGTGCTGGTGAGGGTAATCGTCTTGCCGACCATCACAGACCTCTCAGGGCTATCTAACTATGTATCAGGGCTATTCAAGTCTATTCGCCGTCCGTCTCCCCGGTCAAGATAGCTCAGCTAATTAAGAAGACACTCCTCCACTCTTGGCAAATCCGCCTTCTTCATGCTACCATCCTTCCATTCCAGAACAACAGTCCTTTTCCGAAAGATGTGACGCGCTAATGACCACAACCGACTGGCGAAACAAGCTCTACTTTGGCGACAACCTCGACATCCTGCGCGAGAACGTCCCCGACGACAGCGTTGACCTCATCTACCTCGATCCGCCCTTCAACTCCAACGCGACGTACAATGTCCTGTTCCGAGAGCGCACCGGCGAGGACTCCGCCGCCCAGATTACCGCCTTCGAGGATACCTGGAGCTGGAGCATGGAGTCCGAGATAGCCTTCCAGGACGTCATAACCGACGGCCCCGAAAAGCTGGGCGACCTCTTGCAGGCGATGCGCGGCTTCCTCGGACAGAACGACATGATGGCCTACCTCACGATGATGGCCCAGCGCATGGCCGAACTCCACCGCGTTCTGAAACCGACGGGCAGCATCTACCTCCACTGCGACCCCACAGCCAGCCACTACCTCAAGCTAATGATGGACGCCGTATTCGGCCAAAGCAACTTCCAGAATGAGATAATATGGAAGCGAACAGGATCTCACGGTGGAGTAAAGAGATGGGGACCGGTTCACGATGTCATTTTATTCTATTCGGCGTCTGACAGGTACAGATGGCATAGATCATTTCAGGATTACTCGGCTGAATACTTAGACAGTCATTACAGAAATCAAGACGACAGGGGAAGATTTCAAGACGTTTCGCTTACAGGAGCAGGTACTACCGAAGGCGACTCCGGCCAACCATGGCGCGGAATCAATCCAACCGATTCAGGCAGACATTGGGCAATTCCTCGCAGAGCTCTTCAGAACGCTTATCCCCATAGAACGGACTTGGATGAACTTTCAACTCAAGAGAGACTTGATTTACTGGACGCCGCCGATTTGATTCACTGGCCCCCTAGAGGGAATGTTCCACGTCAAAAGCGATATGCAGACGAGGGTCTAGGGGTCCCCATCCAAGATGTTGTCACAGACATTAATCCAATAAATTCCCAAGCTCGTGAACGCCTCGGCTACCCCACACAGAAGCCCGAAGCCCTTCTCGAACGCATCATCAACGCCTCCAGCAACGAAGGCGACATCGTCCTCGACCCATTCTGCGGATGCGGAACCGCAATCGCCGTCGCCGAACGGCTCAACCGCCGCTGGATGGGTATAGACATCACCCACCTCGCCATATCTCTGATGAAGAGCCGACTCCGCGACACATTCGGCCCCGACCTCTCAGACTACGACGTGGTAGGCGTCCCTCAGGACGTCGAAAGCGCGCGGGCCCTGGCCGTCGAGAGCGAACACGACGGACGCTACCAGTTCGAGTACTGGGCGCTGGGCCTGGTTGATGCTCGTCCCTCCAACCGCGGACGACGCGGCGCCGACTCCGGCATAGACGGCTACATCAACTTCTTCGACGACAACAGCGGCAAGGCCAAGCGCATCATCGTCCAGGTCAAGAGCGGCCACGTCCGCCGCGACATGATAGCCACCCTCAAGGGCGACATGGCCCGCGAGAAAGCCGAAATCGGCCTCTTCATCACCCTCAACCCGCCCACGCGCCCTATGACCCAGGAAGCAACCTCGGCCGGCATCTACACCCCCGACCACTACCCCGACCACCGCTACCCACGCCTCCAGATCATCACCATCGAGGACCTCCTCTCCGGCGTCCAGGCCGACTACCCCCGCTTCGCCCCCGAAGCCACCCTCCCCCGCGCCCCCCGCCGTCGCCGCGCTTCCGCCGCCCAGGGCAGACTCGCGTGACTAGGACACCAAGTCCCAACCCCTCGCGCCATTAGTAGTCTTATGAAGGAATGAAATACTCAATGTCAATATCCGTGCCAAGACCAGCCAAAGCGTCGTCGGTCAACCCATGGGGAGACGATCTGCTTAGTCGCAAAGACCTCGCCGACAATCTGACCAGCCTCGTCAAAGACTTGGAAGACCCATCCCTATCAATCTGCATAGACGGCGCGTGGGGCACTGGCAAGACTTTCTTCCTTGAGAGATGGAAGCATCACCTCGAAATAATGCGCTTTCCGAGCCCCATCTACTTCAACGCTTGGGAAGATGACTTCATTGAAGATCCGCTCATATCCATTCTTGGACAACTGGAAGACCACTTCCAACATCGCGGCATGGCAGACACAGAGGAGATACTAAAAGGCGTCCGAACCGCCGCAGTTGCCGTCAGCAGGGGACTTATAAGAAAAGGATCGGGCATAGACATCAAGGATATGAATACCGTCAGTGTTTACGATACATACCGGGAACTTACCGAAGCACGATCAGTTCTGACAGAGAATCTATCAACCCTATCGAAAATGGCCTTGACGGGACCCGAGGACCCTAAGCCCATTGTCTTCATCATTGATGAACTCGACCGGTGCAGGCCGACCTTTGCCATAGAACTACTGGAGCGAGTCAAGCATATCTTCAACCAGGTGCCGGGTATCATCTTCGTCTTCGGCCTCAACCGGGCTGAGCTAACCAAATCCGTTCAATCCGTGTATGGCGACATAGACGCCGACATCTACCTCCGTCGGTTCTTCGATCACAGGTTCACTCTCCCCACTTCCAGTATAGAAGAATACTCCAGGAGCCTGTTCGAGAAACTTAGAATCAACGAACTACTGGACCGTACTAGTGTGATAGCGCAACTAAGAGGGGATACCTTCAGGCGAACGATGATCGAAATATGGCGAGCCTTCGGTCTTTCGCTGCGGGATATTGAACAAACAGCTTCACTCATCAATACAGTCGTTCGCGTGATGGCTGAAGAGCAGAACAGGTTTATAGCCGTGTGGGAAGTCGGAGCAATATCAACCCTGAGACTCAAATACCCTGAACTCTATGACGGCTTCATATCAGGCAATGTTCATGCCTGCGACGTGGTAAACGAAATAGAGCCACTCTTCGCCAACCAGTCCTACGGTGCAAATGTTCTGGCTTTCATAGAGGCGTATCTATACATCATCGAGTCTTCAGACTACGACAGAAAACACAACTCGAGGAATGCATTCCATCAAATGTACCAATCCCAAAAGGACCCAACCGTTGAACAGAGGAACCACTTCTCCAATCGCGTAAACGAAGCCGCTAAGAGAAACAACGTTTCAAATGAGTGGGCGAATCAAGGTGTTCTGGTAGATGTGAATCGCTGGCTGGAAATCATTGGTTACGAATTTGGATTCGATAGACCTCAGGTAATCGCAGGGCTCATAGATTTGCAGCTTGACCCCAGAGCGAACTAACCATGTGCCGGTTCGCTCTGGAGTTAGCCTCGGCAGGCTTCCACGCGCTTGGCTTGAACTTCAAATGTACAGGGAGGATCCCTTGCGGCCGTTCCGTATAACTGTGATAAGGTCATTCCCCAATCGCGCTATACTAAGAACATACAGACCAAAATCGAACGCTAACTACTGATGGAACATAAAAGCCCATGTCAAACCTTTCTATCTCCATCACCCGAGCCGTACAAATCCTCAGAGACGGCGGAGTAATCGCACTCCCGACCGACACCCTTTACGGAATCTCCGCCAACGCCCTCGACCCTGACGCCGCCGCCAAGGTCTTCGGCGTCAAGGATCGCGGGGAGCGCAGCCCGCTGCCCATCTTCGTCTCCGACCCGGGCAACCTCTACAAGTACGGCCGAGACATCCCTGACGTCGCCCTCCGTCTCGCTGAAGTTTTCTGGCCCGGCAAACTGACCATAGTAGTAAGCAAATCCGACCTGATACCCGATGTGGTCTCCGGAGGGCTCGACACCGTCGGCCTCCGCATCCCGGACCATCCTTCTCCCAGGGAGATAGTCGCCCAACTCGGCGCGCCCATCACCGCCACCAGCGCGAACGTCAGCGGAAAGCCCGCACTCACCGCAGCCCAGGATGTCGTCGCCGAACTCGGAAGTCGGCTCGACCTCGTTCTCGATGGCGGCGTTCTGGCTCCTTCCGCGCCATCCACGGTGATAGACGCAACCGCCGACCCGCCCAGGATCCTGAGAGAAGGCGCGCTGTCGCCGTCCGATATTCAGAAATTGGCAGGCATAGACCTGGAAGTGTAAAATCCAATCTGACTTGCCAAGAGGAGCAGTGGATTGGACCGAATCGGCAGATACAGTTACATGGTAGAAGGCGAACTGAGGAGCATCGTCTCCGATAGGGGGTTGCCTCTCTATTCGATGATGGAGCATCACCTGGGCTGGCTCTCGGATATGGACTCCGCAGCCGCTTCCTTGCCCCGTCCGCTCGGCGCTCTCTGCCTTGCGTCCTGCGAATCTCTCGGCGGAAACCTAGAATCCGCTCTTCCAACGGCCGCCGCAGCCGAGCTCGTTCACAATTTCTGCGAAATCCACGACGACATTCAGGCGGGCAGGATCTCCCGCGACGGGCGCGATACTGTCTGGTGGAAGTGGGGGCCCGCCCAGGCCATCAACGCCGGCGACGGAATGCACGCCCTCGCGCGCCTCGCCCTGCTCGGACTCGGACAGCGCGGCATCGGCCCGGCCCTAGTTTTCGAGGCGGTCAAGATTCTCGACAGGGCCAGCCTCGACGCCTGCGAAGGCCGCTTCATGGACCTCGAGGCCCAGGAACGGCTGGATATGTCCTCCGACTCGTACATCAAGATGGCCGAATCCAAGTCCGGCTCGCTCTACGCCTGCGCAATGGAGTTCGGAGCGCTGGCCGCCGACGTCAGCGAGGCGATCCGCCAGTCCTTCGCCCACGCCGGCCGCGAGCTCGGTGTCGCCGTCCAGATCGCCGACGACATGAGCCAACTCGCCTCCGCCTCCGACGAGAACGGCACTCCTTCCGAGGACTTCATGAACAAGAAGAAGCTCTATCCCGTCGTCAGGGCATTTGAGATTGCGTCCGCTTCGGAGAGAAGAAGGCTGGGCGACTACTACTTCAAGCGCGTCCTTGAGCCCTCCGACGTCAGGAGCCTGTCCGAGATCATATCCCAGCTTGGCGTCTCCGAAGACGCCGGGCGCGAAATTGACACGAGGATTGCCGGGGCGGTCGAATCTATCCGGGAAGCCCTTCCGCCGGGCCACGCCTCAGACGGCTTGTGCGAACTCATGCGCAGCCTGTCGGGAGCGACCTAGTGTATCGCAAGAAAAGCGTCCGCGACCTCTGTATAACGCCCGGCGACAGGGCGCTTGTGAGGGTGGACTACAACGTCACGTTTGTAGGAGACACCGGCCAGATTTCCGACGACTCCAGGATTATCGAGTCACTCCCCACCATAGAATACCTGCTTGAGCGCCAGTGCCGCGTGATTCTCTGCTCTCATATAGGAAGACCCCACGGACGCAGGGACGCCCGGTACAGCCTCACTCCGGTCGCGCTCCGCCTCTCCGAAATCATGCAGCGCCCCATCGCGCTCGCCCCTGACTGCATTGGAAGCGATGTGGAGGCCGCCATCGCGGACATGAACCCGGGCCATGTTCTCATGCTGGAAAACCTCCGCTTCCACATCGGGGAGGAGAGCAATGACAGGCGTTTCGCCCAAAGCCTGGCGAACCTCGCCGACTTCTACGTCAACGACGGCTTCGGCGTCGCTCACAGGAGACACGCCTCCACCGCCGGCGTGACCGAATTTCTGCCCTCGGTCGCCGGGTTCCTGATCGAATCCGAGGTGAACGCGCTAGACAACGTAATCCACACTCCAGAACATCCCTATGTCATCGTGATGGGTGGCGCTAAGGTCTCGGACAAGGTGCCGGTCATTGATCGCCTCTCCGACATTGCCGATGTATTCCTGGTAGGAGGCGGAATGGCCGCCTCCTTTCTCTGCGCCCAGGGCAAGCTCGACTACGAGTCCGGCGTTGACGTGGACGACGTCGAACTCGCCCTACGTGTCCTGGACCGCGCCCACGTCAATGACGTCGAGCTCGTTCTTCCGAGAGACGTCGTTGTAGCCGAGCTCTTCGACGAGTCCGCCGACCCGATAACCGCCGGCGTGGACTCCATACCCAGCGGTCATGTTGTTATGGACATAGGCCCCAAAACGGTTCGCGCTTATGCCCGGAGGCTCCAGGCCGCCCGGACCGTCGTCTGGAACGGCCCGATGGGTGTGTTCGAGTGGCCGCAGTTTTCCCACGGGACCCGCGCGCTCGCCCACGCCATAGCCGATCTCAAGGACGCCTACACGGTCACAGGCGGCGGCTCGACTGCCGATGTCGTCCGGTCGCTCGGCCTCGAGGACGGCTTCTCCCACGTCTCCACCGGCGGCGGCGCGACCCTGGAGTACCTCGAAGGCAGGGACCTCCCCGGCATAGCCGCCCTTGACGACAACTGAAAACTGAGAACTGCACATGATTGACTTCCCATACCTGAACGAAATCTGCCGCAAGACCGACTCCAGGATAGTCCTGCTCGTCGTTGACGGTCTTGGCGGACTCCCTCATCCCCAAACGGGCAGGAGCGAGCTTGAGACTGCCCACACCCCGAACCTGGACGCGCTCGCCTCGCGCAGCGCCTGCGGAGTTACCACCCCGGTTGCCCCCGGCATTACCCCGGGCAGCGGCCCCGGCCACCTCGCCCTCTTCGGATACGATCCGCTCAAATACGTCATAGGGCGCGGAGTCCTGGAGGCCCTCGGCATCGGAATGGACCTCGGCCCCGACGACATCGCCATCCGATGCAACTTCTGCACGCTCGATTCCAACGGCATCCTCACGGACCGCAGGGCAGGGCGGATACCTACCGCCGAATCCGCGCCCCTTGTCGAACAGCTATCCGGCATCACTGTCCCAGGCGCCGAGATTATCGTTGAGCCTGTACAGGACTACCGTTTCGTCGTCGTCATCAGGGGTGAGGGCTTGGGAGGAGACGTGACCGACACCGACCCCCAGCGAATCGGATTCGCGCCGCTGGCCCCGGCAGGCAGGTCGGACGCTGCCCAGCGTACCGCGCACAAGGCCGCCCGGTTCATCGAGTCGGCCCGCGACATCCTGGGCAGCCGCGACATCGCCAACATGATCCTGATGCGCGGCTTCTCCAAGCGCCCCGACTGGCCCGCGTTCGGCGAGGCGTATAGTCTCGATCCTGGCGCGGTCGCCGCCTACCCAATGTACCGGGGCATCGCCAGTCTGCTTGGGATGAACGTCATCCCCACCGGACACGACTTCGATGCCGAACTCGATACGCTCTCGGACCGCTTCGACGATCACGACTTTTTCTTCCTCCACTACAAGCCCGCCGACGCGGCAGGGGAGGACGGCGACTTCGACTCCAAGGTCAGGACTCTTGAAGAACTGGATGAGCGCATCCCACGCCTGTTGGATATGGGAGCCGATGTCGTCGCCGTGGCTGGAGATCATTCCACGCCCTCCAGCATGGCCGCGCATAGCTGGCACCCCGTCCCGCTGCTGATAAACTCCGGCTCCACCAATGAAGGGCTCGGTTCGCCAGGATTCAACGAGCGAGCCTGTCGCTCCGGCTACCTGGGCAGCCTACCTGCTACCGCGCTCCCACTACTTCTCCTGGCCCACGCCGGCAAGCTGGACAAGTTCGGCGCTTGACCCGCCCAAGTCCGTCATTTGTATGTTAAGAATCCCCTCTCCCTGAGGGAGAGGGCTAGGGTGAGGGTGAACTGCAATTCAGTCATTCCCGCGGAAGGATGCCTTTGCACAACTACCGTCATTCCCTCGAAAGAGGGAACCCCAAAGGGCTCGCCGCTCGGCAATCCAGAGGTGGGGTGGATGGTACGAGCAGCTATGAATTCACAAATTTACACACCCGATCAGTTCCTCAAATCGAAGTTGAACCAGGTTACGCAAAGGTCTCCGAAAGCGGGAATCCATAGATGACAGGACATCAAAAAAACCAAACACTGCCAAGGATGCAATATAAGGATATTACAACATGAGACAATTGACAATCGTCGGTAACTGGAAGATGAACACAACTCCTGAATCTGCATCCATATTGGGATATAATATATTAGAATCATTACCAGTTTCAGATATAGGCAATATAGTAATATGTCCACCGCATATATCACTAGACCGCGTAGTCAAAGCCGTCGCCGGTTCGAGCGTCCATGTCGGCGCGCAGGATGTTTACCCGGAGTCCTCCGGCGCGTTCACAGGGGAGGTCTCTCCCCCGATGCTCGCCGAACTGGTCGAGTTTGTCATCGTCGGACACTCCGAACGCCGCGCGCTGTTCGCCGAGTCCGATGAGTTCATAGCTAGAAAGGTCGTTGCCTCCATCGAAGCCGGACTGAAGCCCATCCTCTGCGTCGGCGAATCGCTTGAAGACCGCCGGGCGGGTAGGGCGGAACACGTCGTGGGTTCACAACTCCTCTCCTGTCTCGCGGAGGTGACGGACGTATCATCGCTGCTTGTGGCCTACGAACCTGTCTGGGCAATCGGAACAGGCGAGGCCGCCACGCCGCAGATAGCCCAGGACATGATGAGTTCCATCAGGTCGGCTCTCCGCTTCAAGTACGCAGACGCCGCCGACTCCGTACCGTGTCTCTACGGCGGTAGCGTGAACGCCGACAATGTCCAGTCCTTCGTCAGCCAGCCCGACATTGACGGCGCGCTGGTCGGAGGCGCCAGCCTCGACGCCGAATCCTTCACCGCCATAGTCGCCAGGGCTTCCGAAATAAAGCCATAGCGACTACCTAACTCCATTAGTGCTAACATGAACAGAAGAGCTTAACCTAGGGTGTCATCATGGCGACTAAGACTTCACAGAAAGATCGGGATATACGCTCGCCCCACTTCCTGACCGAAGAGGAAGCGCGGGAGATGAAGGAGAATCTGGCCCGGACGAATTTCGGCATGAGCCTCGACGAATTCACAGCGGCTTGGAAGGCCGGAGAATTTGACAATGACCGTGAAAGGCATCACAAGGTCGTCAGCTTGGCGATGATGCTGCCGGAGTATTGGGAGGACTGATGCGAGGCAGAACCTCTGCCGAAGCTGTCAACAGCTATGTTGATGAGGCCAATCTCCTTGTGTCGTGCGTAACCGACTCTATAGTTAGCGTTGGCGGCGGTTATCATCCCGCCGCAACACCGCTCATACTGGCATTGAACAATGGCATTGCTGTTGGACTTCGCGGCGCCTCTGGGTTCGGTCTTCAGCTCCAGCAGACTTACGAAATCGTCGAACCCTCTGCCCCGGACTATTTATGGACAGTGGGAGTGACAGGCTACGCGTACGCAGTCCTTGATGCTGGGCAACGGGAAGTCCTGACTTATCATTGGCATCCCAAGGGCAACAGCCCTGTTACAAGACCCCACTTGCATCTGGAACAGGGCGCAATGGTCGGGCGTGGTGAAGTCCGTGACGCTCATCTACCCACAGGTCCGATCTCTATTGGAGAATTCCTGCGGCTGCTTATCGAGGAGCTCACGGTGGAGCCTGTTAGATCCGACTGGGAATCAATACTACGCGACGAGTCTTTCACCGCGTAGCGAGGACTGACCATGCAGAATAGATACACTGGCGACGTCGGAGACTTCGGTAAGTACGGCCTCCTGCGCCACCTGACCGGACAGCGGGAAGCGCCGACATCCGCCGATGCGATGCGCCTCGGTGTCGTTTGGTATCTCTACCCGGACGAGTCCCACAACGACGACGGCAAGTACACCGGCTACCTGACCAGTTCTCCCAAGAATCATGCCGAGTTTCGCGCCTGCGACCCCGACCTATACGACTCGATGCGCCACCTGGTGGAAACCGACCGTCGCAACGTCGCGGCAGTCCAGCGAAGCCGAATCCTCCCGGACGACACGCTGTACTATGAACCCAGTCTGTCGTTTCCCATGCAAATGCCTCGCTCCGAGAGGAAAGCCGCCCGCGCGAGTTGGTTCGACGGCGCTCTCGAAGCGACCATCGCCGCCGATGTGATCTTTGTTGACCCCGACAACAGCCTGTCCGACCCTGCCAACGGAATCAGCGTTTCGATTGACCCGCTTCGTAAGACAGGCCCCAAGTACGTCTTCATCGCCGACCTCCGCCGGTTCTACGAGCGCGGCCAGAGCCTCATCGTCTATCATCACCTCGGACGGCGGGGCACGGCTGTCGAGCAGACGGTCCGCGTCGCCGAGAGCCTGAAGTCGAGCTTGGATCTGCCCGGTCTGCCCAAGTCGCTGCTCTATCGCCGGGGAAGTTCCAGGGCATACTTCATAGTGCCGCAGGAACGACACAGGCAGGCCCTCGAACGCAGGGTGTCCCATCTACTCGCTAGTCCCTGGAACTCCCATTTCGACCGGGTAGTGTAGGGGAGAATCCCCCGTGCCTGCGTCCGAAAACCCCGCTCGCCCCCGCCTCCTCGCCATCGTCGGCCCCACCTCAGTCGGCAAGACCGACCTCGCCATGAGAATAGCTGACCGCTTCCAGTCCGAGATAATCGGCGCCGATAGCCGCCAGGTCTATCGCCACATGGACGTCGGAACCGCCAAGCCGACACCCGCGCAGCTCTCCGCCGTGCCTCACCATCTGGTTGACATAATATATCCTGACGACGATTTCAGCCTGGGAATGTTCTTAGACTTGTCAAAAAATGCAATTCTAAACGTAAATGCAATGGATAAGACTCCCTTGCTTGTCGGCGGGACCGGACAGTATGTGATGGCGCTGCTCGAAAACTGGAACGTCCCCGTCGTTCCGCCCGATCCTGTTCTGCGCCACGAACTGGACGATATTCTCCAGTCGCAGGGGATTGACGGCCTGCTGTCCCGCCTGCGCAAACTCGATCCCGCTGCCTTAGATAGCATTGATACCGCCAACCCGCGCCGCCTCATCCGCGCCATTGAGGTCGCCGAGGCCCGCGGCCCTACTCCGAACGCCCCCAGGAGGCTCGATCCCTGGTTCGAGTTCGCCGTCATTGGTCTCGGGATGGAGCGCGCCGCGCTCTACTACCGCGCCGACGACCGCGTTGATCGCATGATGGACGCGGGCTTCCTGGATGAAGTCCGGCGTCTGCTCGCTATGGGATACGCCCCCAATCTTCCCTCTATGTCCGGAATCGGTTACTATGAACTGGCCGACCACCTGCTGAACGGCGCGGACCTCCCCGACGCGGTACGGAGGACCAAGTTCAGGACGCACCGCTACATCAGGCGGCAGTCCAACTGGTTCCGCCGCGACGACCCGCGCATCCGCTGGTTCGAGCCAACCCAACTGGATTCAGCCATGGAATACGCCTCCAGGTGGATAGGCTAGGCAACTGGAAAAGTCCCTCTCGACGGACTGAAGAGGGTAGGTAAAAGTCCCTTCCCCCTTGACGGGGGAAGGTTAGGATGGGGGTGAAACCCCAACTGCAAATCAGTCATAAAAACCCCCTCTCCCTCAGGGAGAGGGCTGGGTGAGGGTGATAATGAAATTCGTCAAGCTGCACGGAGCCGGCAACGACTACATATACGTTGACGCGCGATCCCAGAGCCGCGACTGGCCCGAAGTCGCTAGGCGCGTCAGCGACAGGCACTTCGGCATAGGCTCCGACGGCCTCATCCTGCTGCGCGACTCCGATAAGGCCGACGCCAGGATGCAGATGTTCAACGCCGACGGCTCCGAGGGCCAGATGTGCGGCAACGGAATCCGCTGCTTTGTGCGTTTTGGTTTGGATGCTTCCGCGCTGGATAGCGCGTCCAAGTCGTTTGAAATCGAAACGGGCGCCGGTGTCCTCTCCGTGCATCCCAGGTGGGATGACGGCCTGATGACCGGCGCGTCCGTCGGCATGGGCGAACCCATCCTCAAGCCCTCCCTGGTTCCCGTCGCCGCCCCCGGCGACCTCGAAGTCGCCCTGGACTACCCGCTGGATGTGGACGGCTCCCGGATTCTGGTCAACTGCGTCTCGATGGGAAATCCTCACGCCGTCGTCTTCATGGACGCCCCTGTTGACGACTACGAACTGACACGCATCGGCCCCATGGTCGAGCATCACCCCTTCTTCCCCGAGCGCGTCAACTACGAGATAGTAAACGTGCTGTCCCGCGACCGCATCAAGGTTCGCGTCTGGGAGCGCGGTTCCGGCATCACGCTCGCCTGTGGCACCGGAGCCTGCGCCGCCGTAGTAGCCGCCAGGCTGCACGACCTGGTTGACGACGACGTCACCGTCGAACTCCCCGGCGGCGAACTGCGCGTATCCTGGCCCGGACGGGGAGAGGTAATCATGGAAGGCCCCGTCGCCCACGTCTTCGAAGGCGACTGGCCCGACTGATCCCCACTCCGCAACCCGGCCATCCTGTAAATCCTGATTCTGACGAGGGCAGTTTCAAAGCTTTCCTCAGTTTCTCGGAAGCATCAAATATCCGGTGTGCGTCTATAAGACGACCGCCGGAATTGGTAGCGCAAAAGTCCCTTCCCCCTTGATGGGGGAAGGCTAGGATGGGGGTGTCGAACCACTCTTCTGATGCTTCCCAGTTTCCAGGGCCTTTGCAAAGTTCTAGGCTGTCATTCCCGCGAAAGCGGGAATCCAGGGGGGAGGCGTGGTCGCCCCCAGGACAGCGCTGACTTTGAAAAGGCCCTGCCCAGTTTCTAATAGGACTACACTTTCACATCCCGGATACGCTATAATCCGAACATACAAACTAATTCATGGAGCGTGACCGACGATGATCCTGAACCAAGACATACATAAATTCCTGGTTATACTAGGCCAAGAATCGGAGGGGCGAAAACTTTCCCCAAAGCTAAAGCAGGTGATTAACAGGTGGATTTCTGGTGTTCTAATCACCTGTACCCACCTGTTGGTCATCAGTTAAGCCACCTGTAGTCACCTGTCGCTTTATAAACGAAGATATATAAGACCACTGAGAACTGGACGCCATAGCTATCGTCCATATCCATCAAGTTTCACGCCGCCCCACGCCATGCTAAAATCAACCGACGACTAAGAACTATCAACTAGAGAACAACGGAGCAAGCATGAATTTCGCCAGCCGAGTAGAAAAGATACCGCCTTACCTGTTCGTCGAAATCAGTCGCAAGATCGCCCGGAAGCGCGCCGAGGGCATAGAGGTCATCTCCTTCGGAATCGGAGACCCCGATCTCGAAACGCCCGCGCCCGTGGTTGACGTCCTGCGTGACACCGCCGGAGACCTGCCCAATCATCGCTATCCTGAGTCCGAGGGCCTCCCCGAATTCAGAAAGGCGACCGCCGACTGGTACCAGCGTAGGTTCGGTATATCCCTCGATCCCGAAAAGGAGGTCATCTCCCTGATTGGCGCGAAGGAGGGCATAGGACACGCCGCGCTCTGCTTCATCGAGCCTGGCGACATTGCCCTGGTCCCCGATCCCGGCTATCCGGTTTACTCGGTTGGCACCTGGTTCGCGGGCGGCGAGTGCCACTGGATGCCGCTCAAGGAGGAAAACGGCTGGCTGCCCGCGCTTGAGGACATTCCTGAAGATGTCGCCCGCAAGGCGAAGGTCATGTGGCTCAACTATCCGAATAATCCCACGGGCGCGATTGCCAGCATTGACTACTTCGAGAGGGCCATCGAGTTCGCCAGGTCCTATGACATTGCAGTCATGCACGACGCCTGCTACACAGACGTGACCTTCGACGGCTACCGCCATCCCTCTTTCCTGGAGGCGCGCGGCGCTATGGACGTCGGCATGGAGTTCCACTCGCTCTCCAAGTCCTATAACATGACTGGCTGGCGGCTTGGAATGGCGGTCGGCAACGCCGATATGATCAACGCGCTCCTCATCGTGAAGTCGAACCTGGATTCCGGCGTCCCCCAGGCGATTCAGCACATGGGTATCGAGGCCCTGAATACCTCGGACGACTGGATTGACGAGCGCAACGCCGTTTACCAGCGACGCCGCGACAAGGTCCTCGCCGTCCTGGACGAGATCGGTCTCGAGGTTGACCCGCCCAAGGCCAGCCTCTACGTATGGGCGAGGACGCCTGAAGGCTTCACCAGCGGCGAGTTCGCCGAGCAACTGCTTGAGAATTGCGATATAGTGGTCACCCCCGGCGCCAGCTACGGCGACTACGGCGAGGGCTACATCCGCTTCTCGCTCACCATCGCCGACGATCTGCTGGAAGAAGGGCTGAGACGGCTCGCCACCTACACCGGCACACGCTAGCGCGCCGGATATGCGAGTGTACAGTCAACTATGGATTTCGATTAACAGACCCCCTCTCCCTCAAGTGAGAGGGCTGGGGTGAGGGTGAAACCTCAACGACAATTCGTCATTTGTATGTTAAGAATCCCCTCTCCCTCAGGGAGAGGGCTAGGGTGAGGGTGAACTGCAATTCAGTCATTCCCGCGAAGGCGGGAATCCAGGGGTGTGGTGGGGCAGGTCTTGATTTGGTCCACCGACCAAATTGGTACGGCATCAATGAAAGAATTGAGAATTTGAAATTGTCAATTCCCCGAAGGGAGCGAGCGTGGCTAGAAAGAGAATGAAGACCACCAGGCCCAGGCAGGAGCGCGCCATCCTGGTGAGCGCGACCCCCAAGCGTGGACGCTTGCTCTGGGATCCCCAGGACTCGCTCGACGAACTCGCCGAGCTCGCCCGTACCGCCGGGGCGAAGGTGCTCGACCGTGTCTCCCAGCGTGTTCCCAAGCCCACCCAGGAGTACGTCGGCAAGGGCAAGCTCGAAGAGATCAAGCGCCTCTGCGAAGAGTTGGACGTCGACACCGTCATTTGCGACGACGAGCTCACGCCCACCCAGCAGCGCAACCTCGAAAGCGCGCTGGCCTACACCGGCGGCCATGCCGAACGGAAGGTGATAGACCGCACCGCGCTCATCCTGGATGTATTCGCGTCCAGGGCGCGCACCCGCGAGGGCCGTCTTCAGGTCGAACTCGCTCAGCAGGAGTACCTTCTGCCGCGCCTCGCAGGGCAATGGTCGCACCTCGACAGGCTGCGCGGCGGCTCCGGCGGCGGCGCGGGCGGAGGCATCGGAACGCGCGGCCCGGGCGA
>DAOULF010000239.1:0-34197 GCA_034420555.1 Dehalococcoidia bacterium
AGAGCGGCGACATTCCGGCTGTAAACGATCAGCGAGCCGTCATCTGAGACCGAGACGGTATCTACGTCTTCCATGCCCACGATAGCGGAGGCCATCCGACGCGGAGAATCCACTACCACGCGCACCTTGTAGGCTTGCTCGTCGAGCTTGGCGCGTATCGCCCTGAAGTCTCCGGCAGCGGCCAGCTTGCCGCTTATCATCAGAAGTATCCGGCTGGCCAGGGTCTCCACCTCTTCCAGGATATGCGAGGAAATCAGGATAGCGCGACCCTCATCGGCCAGGCGCTCCATCACGTCCTGGAACTCTATTCGCTGGCGAGGGTCGGTCCCGTTCAGCGGCTCGTCCAGGATGATGACCTGCGGGTCGTGGACAAGCGTGGCGGCGAGACGCATACGCTGCTTCATTCCGCGCGAGTATGTCCCCATCTTGCGGTCCTGCGCCTCTTCGAGGCCGACGATGGAGATAGCGCGGTCAACATAGTCCTTCATGGGAGAGAGGTTGTTGAGTTTCGCCGAGAATTCCACCAACTGCCTGCCGGTGTAGAAGTTGTAGGTGGACTCGTGCTCAGGCATGAATCCCACGCGGCGATACAGATCAGGGTTATCGCGCACCGGCTCCCCGAGCATCGTTATGTCGCCCCTGGAACAGCCCGCGAGTCCGGATATCAGGTGGAGCAGGGTGGTCTTGCCCGCGCCGTTGGGTCCGAGCAGGCCGGTAATTCCCGGGCCGATGTCGAAAGAGACGTCATTGACCGCGACGACGCTGCCGTACCACTTGGATACATCTACCACCTGGATAGTGGCGCCCGAGTTCACGCTGCCGATATTTCCGTTCAAGCGAGAAGCCTCCGATAGCGGTTCCAGAGCAAGTATCCGGGTACGCCGACTATGACTACGTACCACAGAACGACAACTATCATCGGCAACTTGGCAACTTGTTGCATAACCGCGTTGGAGTTGTCCTTCTTGTCGAAGATCATGTCGCTAATGTGAATGGGCGCGCTGCCTATGTCGAGAAGCGCGACCAATGGGGCGAGTTCGGTGTCGCCGAGCAAGGCATTGTTCTTCGTCGTCTCTGTGGATACTACGGCTCCATTCCGGGTTTCCGTCCGCGTTTCCGTGTCTTCGAACCCGCCAACAAGTATTCCGGCAGCCGAGGCGGTTATCAGCCACAGCCCAATGACGAACGCCGAAGCGTAAACGCGGCGAGTGGTGAAAGATGCGGCGGCCAGGGGGATAGTGGTCGTCATTATTGCTATCACCAGCCCTGCGGCCAGGAACCTGGGGATATCCGCCCAGTTGTCGCGCAGGTACTCGAGCGGCTCAGTCGCGCTCATCGTCAGCCCGACCATCAGGACCACCTGGCCCGTGTATATGAAGAGAAGGCTCACCACGAAGAACGCCAGCCAGCGTCCCAGAACGTAGTCGCCGAAAGTCAGGGACCTCACCAGGTACAGGGTTATCACCCCGCTCCGCCTGTCTGGGCAGAGAAGTTCGGGGGCGATGACCGCCGAGAAGAGGAGGAGGACCAGCGACACTATCTCGTAGTAGTCGGCGTGTCCGGGAATATCGAGCGGCACTCCGATGAGACGCTCGGTAGTGGCGGCAATTATGATAAAGACGATGGCCGGAACCATAACCGCGCCAAAGAACAGGATGGGCAATATCTTCGCCATCGCGCCGCGTCCCAGCCCGAAGCAGGTGCGAATACCGTTGACGAACAGCGCCTTCCGAGCGCGCGTTCTGCCCTCTCGCGGGCCTTCGTAGCGCTGGTAGCCCAGGTCGAAAAGCTGGCCTTCGGACGTGGTCACGATTCTGTCACCGCTGCTCCCTGAATATCTCGGTCAGGCGGTGGCGACGAGGCCCGAGGCGGCGCAGCCTGGCGCCGGAGTCCACCAGCGCATCCCTGATTTCATCGTATTCATCACCGGCGACGCCCTGCACCGCTATCGAGTAGCCGTCCGGGGAGCAATCGAGTCCACGTTCCGAAAGCGCGGACATCAGGGATTCAACGCCGCCGTCCACTTCTATGTAAATAGTCTCGGTCTCCCGGGTGAAACCCGAAACTTCGCCCGACTCCACGACCTGCCCCCTTTCGAGGACGACGATACGGTCGCAGGTCGTCTCCACGTCGCCCATGAGGTGGGTGGAGAGCACGATGCTGATCCCGAACTCGCGCCCGGTTCGGCGGATGAGCGCCAGCATTTCTTCGCGCCCGACCGGATCCAGTCCGGCGGTCGGCTCGTCCAGCATCACTATGACGGGATCGTGTACGAGCGCCTGGGCGAGTTTTACCCGCTGGATCATTCCGGTGGAGTACTCTCCGATTGGCCGGTAGCGCTCTTCGTCCAGTCCGACGTGACGCAAGGTGTCGGCGGCCCTGGTGCGGGCTGCGGAGGGCGGAAGTCCGCTCACCTGCGCCATGTGTGTGAGGAACTCCGACGCGGTTACTGAATCAGGCAGGCAGTCGTGCTCGGGCATATATCCAAGCCGACTCTTGACCTCGACGTTCTCGTATGGACGCTCGCCCATTACGGAAGCCGAACCCTCGGTCGGGGTCAGAATTCCCAGGAACAGCTTGATGGCTGTGCTTTTGCCAGCCCCGTTGGGGCCAAGCAGCCCGGTTATCCCCTGTTCGACAGCGAAGTTCACACCGTCCAGAGCGATTGTGCCGCCGTACCGCTTGGTGAGGTCGTTCGCCTCCATTATCGCTACCATGCGGAAATTATACACCTTCGGCGCATGAATATCCTCAGAGAAAGAGACGTAGAGGAACGGTAGCGAACGTTACTATCCGTTTCGCTCCTGCCACCAGGCTATGTAGCGGGTGGGTTCGAGTTCGCCGTTCTGCCACAGATGGCGGACCTGGGAGAAGTTTGCCCTCACCTCGGACTCGAACTGCTCCTGGGTGTCGTTGTTGAATATGAGCAGGTCGGCGGCCGGAGCGCGCTCTTCCCAGGAACGCTGGCTGGCCATGCGCTGGTCAATCTCGTCGTCGGTGTACTGGTTGCGGGCGACCAGCCGTTGGCGGACTATCTCCTCGTCCGCCGCGAACAGCCAGGTCTGGTGACACCAGCGTCCGTAGCCTGCCTCCACCAGGTTCACCGCCTCTAGGACAGCTACGTCATCAGCGCCGAGGGTGTCGTTCCACTCATCAATAACAGCCTTGATAGCGTCCACGATGCTGCCTATGGCGGTCGTGAGCTTGTTCATCTCCTCCGGCTTGCCGAATACCTTCGCGCCCAGTTTTCGCCTGTCTATGTAGCCGTCCTGTCCAACTATCTCATCGCCGAAGATGGCGACTATGCGGTCGAATGCGTCGGTGCCAGGGTCGTACATCCTGTGGACGAGCCGGTCGGCGTCGCAGTGGACGGCGCCCTCGTCAACCATCAACTGGCAGGCGGTGGACTTTCCGGTGGCAATGGAGCCGGTGACTCCGATGATTAGGGGCATGGCGGTTCTCAGTGGTCAGATATTAGATGGAGACTCGAAGGCATAAATCAGAATGGTGGGTTCCAGATATTTCGCATATCGAGCGAGAATCCGGGCAACTCGGGGTCGGCGGGGAGCGTGTCTGGAGCTTCCAGTATCTCCACAGTAGCATCTGGGCGAAATACGTAAGCGCGTCTATCACGAGGGTCCAGGAGCCAACCGAGCCTGGTTCCATTATCCATGTACTCGGCCATCTTATCGAGCAGCGCGGCAAGGCTATCCGTATCCGAGCGCAACTCAACTACAAAGTATGGACAAATGGCGAAGAACCCGTGGCGCTCTTCATCCGATAATTTCGCCAAGCGCGATTTGGATATCCAGGACGAGTCAGGGGAGCGCATAGCACCGTTAGGCAATCTGAAGCCAGCGGAAGAGTCAAAGGCGATTCCGGAACCGTCCTGTCGAGACCAATATCCCAACTGGGCCGTAACTTCGGCGTTCCTGGCGCCGGCGCCGCTATGCGTGGGCGACATGAGTTCCAACTCTCCTGATGCTGTCCGCTCGATGCGAATTTCGCGGTTTATGGCGCAGAATTGGACAAACTGCTCCTCCGTCAGTTCTATGACGGGGGCCAGCCTGATGATAATAGGAGCGATCTCATCCTTTGCGCAGGATGGAACCGCCTCGCTTGCGCGGGTCAACGTCTGAGTTGTCATAGCTGTGCCTTAAATCTATAGGCTGGCGGCCTATTGGGGTAAACCGCCAGCATACATAAAACAGCGGGATGCGAGGCTAGTTGTCGCCAGCGGCGGCGGCGGTCGCCATGCGGTTCTTGAAGTGGGGCATGACTTCCTTGCCGAACGCCTCGAGCTGTTCGAGGATCACGCTCTGCGGAGTGCCGACGGGCAGACCCATGTTTACGTGGTCGAGGCCGGGCCAGCGCTTCTCGATGTCCTCCATCTGCTCGATTATCTGCTCCGGCGTGCCCACCAGCCATGAACCGGCTTCGACGGCGGACTCCAGGGTCGGCAGATCCGCGTGCGGAGCGCGCGCCGGGTCGGCCAGCGCGTCGAGCTGGTCGTCGGTGAGGCCACGCACGAATCCGAGTGGGGCGAACATCTTCATGTTCTCTTCGTAGAAGGGCCTTGCCTGTCGTATGGCCTCTTCCGGAGACTCGGCGATGAAGAAGGATATGCCCAGGATGAGGTCGCCGCCAAGCTCGGTCTCGTTACCGTGGGCGGCCTGTACTTCCTGCCACTTCCTGACTACGTTCTCCGACGCTCCGCCCGGAGCCGCGCCTCCCCCGATGATGCCCTTGATGCCGTGCTTGGCCATGAAATTCAGCCCGCGGTCGCCCGCGCTCACAATTGGCTGCCAGCACTCGACCGGCATATTCACCGGGCGCGGCACCAGGCTTATCTCCTTCAAGGTGTATCCCCTGTAAGGCACTTCGGGCGGGATGGTGTAATACTTGCCCTTGTGCGAGAACGACTCCTCGTTGAAGGACTTGAACATAATCTCGACCTGCTCCTCGAAGTAGTCGCGGTTCTCATCCTGGTCGAGCATCGGCGCGCCGAACGCCTCCACCTCCCGCGTGTGGTAGCCGCGTCCGACTCCGAAGATGACCCTGCCCTTGGTAAGGATGTCCGCGGTGGCGAAGTCCTCGGCCATGCGGAGCGGATGCCACATGGGCGCGATATTGAATCCACAGCCGAGCTTGATCTGCTTGGTAATATGGGCCAGGTGGACGCTTAGCTGGAGGATGTTCGGGATGCACTCGTAGCCCTCCGGCTGGAAGTGGTGCTCCGCCATCCAGAAATCGTCGTATCCGAGGTCGTCCATGAGCGTGCAGATGGCCTCGGTCTTGTCGAAGACGGTTATGAGTTCGTCGTTGGAGTAGAATCGGTCGTTCGCGGCGGTTCCGGCGAAGCCGATGTTATCCAGGTCAATATGTCCGGCAAAGAGGCTTCCGAATTTGTCAATCATGGTCCCATCTCCAGCTATTGGTATTGGAGACATTGTAGTTGAGTGTACGCGAGTGTCAAGGAAAGCGGTCGAAAGCGGCTCTGAAAACACGTAGAAAGCCGTTGCTGTATAGATGTGATAATCAAGTCACGCTTCGCCGGCGTCAATGGCCTTTCGGATGTTCGCTCGGGGCAGTTCGTCTGCCCCAAGCGGATTACGTCCCTCCTCGCCGGGTTAGACCGAACGAAAGGTAGCTGCCCCGACAGCCGGCGAAGCCTTCCCTTCCCCGTGTCTGGTCAGGCGCGCCACATAAACGAATTCCATTTCGGTTATGCCCTTGCGTCGTGCTAAAATCAGATCATCTTGAATTCCCGAAACAACCCCGTCGCCGACCCGCGCAAGCGCAGGCTGATTCTCCTGACAATCGCCGCAGGCACCTTCGTGTCCGTCCTGGACCAGACAGGCGTAACTCTCGCGCTGCCCATGATGGCCTCCGACTTCGGCGCCACCATCCCATACGTGCAGTGGGTGGCGTTCGGATACATACTCGCCACCGGGTCGCTGCTTCTGCCCGCCGGAAGCCTGTCCGACATGATCGGGCGAAAGGTCGTCTATATAAGCGGATTCTGCGTATTCATCATTGGCGCGGCCTTGGCCGGGATGTCTTCGGATCTCATGGCGGTCATAGCCTTCCGATTCGTGCAGGGAACCGGCGCGGCGATGATCCAGGCCAACGGCATGGCAATACTCACGACCACATTCCCAGCCAGGGAGCGCGGCAAGGTCATAGGTCTGTTCATGACCATGGTAGGCATGGGCGCGATAATGGGCCCAATCGTCAGCGGCTTCGTCGTGGACACCTTCGGCTGGCGGGCGGTATTCCTGCTGGGAGTTCCCCTGGGACTGATTTCGATCTCAGCCGCAGCCATCGTTCTCATCCGCGACACTCCCAGGGTAAGAGGACTGAGACGGCTGTCGTCCGGTTTCGACTGGATTGGAGCGTTTCTTTCAGCGAGCGGCCTCGTCGTGTTCCTGCTGGTTATGACCACCGCCTATCGCATTGGCTGGGCTTCCCCGGCGGCGATAGGAGGACTGGCGCTCTCCATCAGCCTGCTGGCAGGATTCGTCTATTGGGAGCGCATCGCCTCGATGCCGATGCTCGACCTCGAACTCTTCAAGCGAAAGATATTCGCTCTGGGGGCTTCGGCCAGCTTCTTCGGATTCCTGGCTGGCAACGCCGTATTCAGCATGATGCCGTTCTACCTCCAGGACGTGCTCGACCTCTCCCCGCGAGTGGTAGGGCTGTTCATTACGCCCGCCGCGATTGGATTCGCGCTCGCCGGGCCACTGTCCGGGCCGCTGTCGGACCGCTTCGGCGCGAGACGAATCGAGTTCATCGGGCTGGGAATGCTCATCGCTTCCCTGCTCTTCCTGGGACGGCTGACGACAGACACCGCTCCCTGGAACGTGGCGGTCGCAATGTCTATGCAAGGGCTTGGCATGGGTATATTCTATACTCCCAACACCTCGTCCGTGTTGAGCGTCGTGGAACGGGAAAGGTACGGCGTGGCGACCGCGTTCCTCAACATGACCCGGAACACGGCGAGCGTCGCGGGAGTGGGGATGGTAACAAGCATCGTGACCTTCGCCATGGCCTCACAGGGATTCGAGCCAAGCCTGGACGCGGTTAAGGCGGGCGGAGCCGGAGTGGAAGACGCCTTCACCTCGGGGCTCAGGATTGCGTTCCTGATGCTGGGAAGTTTCAACCTGGTATCGGTGGTTCTTACGATTCTTAAGCCGTCTGCTTCGCCTGAATTTGACAGCGAAAGCTCTGCGACGGACCGAAGGTTAGACATGGAAGTCAAAACACAGCCGGGTGGTGACAGCTAGTTGACGAAACTGAGCATAGGCCCACTGAACCGTATCACCTCCAGCCCCAACTACAAGTGGTGGGCGTATGGAGCGGTCGCGATTGGGATGTTCCTATCCGTAATGGACCAGTCGGGAATCAACATCGCGCTGCCCCAGATTTCCGAACACTTCACGGCGGACATTCCGACAGTGCAGTGGATCACCCTCGGCTACAGCCTCGCAACGAGCGCGATGCTCATGCCGATGGGTCGCCTGTCGGACATGATAGGACGAAAGGAAGTCTATCTCATCGGCTATGCGGGATTCATCATCCTGGCTTTCGTGGGCGGTCTGTCCCAAAGCCTGGCCTTCCTGATTGCGGCCAAGATACTCCAGGGCATCGCCTCCGCGGGCGTCCAGGCCAACAGCATGGCGCTCATAACCGAGGTGTTCCCCTCGAACGAACGCGGCAAGGCGATGGGGCTGTACATGACGATTATCGGGACCGGCGCGATATCCGGCCCGATTCTGGGCGGTCTGATCGTATCCAGCTTCGGCTGGCGCTGGGTCTTCTTCGCCGGGATACCCGTCGGAATCCTGGCAATGATCTCGGCGGCGCTAATCCTCAGGGGAGCGAACGCTCAGCAGGCATCCCGTTCAGGCAGGGGCTCGTTCGACTGGATTGGTGCGGCCCTGTCGTCAGCCGCCCTGGTCGTCTTCCTTCTCGCCATGACGAACGGATGGAAGATCGGATGGACTTCAGCGCCGATTCTCGCCGGATTCACCGCCGCGGTCGTTCTGTTGGCCGCGTTCATAATATGGGAACTGCGGGTGTCGGATCCGATGCTGGATCTCTCCCTGTTCAGTAGCAGGGTGTTCTCTCTGGCCATCAGCGCGCGCTTTGTCCAGTTCATGGGAGGCTCGGCCATCTTCTTCCTGATGCCGTTCTACCTGATACAGGGTTTGGGCTACCCGGCCAGCCGCGCGGCGCTCCTGATGATACCGGGATCGCTCTGCATGGCGATTGTCTCGCCTTTGGCGGGCCGACTGTCCGACCGCCTCGGCACCAAGTGGCTGGCGGCGGCGGGAGCGATATTTTCCGCGGCCGGGATGTTCAACCTGTCCCTGCTCAGCATCGAGTCTCCGGCATGGCAGATCATACTGGGCATATTCCTGTCCGGGCTGGGTATGGCTACGTTCAGTTCGCCCAACACAAGCGCGATTATGGGATCGCTGACACCCGACAAGTACGGCATCGTTTCGGGTTTCGTGAACCTGGCGCGAACCTCTGCGAATGTTACAGGTGTCGCAATCTCGACCACCTTCGTGGCCATCACCATGGCGTCATATGGCTACGAACCCACCCTTTCCGTCCTGACGGACGGCGGCGGCGAAGGCGTGAGGACCGCCTTCGTAGCGGGCCTGAGTCTCGCGCTGAAGATTTCGTTCGGACTGATGCTTCTCGCGCTCGCCCTGACGCTCTTCAGGACGGAGGCGCCGCAACCCTCGCCCGAACCCGTCGGTCCGGCGCAGCGGACACCGGCGTCAAGTGGAGACTGAAGACTGCACGTTGTCGAACGACTTTAGAAGTCCGCGTCAGAGGACAGTTGCTTCAACATATGAAACTGACAATTCTTGAGCGGCTCGGTTGAGTCGTCTGTCCCTGGTCCAAAGCAAGGTGTCTCGGTGGTTCAGAGCCGAATAGAGAAGGTGGGCGTCCATAAAACTGATTCCGCGCCCCATGAGCCGCTCCGACTCGATGAACCCACGCACTTCATCATGTGTCCCTGACCCCACTGCTGGCAACAACTCCATCTCTCGAAAGAACTGCTCCCTATTGGGGAGATTGCCGCAAGCCAACTCTCCTATGACTATCGGATGTGTAAGAACATAGTTAGCGCTCAACATCTGTGTTAGTTCATGTTCAGACTGTCGCAAGTGATCAATCCACACTGAAGTATCCACGAGTATCACAAGACATTCTCGCCTCGACGACGTGGAATGTACTCCAGGTCCGGAGCGCTGCCGCCCATAGCAGCGAGTCGCCGTGCAGCTTCGGAAGCGCGTCTGCAATTCGACCTATCTTTGCCCGACAAATCCCAGTGCGGAGACCTGCAAGCGGGGCACTGCTTAGGTGGAGAACCTCCTAGCGCCCTGGGTGCCCACCTATGGCCGCAACGGGAACACAGGTAGCCCTCAATCATTATCCTCGGCATGATTGACCTCCCTCCACTAATGAGAAAAAGAAACAGCCACACGCCCCTCAACGCCTCGTGCCGCGTTTGACGCGGGCAAAGTTGCGAACTAGCTCCTCGGCCTCCGGGTTGTCCCAGTCGGGATACGACGAGATTATGTCCTTGCCGTCGAATATGGGGAAGATGACCGTCGTGTTCGGCTTGGGACGGAACAGGTCGTTCAGCAGCATATAGAGTCCCACCATCGAGCCGACGGCGCCCACTACGAACACCAACGCCTCTATCTCATCTCGGGGCTGGAGGATTGGTTGGAGTATCGCACCCGCGATAACCACGGCAGCCCCTCCGATGAGCAGTCGAAGCCCGATGGCCCGCTTGCCGTACTGTCCGCCATTGAACTTATTCGGTGTGCCGACTTCGGCCAGGTCATAAGCGTTGAACTCGACGTCTTTCGAGACGCCGAAGTTGCCGATCAGCCTTCTATTCGTGATGATGGTCTGCTCGTCCTCGAAGACTATCTCTTCATCCTCGATCAACTCGACCCTGGGTTTCATTGGCGCGGACTGCATTCGCGCGACCTCCGATATTTCGTAGATACTTAACTAGTGGTTTGATTCTCAGCCGTGCCCAACCCTATCCATGTACTGGCGTATTTCATTCAGCAACGATGGGATGCTTACTGTAACAGCGTCCCAAACGATTTCGCTATCAACGCGCCATGGCCTATGCACTAGAATTACTCGCATATCTGACAAATCCGACCAGCCAACATTTGGCATCTCCCGCAGAACCTGGTCACCCAGCCCCTTGGCCGCGTCGGCGAGAAGGCCGACCGCGTGATATATAGCGAAGCGAGTCCTGATATCCCCATTCATGTAATCCCGCTCATGACGCTGAGATAGACGAATAATAACCTGACACCAGTGTTCTATCCTGCGAAGATGATCAGATGATCGAGGCCCTAGCTCATTCGACTGCGAAGATAACCTCACGGCTTTCCTTTTCTTGCCTGGCCCATTCCGCCCCGCTTGCGATGTGCTTCTCGAGTATGCCTTTGTCCTCTATCCACACGTTGCTTCCAAGCAGTTCCTGGAGTTCCTTGACGACTACTGAATGGTTCTTCTTGAAGCCCCATTCATATTTGCCCGGACCGAAGTCGGCTATCAGGTATAGGTCAACGGCGACGAATGGATCTTCTTCAGCCCATGACCTCGGCGGCGGCGGACGCTTCTGTGTGGTGTCTATCGCCAACTCGCGCACGTCCCAGCGCCGGCAGATCCGAGCGATCTTTCCCAAAGGCAGGTCGTCCCGTGTCAGCAGGGGTTTGTCCTCAGACCCAATCACTGCTCGATACCTCCAAGCAGACCAAGATTACAGTGTCCAAATCGTTTTCCATCCCGGCACTTAGTTTACGATATGCCGACTTATAATGGAATCCTGTCAGCCAGCCGAACGAATCCGTTAACGATTTCTGAATTATTGTTGAAAGCCTAACCCGTCAGTAGTATAGTTGCGGAATGTAGAATACCGAATTTTTGGACTTGTGTCGGCGCAGCGTCCTGCGACCGCTTTGCATGAGGAAAGGAGAGCGTGATGTCCAGCAGTGAACTTGCTCTGATGGCCCATCTGTTCAGGAGAGCGGGTTTCGGAGCGACCAGAGACGAGTTAGAAGAGTACGTCGCCCGGTGATACGAAGAGGCGGTCGAGGACCTTGTGGATCCTGAACGCTGTCCCGGGCTCGACGAGGACATAATCATTCGCTACGTTGACGGCGAGAACCAGGTCATCTGGGCGGGAACCTGGATGTACCGGATGGTCGTCAGCAAGCGTCCCCTCGTGGAGAAGATGGCGCTCTTCTGGCACCATGTATTCGCCACCGGCGCCAGCAAGGTGGAGCATCCACCCTCGATGGTCGGCCAGATTCAGATGTTCCGCCAGCACGGGCTGGGAGACTTCCGAACGCTGCTCGTCGAACTGTCCAAAGACCCCGCGATGATCTTCTGGCTAGACAACAACGAGAACCGAAACGGCGAGCCGAACGAGAACTACGGGCGCGAACTGCTCGAACTGTTCTCCATGGGCGTCGGCAACTACACCGAGGACGACATAAAGAACGCCTCCCGCGCGTTCACAGGATGGACGTTCACCCAGCCGATTCCGATCTATCCGCAGGGACACTACCCATCCAGGTTCGTGTTCAGGCCCGAGCAGCACGATTACGAAGAAAAGACGTTCCTCGGACATACTGGAAACTTCGATGGCGAGGACATCATAGACATCATCGTGCAGCAGGAGGCGACCGCGCGCTTCATAGCGAGACACCTGTACAACTTCTTCGTCGCGGATGAGCCGCAGGTTCCCGCCTGGTCGGTCGAGCCCCCGCAGGACCCGGACGCGATAGACACCCTGGTAAAGGCGTACTTCGACAGCGACGGCGATATACGCCATATAATGCGGACGCTGTTCAACTCGGACTTCTTCAAGAACGCGATGTTCAAGAAGGTGAAGAGCCCGACCGAGCTTGTCGCCGGAGTGCTCAAGCTGGGCGGATCACTCGGCGATATACCCCAGCCACAGATGACGGCCTTCACGCAGGCGACCACGCTGATGGGACAGATGCTTCTCAATCCGCCCACAGTGGAAGGCTGGCACACCGGCAAGGAGTGGATTGACGGCGGCACGCTGAACGAGCGGATCAATTTCGCCGTCCAGCACGTCGGCGACATCGAAAAGCCCGGCGTCCAGGACATAATCGGTCGTCTGGGAGGCAGCGAGCTTTCGCCGCAGGAGTTCACCGAAGCCTGTCTCGACCTGGTAGGCCCGGTGGATGTCGGCAGCCAGACACGCGAAACGCTCATGGAGTACGCCGAGTCGGGAGGCACTCTCGACCTGAGCGACGACGAAGCGCGCGAGCAGAGCGTTCCCCGGATCGTCCACATGATCCAGATGATAGTGTCCAGCAAAGAGTACCAGTTCGCATAACTCAAAAAATCCCTTCCCCCTCGATGGGCTGACAAGGGTAGGCAATATTTCCTTCCCCCTTGACGGGGGAAGGTTAGGATGGGGGTGAACCAGCCCCATCAACTTAACAAGGAGAATCAGCGATGGCGACAAACGGAAAGCCCCATGTACTGGTGGTCGTGCAGCTTACGGGAGGCAACGACTTTCTGAACACACTCGTCCCGTACAACGATCCCAACTACTACGACGCGCGTCCGACGGTCGTCATTCCGCAGGAACAGGTCCTGCCCATCAACGACCAGTTGGGATTCAATCCCAACGCGGCGCCGCTGAAGGACGTCTATGACGCCGGCAACATGGCAATCGTCCAGGGAATCGGCTACGCCAACTCCAGCCGCTCCCACTTCCGGGCGATGGACATCTGGCACACCTGCGAGCCAAACAAGGTCGGAACCGAGGGCTGGCTGGGTCGCGCGATCCGCGACATTGATCCCAACAAGGAAAACGTGCTGACCGCCGTCAACATCGGACGCGGACTGCCTCGCGCGCTAGTGGTATCCGGCGTACCCGTAACCTCCGTCGGAGACCTGGACAACGTGGGCCTGATGACCAGCATCGAGGAGCAGGAACGGCGCAATATGGCGCTCGAGATGTTCAAGAAGATGTACGCTCCGGCGATAGGCTCCGGGCCTGTGTCCGAGTACCTGTCGCAGACTGGATCGGACGTGCATACCGGCGCTGACATTCTCAGGACTGCGCCCGCCATGTACTCCTCCAACGTCGAGTACGCGGACAACTCAATTGCCAAGAGCCTGAAGGACGTGGCGCGGATTCACCTCGCCGGGTTCGGCACGCGCATCTTCTACACCCAGCACGGCGGCTACGACCACCACGCCAACGAACTCAAGACGCACCCACAGCTTATGCAGGAGCTTTCCGGCGCGATAGTGGACTTCTTCCAGGACCTGCGCGACCACGACGCGGCTGACGAGATTTCGATGCTCGTGTTCACCGAGTTCGGTCGCCGGATGCGCGACAACGGCAGCGGCACCGACCACGGTTCGGGCGGCGGCGCGTTCATCATCGGCGAGCGCGTGAACGGCGGACTCTACGCCGAGTACCCGTCAGTCAACCCCTCCGACTGGCTGTACGGCGAGGACCTCGACTGGAAGATTGACTTCCGAGGCATCTACTCCACCATGCTGGAGCAATGGATGGGCCTCGATCCCGTTCCCATAGTGGACGGCCAGTTCGAGCAAATCAACCCGTTCAACTAACCATATAACACAGACGACAGCGCGAAATCCCCGTAGGGCAGCCCCTTGTGGCTGCCCAGGTCCCCTCTCCCTCGATGGGAGAGGGCTAGGGTGAGGGTGAAAACCTCCAACACTCGCAGGAAAATTTCGACAGAGGTGAGAATCATGGGCAGACCCTACGGACTCCTTAGAGCAGGTTATCCATTCCTGAAGACGCTCGGAATGAGAAGAATAACCAACTTCCCCAACGACGTCGCCATCGGCGACGAGGGGCGTGTCTATATCCTGTGCCGCAACGACGGCGCCGCCGTCATCAGGGTGTGGCACTTCGACGACGCCGAACGGCTGACCGACGACCTCGTCGGCATCGGCGGCTACGGCAAGGACGCCGGCCAGTACACCTGGCCCGTCAACATCATTCTGGACAAGGACGAGAACATCCACGTCTCCGACGAAGCGCTCCACCGGATATCCTCATTCAGCATGGATGGCGAGTTCATCGGAAGTTGGGGCGAAGAGGGCGACGGCGATGGCCAGATGAAAGGACCGGCGGGCATCGCCTTCGACGCGGACCAGAATATGTACGTCGTGGATTCTCTGAACCATCGTGTCCAGAAATTCACCGCCGACGGAGAGTTCATCCTCAACTGGGGCTGCCACGGCGACGAGCCGGGCCAGTTCAACATGCCCTACGGCATCACCATTGACGAGCGCGGCGACGTTTACGTCGTGGACTGGCGCAACGACCGCGTGCAGAAGTTCACCGCCGACGGCGAGTTCATCATGGAATTCGGCTCCTCCGGCTGCGACAACGGCCAGTTCAACCGGCCCACCGGCATAGCCGTTGACCACTTCGGCGAGATCTACGTCGCCGACACCGGCAACGACAGGGTGCAGCTATTCGACGAGAAGGGCGAGTACGTGCAGAAATTCCTGGGCGACGCAACGCTGTCCAGGGTCGCGCGCGACTATATGCTCACCAATGCCTACCCCAACCGCCTGCGCGACATGGCCAACATGGAAGAGGCCAAACTGCTCCGCGCCCCCAAGTCCGTCCGCGTGGACGACGAAGGCCGGATGTACGTCCCCGACTACCGCTCCTACCGCGTCCAGGTCTATCTCAACGAGGCCATCCCCCTCGACGAAAGCCAAATGTCCGCCCCCCTCAGAGCCCCAACGCTGGCCGTGGTCTAGCCTCCAAAAGACAATCCAGCTAAACAAAGGGCGGCGTTCCACTGGGGACGCCGCCCTTTGTCTAGGTTCCGACAGCAATTGCGATTCAGAGGCAATATGACAACATTTGCGCTTGAGAGTTCGGACCATACGGTCTAAGATAAGAGTATCGAATTTTGCCGAATGGCCCAATTCGACACCTTGTAAACGAATTACCTTGCCGAATTCAGGTGAATCCCTTGAGCACCCTTACTGAAATCGAGAAGCGGTACCTTGAGAAAATCCTCAATATGTCGAGCGGCTATGTCCTCGATTTCACTGATGCGACGTTCGATGAATTCTTCAGACGATATGGGATCGAAATTCACGGGATGCAATATCAAACCTATGGAAAATCAAAGGCGAAAAAGATGCGGGCCTTTTGGGAGAAGGAACCAGATATTGTCATTTTACCTGTTCTCTCTGAGATGCTGGACGTTTACAGGGCCAATTGCGAACTGTATAAGTACACGTTTGACGAAAGATTATTTCAGCAGTGCCGTGCGATCACAAGTCGGTTGGTCGGCAAAAGTCCAAGCGTGGACATCAATACTCACGAAGACTCTTTGAGCGATGAGTTCAATATCCCTAACATCCAGAATTTACCCATTGAGACTCAAGTCGCAAGTATAATTGAATTGCGGTTGGATGAGGCACGCAAGGCATTATCCTCAGGTGCCTACCTTTCAACGATATTCCTATGCGGAAGCGTTTTAGAAGGTGTCCTGCTGGGAGCAGCATTAAGTGAGCCCGAGAAATTTAATCGCTCTCCAAGGAGTCCAAAGAGACGAGACAACAAGAAAGTAAAACACTTCTACGAATGGACGCTTTCTGAGTCAATAGACGTGGCCTATGACATTGGATTACTGAAGCTGGACGTCAAGAAATTCAGCCACGAGTTGAGGGACTTCAGGAACTACATCCATCCCTACCAGCAGATGCAATCTGAATTCGCGCCAGACAAATATACTGCCAAGCTGTGCTTTCAAGCAATGAAGGCCGCGCTTGCCGATATCGCAGGGGAACGTTGATGCTCTCTTACATTTTAAGGCACGCTGCATTCCAGACATGCTGCTACAATCGGGTCTCATTCAGTGTTTGATGATGAATTACAGTTGAATTACAGTGTCAGCCTTATTGGCTGCTATTTCAGCAGGAATTCCAGATTCGGGGAGAAATTCAGTTTCCCAATTGTCGGTGAAGAGTCTGTTCGTCGGCTCCAGCAGGACAATACTAACCGCGCCCGCGACACTGACTACCCAGGAGATTATCAGGGCGAGGTCGTAGTTGCTCATCATGTCGAAGATTACCTCGCCTATCCAGCCACCGATAGACTTCTGGCGGTGGTAAGTTTTCGATTCACGCTGTGCTACAATTTCCTTGCGGAGCATTCCAAATGTACCAACGCACCGTGACGGAGGTAACAAGCCATGACTCAATCCGCATCCCACCGCGTATGGTCCGTCGCAGAGGCGAGAGAGAATCTACCCGAGATACTCCGTCTTGCCGAAGAAGATGGCCCGCAGCGCATCGGCGATACTAAAATCTTGGGAATTATACCGAAATTACCCAACTGCCATATTCTAGTGTCCGCGCCTGAGCCGTTGAACGTAGTCTCCTATGAGTCGTCTTTTTCGCAGTCCACCAAATTCAACGCGCCCTTTCGATAGTATTTTACCTTGCAGATGTATGTTTCGTGACCTCGATAGCGTTCATACACTCCTCTGGCGACTATGACCAAACCATCATTCGGTTCGGTATGCGAGTCAATCCAGAATCCACTGCCATCTCCTACGAAGACCAATTCCTCAGTCGGTGTCTTGAACTTCGCCACGCCATATATGCCAAGTAGTGAGCCTTCCCAATGGGCAGTAATCTTGATGGTATGGTCGCCATAGACCTTGTTGAACTCTTCCGCCCCGAATTTCTCTATCTCGGCAAAAATGTCTCGCTCAATAACGTCATATAACTTGGCATAAGGCGTGGGAGTAGGTTCAGGCGTCACGGTAGGCGTGGGTGTGGATGTGGGTATGGGCGTCCATGTCGGCAGGGGCGTAATCGTTGCGGTCGCAGTTGGGGTCGGCATGGGTGTCGGGGTCTCGGTCGGAGTGGGCGTTATCGTCGCAGTTGGGGTAGGCGTGAATGTCGGGGTCGGAGTCGCGGTTGGAGTAGGTGTTGCGGTTGCCGTCGCCGTCAGCGTAGCAGTAGCCGTTGGGGTAAGTGTAGGCGTCTCCGTAGGTGTGGACGTAGGTGTGAGTGTTGCGGTCGCCGTCTGAGTAGGAGTAGGGGTGTCCGTAGGCGTGGGGGTAGGTGTTGGGATTGGTGTCGAGGTCTCAGTCGGCACGGGAGTCTCGGTAGGCGGAATGGGTGTCGGAGTTTGGGTAGGAGCGGGGAACGGAGTTGGTGTTGGAGTCGGGGATGGTTCACTGCCACAAGCTGTAAACACGAAGACTGAGAAGATAATCGCCAACAGAAGACTTACGCCGCGACTGCACATGAAGAAGCCCCCTATGCCTACATCACCATCTTGTTCTGAGTATTGCCCACCAGTGATAGAGGGTCGGCTGGCGGCAACTTCGGACGTTCGTCACGGACAAGCATTTCCTCTACACTCAGGACTTGCATCACCGGATAGTCAACCGCGCCGGATTCGGCGGTAGTGATACTCACTTGCCCCTGTTGGGCCGCGAATGTTCTCAGGGACTCGGACGGCGCGTACAGACCAACCATTACCGACATAGGCGCGTGAACCCCTTGATTGTTCATAGCGGTCTGGACTCCCAGCAATTTGTCCAATTCAGGCCGTCCGACAGGGCGGTCTTCGCGCCATGTCTTGACCTGAATCGGTATCACTATGGGTTTGCCCTGTTCAATGTCTCTGACTCCGAAGTATCGAGCGTCAACCCCGCCGTCGCGGGTCTTTACATCGTTCGGTATGGCGTTCAACAACGCCGCTACCTTATCCTCTGCCCACGCCCAGCCCGGAACCCCATCGTCAGCCTCGTCCCTTGTCATAAAGGCGCGACGCTCGAACGCAGTCCATTCGTAGTCACTCCACTGGAGTCCGTACACTTGCGGAGCGGCCAAGTCGCCGCGTGATTCAAGGCGTTGTTGCATCACGCGGACTGCTATGCCGCTAATGTCTATGCCGAGGTACTGACGGCCTAGAGAAGCCGCCGAGTCCGCCGCCGTACCGCATCCACAGAACGGGTCTAGCACTAGGTCGCCGGGCTTGCTACTGGCCTTGATTATGCGCTCCAACAAGGCGAGCGGCTTCTGAGTGGGATAGCCTAGGCGTTCTTTCGAGGACGGCATTATCGGTTGAATCGGCCACCAGTCCTCCGGGTGTTTGCCTTTGGGATTCGGCTTGTAGCCTTCATACACTTTGTTCTCTCGATATGACTTGTCATACCGACTGGGGTTTGAATCCATGACATCATCTGAGTATGGAATTCTGACGGCATCAATGTCGAACGTGACTCTTGAGGTCTTAGAGTACCTGAGAATCGTATCGTGCTTGCGAGCGAAGTCCATCTTGGGAACGCCGCCGCCGCGATAACACCACGCTATTTCGTTGCGGAAATTTTGGTCTCCAAACACCGCGTCCATTAGGATTCTCAGGTAGGCGTTCGCATGGGGGTCGCAGTGGAGGTAGATACTGCCAGTCCGTTTCAGGACTCGGCGCATTTCAAACAGACGGACACCCATATAGACGGTGTAGGCGGCCATGTCTGAGGTCTTGCCCGCTATCAGGCGGATACCCTCGATGCAGTCCAGAAGCCGTTGATGCTCCGAACTCTTGAATCTCTGTTCTCTGACGCGCTGGTAAGTGCGCTCTGTGCCACTTGACCATCGCCATATGTCGCTGAGTTGCTTGGCGACTCTGCCCTTGTCTCCGAACGCCGCCACGTAGAACTGATTGGAGTTGAACGGCGGGTCGAGATACATCAAGTCAACGCATTCGTCGGGAAGTTCCCGCAGAACGTCGAAGTTGTCCCCACAGACAAGCACATTGCCCGCGAGATATGGACTCAGCGGGGAGAACAGAGGTGGATTAGAACAACTGTCTGGGGGGGGGGGTAATTGCAGGTTGGGCAGGGCGTCTAGCCATAGCTACAATTCCTACTTACGAGTGCGCGGCCCTGCGCCCTTTTTGAGATACCGCCAATGCTTCTTGGGCGGTCGTTTCAGAATGGATTGGGCCACATTCTCAAGCGTGTCGGGGATCGGGTCGGGCATCGGACGCTCAACCGGGCGTCCGCGCTTGCGCCTAGAGGATTCTTGCTCTGGCATATTCAGGCTCCGTTGTTGCAACGAGGGGGGGGTCTCTAGTAGAACACTGTATATAATCACCCCATCGTTTTGTCAAGCGTCGGGGCGGTCAAATCCTCATATCGCAGTTGCTTCCTCTCCATCCCCCTGACCATCCCGACCATCTGCGTAATGGTGTCCAGAGGACGGTCATTGTGTCGCCCCTCAAACTCCGCGACATAGCGATGCAGATGCTTCGGAGACATCTTGTGATATGTTCCTGTGTATCCACGCTTTAGCAACGCCCAGAACGATTCCATCCCGTTTGTGGACGCCTGACCCCGAACATACTCACCCACTGAATGGCGGACGGCTTCATGGTCTCTTGGTATGCCTACATACATAGATGCTTCGTCGGTATAGACCGTTGCATCGGGACTGGTGTTATCTACGACAAAATTCTGCAACGTCGCCTTGTCCGTCCTATTCACAACCTCAGCCTTCACATGATTGGTCTCTCGGTCTTTGATTCCTACCACCGGAGTCTTGCCGACTACACCCCGTCCTGCGTTCGCTTTCTTGTTCGCGTGTTTGTTCTTTTCCAAGCCGCCGAAATATGCTTCATCTGCTTCGACCGGGCCAGTGAACGGGTTATCGGGGTCGTCTTCCCAGGACTCTCGAATCCTGTGGGCCAAGTGCCACGCCGCTTTCTGAGAGATACCAAGGTCTCTATGTAGTTTCATACTGGAAGTTCCCTTGATTCCAGTGGTCAACAAATACAACGCCATGCCCCAAGTATGCAGACCCAGCTTCGACCCGTGCATAAGCGTTCCGGTCTTCACAGAGAAGTCGAACCTGCAACTGCGGCATCGGAACGGCTGAGGCTTGCGCGTGGGACGTTCTTGGACGTTTGAGGACTCACATTTGGG
This sequence comes from Dehalococcoidia bacterium, assembly GCA_034420555.1. Classification (GTDB taxonomy): domain Bacteria; phylum Chloroflexota; class Dehalococcoidia; order Lucifugimonadales; family UBA1123; genus VXRN01. Next base: position 20,052 of record DAOULF010000239.1, read on the forward strand.
GCAGGTCACGCCGTCAGGCCAGCGTTGCGAAATAAACCACTTCTCGGCTGTTTCGTTGTCCTTGAACATTGCGGCGGCGTCAAGGATGGTTATGCCTGTTCTAAAGCTCTTGCCGGGGCCGTTCGCACTCATTGGCTACTGTCTCCTGTGTATCTGTTAGGAAACATTATAACACAATACGAACACCTGTATCAACCCTCTTTGGGTAATTTGGGTATAATTCCCAAAATCTTCACTCTGGCCCCGGAGTCAACACGGCCCCCCGAAAAGCCAGACCGCAAACCTATGGGCCAATGGCTGGTGGAGAATATGCCACGCGGCATCAATCTCGAGATCCCGGATGGCCGCGCGTCCAAGCGCGCGATTCCATTTATTGACGAGGCGGAAGAATGAGCGGCTATCTCTTGGATACCAATGTAGTATCTGAGATTATGAGAGATTTGCCAGAACCCAGGGTAATCACGTTCCTATCGGAACATAGTGATCTATGGCTATCGTCTATAGTTATTCATGAATTGGAGTTTGGTTGGCGACTCCTACCGCAAGGGAGACGACGCGACTACTATCGGAAAGCCATCTTAGATTATGTGGGCCAGTATCAGGACAAGATATTGCCTCTTACCCGCGCTAGAGCGGAATGGGCCGCTCTGTTCAGGGCGCAAGCCCGCCGTTCGGGGTACACTCTCGATCTTGGCGACGCGCTCATCGCCGGGACCGCCAGAGTTCGCGGACTATCGGTTGCTACTCGCAATGTCCGGGACTTCCGCGGAATCGACATTGACATCGTGAACCCGTGGGAGACTACCTAATCCGCGCCCGCCGACGTCGGCGCCCGGACCCGCCCTGCCTCGGACGGCGACTCCTCAACCGCCAAGTGCTCCTTCTCCCAGTCGGGTATAAGCAGCCTGTTCGTGGGCTCCAGCAGGATGATGCTGACTGCGCCCGCGACGCTCGCTACGACGGAGATTATCAGGGCGAGGTCGTAGTTGCCCATCATGTCGAAGATTACGCCGCCTACCCAGCCGCCGAGCGCCATGCCGAGGCCCGCTCCGAGCATCTGGAAGCCGTGCGCGGAGCCGACGGGCGCGAATCCGTAGTACCTGCGGTTTAGGATCGGGAATCCCCCGGCCTCGCCTCCATAGCCGATTCCGAAGGCGGCGGCGAACACGAAGAAGAGCCACACGTCATGCGTCCAGAAGAGCATGATGACGGTGAGCCCCTGGATCAGGTAGGCGACCGTCATTACAGCCTTCGGGCCATACTTGTCGCACATGACGGGCGTCGCGAGCCGGGTGATGATGCTGACAGCGGACATGGCCGTCACCAGGCTAGCGGCTACGACGAGCGAGATGCCCTCGTTCACCGCTATCGGGATGATGTAGATCAGGATGATCGCGTGTCCGACGCAGCCCAGGAAGTGTATCGAGCTCAGATTCCAGTAGGCGGCTGTGCGGCGCATATACCCGGTGAACTGCTTCACTCTCTCGGCGGGCGGCCTCTTGCCGCCTATGTCCGGGTCGCCGGGGACGAACCCGTATGGGTCAACCCCGTGGTCTGCGGGCTTGTTCTTATAGACGGCTATCAGCGCCGCCATTATGACTGCCGAGGCCACGGCGGTTATCCAGAAGGTGTCCTTCCAGCCGAACTGCTCGATCATGTAGCCCAGCAGAGGGGTCGCCAGCGCGGGACCGAGGCCCCAGGCCGCCATCAGGATTCCCATGCCGAGACCAAGATGCCGGCGGAACCAGGTCATTGCCGACGGTATCAGTGGCACCAGGAATATGGCCTGCGCTATGCCGAGCATAACTCCGAAGGTGACGTAGAGCTGCCACACCTGGTTGATGACGCCGGTCAGCACTATTCCGACGATGAACAGCGTACAGCCGATCATCATGGCCTTGCGCGCGCCCAGCCTGTCGCCCAGCGATCCGGCCATCGGCGAGGCAAGCGCGGTGACGACGCTGGACAGCGCGTAGGCCATCGTTATGGCCCCCTGGCTCCAGCCGAACTCCGTACTCAGCGGGTCTATGAAGACGCCGAACGCCATACGGACGGACGAGCCGACCATCTGCATGACGGCTATGATAGAGACAATCACCCAGGCGTAGTGCCAGTAGAAGACGCGCGGACGCTGGGGAGTTCTAAACGAAGAGGGGGGCTTTGCTGTGGTCAAGTGGTGTTCCTGTGGGCGCGATTACTTGAAAGCGGAAGGGTCTAGTAGTACGACAACTTAGTTATGATGACATTCAGCTCCCCTCTCCCTTTGGGAGAGGGCTAGGGTGAGGGTAGATAAGCCGTCAATACAAATATATTGGACCACTAGGACACTTTAGTGAAGCGGGCAGACCAGCAGGGCCGCCCGCTCCCATGTTTCGGCTTCGGTGTCCGCGGTCGCGGACTGGTAGGCTGGAATTCCATTCATGCTCGCGGCGCGGAAGCTCCGCGCCTCGATGTTGTTGCTGGCAGCCCATCCCGCGAGGTAGATCGTCAGCGCGAGACTGACGACCACGACGACGACGAACTGGACCGGGAGTCCGAGAATCCGCACTCCTCCACCAGTGAAGCTCTTATCTTCGTTTGACTGGGACACCGCTGGCTAACGTCCGTGAGGGGCCGAACTGAACTCAGCGGTAACGCTCGAATTTGGGGTTGCGACCGCAACCGTTCCATAGAGCGGTCAACGCTGTTTCCAGATGTCCACCAGTCGCTGGCCGTCCTCGTCGGACACGCCCCACATCTGGAGGTGGACTCGCACATCCTCGTAGAGAGTGACTTCGCCCGGTTCGACGTCGGGGTCGCGGTACGCCTCGATACTGACGTCCATCCAGTCCAGCGGGGTCTCCTCCTCGCTCGCTATGCGCTCGATCATGTTGACCGCGCAGGCGGTGATGCCGGACAGGAAGAACTCGCCTGCCCCAAGCTCCTCACCGCCGGAATCGTCCGCCACCCAGTGGTGATTGCGAGCGTTGGAAATCGCGCGCCCAAGTGTCCCGGTGCTGTAGCTCCGCACCTGGTATGCAAGGTCTAGCTCTGCCATTGCTGTCTCCTTTATTCGCCGTTGATGGCTTTCCACAGGTCTTCGCCGTTGGACTTCCACCAGCCATGCAGGATGGTGATGTCGGTGCCGATGGAGAAGTGGCGGACGCCCATGTCCAGGTACTTCTTCGCTTCGTCCGCGGACTGGATCTCCGCTCGCGCCGCAACGCCGGCTGCGACTGCGGACTTGAATACCTTGTCGTGCGCTGCAACGACGTCGGGATGGTTGCGCTGGCCGGGCTTGCCGATGCTCACCGAGAAGTCGGAGCCGCCCCACTGCACCATGTCCAGGCCGGGTATTTCCAGTATCTCGTCGAGCTCGTCCACCGCGCCCTTCTTCTCTATCATCACGGCGGCGACGGTTTCCTGAAGCGCCTTCACGTACTCGGCGGAGCCGCCATAGCCCATATACGTGTGGCGACGTGTGGCGACGCCATACATACCATTGTCGTCGGGAGTGTCCGGCTTGATAGTCAGGATCTGTTCCCGAACGTCGGCGGCGGAGCGGGCGTCGGTGAATAGCACGCTTCCAAAGCCGGAGCCGACCGCGCGCTGGGCGAGATATGCCTGGTGGCTCTGGTCCACCTTGATCATCATGCCCATGTCGAATAGCTCGGCGGCGCGGGCCAGGTTGTCGAGGTCGTGCAGGTCGGACGGGCCGTACTCGGCCACGAATTCCACGTAGTCGTATATGCCCGTGTGTCCGACGGCCTCCACTACGGACGGCCAGGTGGCGTGGATATGAGTGCTGACTGTCGGCTCTCCAGACTCGAGTTTCTGCCTGAGTACATTTGGCTTCATCTGTTCATCCTCCGTGATCTTTTCTGTCGGGTGACAGGATATACCATTTCGAGCCCGTATGGGCAGAACAGGAGCATACGTGGCGCTGGATAAAATGCCGACCAAATACGAGAATGATCACACTGACGAATCAATGACATTAGGCGATGGTTGGGAGTGTGTGAATCTTGGCTGAAAACAAGACGCAGAAGACGGGCGCGAGTGTACAGGACTTCATCAATTCGGTCGAAATCAAACGGCGACGCGAGGACGGCTTTGAGCTGCTGGAGATTATGAGAGACGTCACCGGGGAAGACCCCGAGATGTGGGGGCCGAGCATCATCGGCTTCGGCGACTATCACTACAAGTACGAGTCCGGCAGGGAGGGCGACTTCTTCCTTACCGGATTCTCGCCGAGGAAGCAGAGCCTCTCCCTGTACATCATGGCGGGATTCGATGAGTACGATTCGCTGCTGTCCTCGCTCGGCAAGCACCGCAAGGGCGCGTCGTGCCTGTATATCAACAAGCTGGCCGACGTGGACATGGACGTTCTGCGCGAGTTGATCGAAAAGTCGGTGGAACAGGCGCGTAAGAGTAACGTGCCCGTTTGATTAGTATTCCATCTGGGCGTCAGGGACGACGCAACCCCAGGTTGCCGCGCAGCGTGTCGGCTTTGTAGTCCTTGTGGAAGACGCCCCTGCGCTGGAGTTCGGGGACTATCATCCTCACGAAGTCCTGGTATGCGCCGGGCAGGTAGGGCGCGGCGACCATGAAGCCGTCGCAGGCTCCGCTCCTGAACCACTCCTCCATCTCGTCCGCAATCTGGGTCGGGCTGCCCACGAACACGGGCAGTTCCCAGATAGTCCCGCGTCTGCTCTGGTCGAGGAAGTCGCCAAACGTAGGATACTCGATGCCGGACTCCATCATCCGCTCCGCCAGCCCGCGCGAACCGGAAATCGAGTCGAGGTGCTTGTCTTCGAGAAGCTCGTCGGGCGAGTGCTGGCCGAAGTCGTAGTTGAGAAGCTCGGACAGCAGCACGGGCGTATCGCTTGGATGGGCGATGCTCTCGATGTACGCGAGCTTGTCCCTCGCCATTGACTCGGTTTCGCCGACCACGGCGTATGCGGCGGTAACGACCTTCATGTCGTCCGCGCTCCTGCCGTGACGCTCGGCGCGCGTCTTGAGGTCGCTGCATATCTTCCTTCCGGCATCCATGGACCGGAATATGGCGAACACCGTCTCGGCCCAGCGCGCGGCGAATTCGCGGCCCCTCTCGCTCTGGCCCGCCTGCATTATCACCGGATATCCCTGGGGCGGACGCGGCACGGTGAGCGGCCCCCTGGAACTCAGCCACTTGCCCTCGTAGTTCAGCCGTCGCACCTTGTCCGGGTCGGCGAAAGCGCCCGTCTTCTTGTCTAATATAAGCGCGTCGTCCTCCCAGCTATTCCACAGGCCGGTGATGATTTCGAGAACTTCGTCGGCGCGGTCGTAGCGGGTGTCGTGTCCCTCGTGAGCGTCCGTGCCGAAGTTCTGGGCCTCCGAGTCGTTCAGGGAGGTAACGACGTTCCATGCGGCGCGCCCGCCCGAAAAGTGGTCGAGCGTGGAGAATAGCCGGGCTATGTGGAATGGCGCGTGGTAGGTGGTCGAGTACGTGGCGCTGACGCCCAAGTACCTGGTGGCGAGCGTCATAGCCATGACTACGGGGGTGAGATCCAGCTTGACCGCGCGTATGCCGTGCCTGACGGTATCTTCCACCGAGTCGTTGTAGCGGCTGGGCATCGCCAGCCGGTCATCTATGAACCCGAAGTGGAACTTGCCCTGCTCCAGTGTCCTGGCGATTTCCTGGTAGTATTCCGCCGTGAGAAAGCCGGGGTCGGACGCCGGGTGCCGCCATGACGCGGCATAGTTTGAGCAGTTGGCCGCCTGCAAGAAGGCGCCCAGTATCATCTGGTTGTCTCGGTCTCCTGCCATTTCAATCCCTGTATATATCTTCGAGCGAGTCGGTTTTTGGCAATAGCTATCCATTGTAGCCAATCGGAGCGGCTCAACCCAATGCCAAAATCGAAGGGGGGCGGCAGCGCATCCGGCTCTATCCAGGAAGGACACTCAGGGACACGAAAATGACGAATGAGTGGGGCAGGGGGACTTATGCAATCATCTTTGAGTACAATGGGCTTGGAGGTGAAACTATGCTTTTAGGCGCGGCGGGGCGAATCCCCGGAGATTGGCCAAACATTACACCGGAGTTGCTGGCGGAGGTCGCGGACGAGGGGTTTGGAGCGCTGAACATTATCGTGCAAGACCCGCTCTCGATGACATCGCAGGATATTGCCCGGCTGAGGGCGATGTTCGAGGAGGCCGGAGTCCTGGTAGGGCAGACCAACGGGGCCTACGGCGGCGGGCTGGTGAGCCCGGACACCAATGAGCGGGAGGCCGCTATCGAGTTCGCAAGGCGTATGTGCGGGCTGACGGCCCGGCTTGGCTCGCCGAACACGTACCTGCGGCCTGGCAGCCTGAATCCAAACGGGCCGTGGCAACCGCATCCGGGCAATCGGAGCGACGAGGTATTCGACAGGCTGGTGGACTCGGCGCGGAAGTTCTGTCGGGCGGCGGAAGAGGAGGGAGTGATGGTCGCGGTGGAGGGCGGCGCGGTCTCTCCTATCTACTCGGCGCGGCGCGTGCGGGACTTCATAAATGCCGTCGGATCGCCAGCGCTTGGCTTCAACCAGGACCCGGTGAACTTCGTCGGCAGCCTGGAAGACGCCTACGACACGACCGGCTTGCTTGCCGAGTTCTTCGATCTGACAGGGGAGTTCACGCTCGGCGCGCACGCAAAGGACTTCACGGTAGTTGACCAGCTCATGGTGCGGTTCGAGGAGGAAGAGATCGGTTCGGGTATGCTGGACCACGTGGCTTTCCTCCAGGGTATGCAGCGGGTGTGCCCTGACGGTCATGTGCTGATAGAGCACCTGCCGCCGGAGCGTTACGCCGATGCCGCGGTCGAGTATCGAAAGTACGCCTCTATCGCAGGGATAGAGTGGGACAACTAGTGGTTCATCACTTTTGAATTGAAGGCTTATTTAGCCTCACCCTAGCCCTCTCCCAGAAGGAGAGGGGATAAATAGGAATCTGAATATCCATCACAACTAAGTTGTCGGACTACCAGGCAGGAGAGAATCATGGGAAATCTTAGCGGGAAACGGGCGCTGGTCACCGGAGCGTCAACCGGCATAGGCCGCGCCGCCGCGATTCGGATCGCGTCTGAGGGAGGCCGCGTCGCGCTGTTCGACATCAACGACTCCGACGCCGAATCCACTCTCAGGACGATCCGGGACTCCGGCGGCGACGCGCGCTACTGGCGCGTGGACGTGACCGAGGAGCGGGAGGTCAGCAGCGGCGTTGACGAGGCCGCCAAGTGGCTGGGCGGCGGAATTGACGTGCTGGTGCATCTGGCCGGAATCCTGAAGGGGTCAGGGCTGGAGGTCACCGATGTTGACAGTTCCATCTGGGACCCGGTTATCGAGGTCAATCTCAAGGGATCGTACATCGTCGTCAAGCACGTGGCCAGGTACATGATTCCCGAGCGGAGCGGCGTGATCATCCTGACGTCCTCGGGCGCCGGGGTAACCGGCGGAAGCTCGTCGGTGGCCTACGGAGCCAGCAAGGGCGGAACTCACGGCCTGGCTATGACGCTGGATGCGCACCTGTCCAGGCACGGCATCAGGGTGAACGACATACTGCCCGGAAGCCTGGATACGCCATTGAAGGTTGGCGCGACCGAGGAGCAGCTTGCCAACACGGGCGACCGCGAGAGGTACGACGACATAATGGCCGGGCTGTCGTCACCCGACGGCGTCGCCTCGGTCATCGCGTTCCTCGCGTCGGACGACGCCGACTACGTTCGGGGCAGCATCAGGACGATCTAGGTTTCCGAGAAATCCCCGGCTTCGGCTACCATTGCACGAACATCGGCATGACGACGTGGGTGTACTTGTAGGCTTCGGAGTCGGCTGCGGGTCTGATTACGCCCGGGCTCGATGGAGTGGTGGTCTCCATGGCGACTTCGCCGTCTCCCAGCACGTCCAGCACGTCCGTCAGGTACTTGCTGTTGAAGGCGATCTTCGCCTCATCCCCCTCCATGCGGGCGTCCACCTCGCCCACGTTGTCACCGAGTTCCTCCGCCCGCGATGACACGAGTATCTTGCCGGCCGACTCATCATCCTCGTCCGGCGTAACATTGAGCCGCACGATGCCCGACCCGTCCCTGGCGAAGATAGAGGCTGTTCTCGTCGCCTGGAGGAAGGCTCCCTGGTTCGCGACCACCCTGGTCTCGTAATTCTCCGGCACTAGCTGCTTGTAGTTGGGGAATGTTCCCTGGATTAGCTGGGACACGAGCTCGACGTTATCCATCTTGAACATCGCCTGGCTCTTCTGCTGGGTCACGGTGAATTCAACGGGGTCGGACTGGCCGCTTATGAGACGATTGACCTCGAGCAGCGCGCGCGCCGGTATGATGAATTCCAGGCTTTCGGCCTCCGCAATCGGCTCTGCCAGCTTCCCCTCATAGACCGCCAACCTGAATCCGTCCGCCGCCGCGAAGGTGAACGTATCTCCCGAAATCTCGACCTTTATGCCGGTCAGCACGGGACGCGAGTCCTCAGTCGCCGCCGCGAATGCAACCCTGTTGATGGCGTCGCGAAGCACGTCCGGCGTCACGCGCCCGATCACGCCTTCCGTTACGCTGGGGATAGCAGGAAAGTCGTCGGCGTCCTGCCCGTTGATGTGGGCCTGGAAGCGAGCGCACTTGATGTCCAGTCCGGCGGCCTGCTCATCGGAGTTGATGTCAATGCGCTCCGGGGGCAGGGAGTTCACGAACTCGGTCAGCATCCTCGCCGGTATCGTTATCGTGCCCTCTTCCTCGACCTGCGCGCCAATCCACGTGCTGATGGCGATGTCCAGATTGGTCGCGGCCAGCTTCAGACGCGAGTTGTCGGTCGAGATGAGCACGTTCTGGGTTATCGGAAGCGTTGTCCTGGTCGCGACGGCGCGCTGGACGACCGACAAGCCACGGTTAAGGTTCTCTTGCAGACATGATAGCTGCATGGCATAAATCCCCTGAATTCGGTATTCCCGGACGCTCGCGCATCGCTAACTGTATCAACTTAGCTGGCGCCCATCTGTGGGCGCGAAAGTCCCCTCTCCCTCGATGGGAGAGGGCCAGGGTGAGGGTGATTCCCTCTACCACCCAAGCTGACCAGCATCGCGCGGCGCAAACCGAGTCCGAGTAGTAGTTAATTAGTATAGAATCGCCAAATTCGGAGCGTCAACGCAGAATGCGTTCACTATCGCGCGAATGCCGCCATTTCACGGGCCGATATGCGGTCAGAGAGGTTTACTGGGACGACGCGGGCTCGATAGTGGCGATGATGTCGAGTTCGAGCCGTATCTCGTCCTCGACGCTCACGATGAACGCGAGGGACGGCTTGGACAGGTCGAACTGGTCGAATGTGATAACCGTCCTGGCCTGTCCCGTCACCGCGCCGCTAGTGGACTGGGCCTCCACATCCCAGGTCACCGGGCCGGTGGCATCCCTGATAGTCATGTCGCCCATGAGTTGGAACGTGGTCTCGCCGGAGTCAGGGAAGGGCCAGTCCAGACCCTCGACACCGGTCACCACCAGCTCGGCGCTGGGAAACTCAGAGGCGCTCAGAGTGTTGTTTCGGACGTACCCGTCGCGGCGGTCCTCGTCACTCGTCAGTCCGGCGACCGCGACGGTTATGACGGACTGGTCCGGATCAACGTTGCCGTCCGCGTCGAACACTATCGCGCCCTGAACGTCGCCCGTCTCGCCCACGGCGTCAATCGGCGAACTCAGCCGGGCAAGCTGCTCGGTTACGCTGTACCGGGCGACCGAACCCTCTAGGACCGACACCCTGACGCCACCCGAAGATTCCTGCGGAGCCGCTGCGGGCGCTGCGGTGGGTTCGGGAGCCGGCACAGGTGTCGCGGGTTGCGGGGTCGGAACGGGACTCGGCGGGGCCACAGTCGGCGGAGGCGCCGGCGTCGGTTCAACCGGCTCTGCTTCCCCTGAACATGCGGAAAGCAGTAAGACAGCCGTGACCACGGCTGCTATGAGGGCAGCCCTGGGTGACAGCAATACGTTCAAAGTGGTGAGGTTATTCATGGACTTAAGCATACAGGATTCGCTCGTCCCGGTCCGACGAAGCCCCGTTGCGACGCCTTTCTACAATTTCCGCTGTTAGTTGAAAACCATCTCACAAATGCTGCACCGTAGGGGCGCTCCTTATTCCCTCTCCCTCTGGGAGAGGGCTGGGGTGAGGGTTAAAACGCGCTGCTTCTACCGAGGGTCGGTGTTTATGAGATAGCTCCTGCACACTCTACGTGAAAGCGGTTCGCTGTCTATAACGACCTGAACGCCTCAAAAGTTATGTCGGCGGCCTTCCGGTTGGAAGGAACGGAATTACTGGATGGTGATCGTCCCGACCATGCCAAGCGCCTCGTGCGGAATGCAGACAAGCTCGTAAGTACCGGCAACCTCGAACTTGAAGTCCAGCCCGGTAGTTTCACCGGCCTCTATTTCCTCGTCTATTTCCAGGTCGGAGACCGTAAAAGTGTGGAACGCGTCCTCACCTATGAAGGTGAAATTCACGATTTCCCCGACGCTGAAGGTCAGGTCAGCCGGTTCGTAAGCGAAGGGGCCCGCTCCGCCGTTGTCAACCATCCTGACAGTGAACGGCGTACCCACGAGCGCTTCGGCGGCTTCGCCGCTGGCGTCGGGCGCGACCGTAGGGGCCGGAGGCGGAATAGGGGGCGACGCGCGCCGAATGACCATCTCGGACGGCTCCGTAGGCGCTGGCTGACCGCAGGCCACTATCACCGTAAAGATTGCACATGCCATGAGTGTCAGGGCAGCAAGCCTTTTCAACGTTTCCCCCTCGCGACGGATGTTATCCGATTTCGGACAGAGGGCGCGGCATCTCTACACAGCCACGCCCTTGGAAGCAAACCGATCAGCGCGCGCAGTCTGCCGCGCCGATTAGTGCATACTTTCACATAATAATATCACCCCTAAATTTGGCGGTCAATCGGATTCTCAAGCGAGCAATTGCAAAGTCCGTCGCGGGTACCGAATCGTCATTCCCGCCAAGGCGGGAACCCCGAAGGGCTCGCCGCTCCGCAATCCAGGGGTGGGGAGGGTCCCACGACTGTCGCAATTCTACTTATGCAATTTTTCTCAGGCTTGCTATACCAAACCCCTCGACCACTGTGCTACAATCTATCCACGCACAGAGAACATTAGTACGCGATATATGGCAGGATTTATGAAACGAACCCTTGACCAACCAAAAACCCTCTGAACTGGGAAATACAGGGTTTTGCAGGTGAAATACAGGTACCAGACCCCATCTGTAGGTCACCAGCAGACTGCCTGTGTAGCCACCAGCAGGATTCTAAAATATATAAAGTAGGATATATAGGAGACAGCTCAATGCAGAACCTCGACCAGAACATCCGAGACGCCCTCAGCATAGATATGGTCGTTGACATCACGACTACAGGACGCAGGACCGGCGACCCGCGCCGCATCGAGATATGGTGCCACCTCATGGACGGCCAACTCTATCTCGCCGCCTCCCCCGGCCCGCGCAGTTGGTATGCCAACCTCTACGCCAACTCCCAAGTCACCCTGCACCTCAAGGACGACGTGAAGGCCGACATCCCCGTCCGCGCCCGTCCGATCACCGGCGAGGCCGAGCGGCGCGACGTGTTCACCCGTCTGAGCGCCCAGTCCGCCTTCAGGCAGAGCCAGGGACTGGATGTCGAGGCCTGGGTGCGCGGAAGCAAGCTCGTCGAACTGGCGCCGGAGGTGGGTCGGTAACATGAAGCCTCTCGACGTATCTCGAATACAGTCCGCGCTTGCTGACTCCATAGTCGGACACAGAATTCACTACCATCAGATGCTCGGCTCTACCATGGACACGGCAAGAGACCTCGCCCACGACGGCGAACACGAGGGCGCAGTCGTCATCGCGGAGGAACAGAACAAGGGCCGGGGCCGCTTCAACCGGGTGTGGGTATCGCCGCCCGGGCTCAACCTGTACTTTACCGTTCTCCTCCGGCCCAAGCCTGAGCAGTTGCCCTACATGAACATGGCCGCGGCCCTCGCCGTATTCGACACCGTTGCCCAGGTCCCCGGACTCAAACCAGCCGTTAAGTGGCCCAACGACGTCAGGATAGGCGGCAGGAAGATGTCCGGCATCCTCATCGAGACCGAGTTCGAGGGCGACCTCCTCTCCCACGCGCTGGTTGGGATAGGGGTCAACGTGAACCTCGACGTGTCCGAGCATCCCGAGATAGCCGACACCGCCACGAGCCTCCGCTCCGAGACCGAACGCGAGTTCGACCGCTCCGAAGCGCTCCACTCCGTCCTGAAGAACCTCGACAACTGGTACGCCCGCGTCAGGTCCGGCGAGTCGCTGACCCAAGACTGGGCCGCCACCCTTGAGACGCTCGGAAAGCGGGTCGAACTCCGATGGCGCGAACAGGTCCTCACCGGCCTGGCCGAGTCCGTGGACGACCAGGGGAACCTCACCCTTCTCCAGCCCAACGGCGAGAGGGTAACGGTAGTGGCAGGTGAAGTAACATCCCAAGTATAATCCCCTCACAAATAGAGACCAACTTGCTCCCTATCGTCATTCCCGCGAAAGGAGACCTTTGCACAACTACCGTCATTCCCGTGAAAACGGGAATCCAGGGGTGGGTGGGTGGCCTACCCAGCTATGAATTCGCCCATCTACTCATTTACCTAGACCTCCGTGACGAAGTGGAACAGAGTTACACAAAGGTCACCGAAAGCGGGAATCCAGGGGTGGGGAATGTGTGAGCAGTTATGAATTTACACACCTATATCCTTGCAATCCAAACATCCTATAAATCCTGATTCAGACAAGAACACCGGAGAATGAACATGCTCGAAGAAAAGCTCAGCCTCGAAGGTAAGAGCGTACTGATCACAGGCGGCGGCACCGGACTCGGCAGGGAGATGACCCTGGCCATGGCGCGAGCCGGCGCCGACCTCGTAATCGCATCCCGCAGACCGGGCCCCATACAGGAAGTGGCCGACATGGTATGCGATCTCGGACGCAAGGGCGTCGCGATCTCCACCGACGTCACCGACTCCGCGCAGGTCAACGCGCTCATGGAGTCCGCTATATCCGAACTGGGCAAGGTGGACGTGCTGTTCAACAACGCCGGTATCGTCCGGGGCCAGGGCGCGACGCCGATATGGGAAATATCCGACGAGGACTGGCATCTTGGCATAGACACCAATATGTCCAGCGCGTTCTACTGCTCCCGCGCCATCGCGAAGCACATGGTAGAACGCGGCAGCGGCAAGATCGTCAACCTGTCTTCGGGCTTCGGATACCGCGGCGGGCGCGACAACTATATGTACTGCGTCGGCAAGGGCGGCATCGTCCAGCTAACGCGAACGCTCGCCACGAGCCTGAGCCGCTACGGGATAACGAGTACCTGCATAGTCCCTGGTTTCATCCCGACCGAAGGCACGGACGAGTCCAGGCTCACGCTGCCCAGGGGCGAGTTCATACCCATCGGCAGGGTCGGACACCCCCACGAAATCGGCGCCATCGCCGTATTCCTCGCGTCCTCGGCGTCCGACTACATGAACGGCGAGGCGTTCGCGATAGACGGCGGCGGCCTGGCAGGAGGCTACGCCCCAACCGGTCACGCCCCCGAAATCCCACTGACGATATAAGACTTGGCCCTCAACCGCTGCCTGAACATCAACAACCAATAATTGACAACTGAGGAAACCAATGCCAATACCAAGCGAATGGGACCTGACCGGAAAGAAAGCCATCATCACCGCCGACAGCAGGGGATGGACCCCCTATCTGGCCGCTGCGCTGGCCGAGGCGGGCGCTGACGTCGCCGTCGCCGGGTCCGAGTCCTCAGACATGGCCGAGGCCGCAGCGGCGGTCGAGAGCCACGGACGCAACGCCGTCGCAATCACCACCGACCTAACCGACTCATCATCCGTCCAGGACATGGTATCTGCCGCGGTCGAAAATCTGGGCGGTGTGGACATACTCGTCAACAACGCCCGCGCCGAGTTCGGCAAGCGCTTCGAGAAGGTCTCCGAAGACGAGTGGGACAAATACATGGACTTCACGCTCAAGTCCATGTTCCTTACCTGCCAGGCCGTGGGCTCCCACATGCTGGAGCAGGAGAGCGGTCGCATCGTCAACATAGGCTCCGGCCTGTCCCAGCGCGGCCTGTGGAACTCGGT
>DAOULF010000240.1:0-6333 GCA_034420555.1 Dehalococcoidia bacterium
AGCCTGTATCAGTTTAGTAGGCAGGGGAGTCACCCCCATCCTAGCCTTCCCCCGTCAAAGGGGGAAGGGACTTTCGCACCGTGGGCAGAGCCGACCAGGTTGATACAGGTTCAGATTGGGGCGCCGGCGATCAAGCGAGGAGAGATAAGCGATGGGATACCAAAGTGAAGCAGAGATTCAGCTAAGGGAGTCGAAGACTATTGCAGTGGTCGGAATGTCGCCGCGACCCAATCGTCCGAGTCATTACGTCGCCAAGTACCTGATGGAACAGGGCTACAAGGTGATTCCGGTGAATCCGGCGGTCGAAGAGGTCCTGGGGATGAAGAGCTACCCGGACATAGTTTCGATACCGGAGCGGGTTGACATGGTGGACATCTTCAGGCGTTCGAGCCAGGTTCCGCCGGTGGTAGAGGACGCAATCGAGGCCGGGGCGCGATTCATCTGGATGCAGGACGGCGTTGTGAACGAAGAGGCGGCGGCGAAGGCGCGCGCCGCCGGAATGTCCGTCGTCATGGACAATTGCACTCTGCGAGAACACAGCCGGATATACGGGACTTCCGGCATTGAGTAGCTACTATGCCTTGATGGATTCTTCGTAGAGATCGAAGCGCTGCCTTATCATGTCGCAGGCGAGTTGGATGCCCTCGAGGACTTGCTCGGCGCTCATGCCCTGTCCGAAGCTGCCGGATATGGCGGTTTCAGTGTAGCGAGCGGTTACTCCGGCGCGGTAGAGCCAGCGCGTGTAGCCTCTCACCCAGTCTGCGAGCACGGGGGAGGCGTCGGAGGTGAAGGGTATGGGAGCGCCGGAGCCGTCCAAGGCGGACAGCGAAAAGGACGCGCCCGCGGCGGCGGACGCCTCGCCCACTCTGATGTCGAATTCGACTCCGGCGGCCTCGAAGGGCAGCCGGAGGTTTAGGTCAATGGTGTGCGCGTTCAATTCAGATACTACTCCAGAAGGGACGCCTGCCGCTCGGTCGGGGTAATGGGCAGGTTCTTGTCAGGGTTGATCGGCCTGCGCTCTATGAAGGCGAGCCTTCTCTCCTCGGCCTCGTCGGTCTCGGAGTAGCGCGGGGCGTAGAGTTCGGTCGGGCTTGGCATCTCCTCCAGGTATTCAGCGGACTCGTTGAAGGTGATCTTCTGAAGCTGGAGGATTACGGGGCTGTTGTTCTTTATCAGGTTGCAGTAGCGAATTACTTCGTCCCTGAGTTGTTCGTGGGGGACTACGGAGTTGGCGAGTCCCATTTCCAGAGCCTGTTGGCCCGAATACTGCTGGGTGAGCATCCATATCTCGCGGGCGCGCTTCTGGCCGACGACGTGTGCGAGATAGCCAACACCCGCGCCGGAAGCGGGACTGCCGACTCGCGGGCCGGTCTGTCCGAAGATGCTGCGGGTGGAGGCGACGGTGAAGTCGCAGGTGTAGGCGAGGATGTTGCCGGAGCCAATGGCGTACCCGTCCACCATGGCTATGACGGGCTTGGGGATGTGCTTTACGAGGTCCATGAACGAGGACTCGCTGCTGCCGGAGTACTCCGGGCTGTTCCTGTCCTCGCCCTGGTCCCTGCCGGAGCAGAAGGCGTTGGGGCCGGAGCCTGAAATGACGACTACCCTGACTGAAGCATCGTTGCCGGCGTCCTTGAGGGCTACGGCCATCTCGTCGGTGGTGCGGCCCCTGATGGCGTTGTACACCTCGGGCCGGTTGATGGTGAGCCAGGCGATACCATCCTCTTTCTTGTAGATGATGTCTATGAACTTCAAGCGGAGAGCCTCCGGGGTTGTCAATTGTCGGTTATCAGTTTGGAATTGGGGCGATACTGAGGATTGATGGTACTTGCTCGGCTGGGTTCTGTCCACCAAACTGACCCGGTTCCACAGGGTCTTTCATAGTTGGCACTGCCCAAGATTCGACCGCGCCTCCCACCTGGATTGCCGCTTTCGCGGGAATGACGGTCCAGAGTCCCGGAGTAACTTTGCAAAGACCCTGCCCCGGTTCAGTCGTGTCTTACGCCGTCGGTATTTGCCGAGTCATATATCTTCATTTATAAAGCGACAGGTGGCAACTGGTGGTTTAACTGGTGACCGACAGGTGGGTAACTGGTGATTAGAACACCAGAGATCCACCTGTTAATCACCTGCGTTAGCTTTGGAGAATTTTTTCGCAGGCCCCAAATTTTGGTTAGCATAACTTCCCCTTTATATCTATTGATGTCGAAAGTCATTGGTGGACAGGGCTCCTGCAACAGTATGGTTGTTCGTATTATAGCGCGTTTCGGGGTAGAAGTGTAGTGGAATTGGAAACTCGATGGGATCACCCTCACGCATTCAAGTCTGACGCCAGCCCCTCGTCCATCTCGATCCCCAGCGCGCGCAGCGCCACCGACAGCATCGCGTAGTAGCCCACCAGCGTCACGAACTCAACTACCGCCTGCGGCCCCAGGAGATGCTCGATGGCTTGGAAGGTGCGGTCCGTCAGGTCGCCATTGAGGACCAGTTCCTTCGCCGCCTGCGCGAAGACTCCCTCCTTCGCCGGAAGGCCCATCGGCGCGCGTCCCGTGCGGATGCTCTCGATCACCTGCGGACGCACTCCGACCTCGCGCGCTATCGGCTCGTGGTGCGCCCACTCATAGTCGCTGTTCGTGTGTCGCGCCACGCTGATGATCGCTATCTCGCGCACCGCCGGGTCCAGCGTCGTATGCAGTCGCAAATACTCCCCCAGTTGTCCGACCGCCTCAGCCGCCTTCGGGCTGTTCATCAGCGCCCTGAACGAATTGGGCATTGGAGCGCTCGGTTCGATGCTCCCCCGCGTCTCCGCTATGTGATCAAAGATACGTTTGCCTTCGTCGTCAAGCTGATCCCGTTCGACGTACTGCACTCTGGCCATTGTTGTATATCCTTTCTCTCGGATGCCGATCAATCGTCTGTGCCCGAACGGATTCGCTCCCTCGTACTTTGGCCCAACTTCGCCAGGTCGTCCGACACCCGGACACGATAGTTGCCTTCGGGTTCCGGTCCCCGAAGGCCCGAAGGCAGCATAGCCGCCCTGCGCGAATGGAAGGTCCGTATCTCATCGAGCGACGGCAGGGCGCGGGTCCGCTTTCCATTCTCCATTACCGGCAGCAGAAGCGGCTCACCCCCCCGGCCCGGAGTGTATTCGCCGGCTCCGTGTATCATATCGAGCCTCATCGTTCCATCGAAACCTACGTGCCTGCTGACCTGCTTGGGACCAGGCAGATAAACTTTGTCCTCGCTGAACTTCATGACCGGTCTGCCGTCGTATTCCACCAGCTTGTACACGAAGTCCGTATAAGGCGCGTCCGCGGACGCCCCAACCCTTGTGCCGACCCCGAATCCGTCTATCGGCACGCCCGCCAACACCAGTTCCGCAATCGAGTATTCGTCCAGACCGCCGCTCGCCAGTATCTGAACGTAGTCCAGCCCGGCGTCGTCCAGCATTGCCCGGCTGCGGCGCGCGAGGTACGCCAGGTCGCCGCTGTCCAGCCGGACCGCGCGAAGCCGATGCCCGCGCGCTTCCATCTCCTTCGCCGTCGCTATCGCGTTCGCCACCCCGCCAAGCGTGTCATACGTATCCACCAGCAGCGTGGTCGAGTCTGGGAACGACTCCGCATAAGCCGCGAACGCCTCCCGCTCGCTCCCGAATGAGGAAATATATGAGTGCGACATCGTTCCGACCGCCTGTATCCCAAACTCCACTGCCGCCGCGACGTTGCTAGTACCCGCGAAGCCTGCTATGTAAGAGGACCGTGCCTGCCTCATCCCCGCGTCCAGCCCGTGCGTCCGGCGCGCCGCGAAGTCAACGACGCTCCGGCCCTCCGCCGCGTTCACCACCCGCGCGGCCTTCGTCGCCAGCATGGACTCCAGGTTCACGCGGTTCAGAATGAACGTCTCGACCAACTGGCACTCGATTATAGGCCCGCTGACCTCGATCACCGGCTCGTTCTCGAAGAATACCTCCCCCTCGCGCATCGCACGGACATCCCCGCTGAAGCTCAGCCCGCCCAGGTACTCCAGGAAGGCGGGATCGAAGATGCCGAGCGTTCGCAGTCTATCCAGGTCGTCTTCGATGAACGCCAGATTCTCCAGGTACTCCACCGCCGACTCCAGACCGCAGAACACGTAGTAAGCGCGGTTCGGCGGAAAGTTCCGAAAGAACAGGCTGAAGGTGGCACGCCTGTCCTGTCCGCTCTGGTAGTACGACTGCGCCATGGTGAGCTGGTAGAGATCAGTGAACAAGGAGTCTGAGAGGGGCATCGCTTCATTCCCCGGATGGGTTAGGCAGAGTGTAGAATCGCGTGGCATAATGGTCAAGCCTCGATGGTGAAGGAGAAATTTGCATAAGTGGAATCGCGGCAGGCACAAAGCCTCCCCGCCCCTGGATTCCCGCTTTCGCGGGAATGACGAATAAGCAAGGCAGGGGACTTGTGCAATCGTCTTAGTGAAAGATAATCCACCCTCGCCGCATGGTCGTATTTATATACAGCGCAGAATGTTGATGGACAGAATATGACGTTCCGAATCGGGTACATTGCAATACTGGCGGCTGTCGTAATGGTCATGCTGGTCGCGTGTTCCAATGGCACGACAACTCAAGACGAGTCCGTCAGTACGCCAACACCAACCGCGCCGCCCGACACTCCAACTCTTGTTCCGCCTCATACTCCGATCCCCACAACCGCGCCCATATCGCGCGCCGCGCCGCCGACCTCGACGTCCATCCCGACTCCGGTTCCAACGGCTACGTCCGTTCCGATTCCGACGGCCGTTCCGACCACCACGCCAGAGCCAACCTCGCTCCCGAACCCTACAGCCACGTCTGCGCCCCAAAGTCCAACCCCGGATTCGGCGTCGGTGTATATGGCGACCGCTCCGCCCATTGCGCCCAGCTCCACACCATCGCCAATTCCTTCCCCTATGCCGACACCCGATACACCGTCGCCCGCTCCGACCGCGACGGAAGAGCCGACCGCCACAGCCGTACCGACGGCGACCAGAATTCCCGATACGCCCACGCCGGCCCCCACCGAGACCCCTGTTCCGCTTCCGCCTACTCCGGCTCCGACCGAACCGCCCGCCCAACTCGCAGCCACATACGGAACGTCTGTCGGAGACCTGGCCCACCCGTTCACGCTCCCCTCCATAGACGGCCAGGAATATAGCCTTGAGGATTTCCGCGGCAGAACCACTGTGCTCGTGTTCTATCGAGGATTCTGGTGACCGTATTGCCAGAGACAACTCGGTGAGTTGTCCCGCTACGAAGACAGGATTGAAGCGTCAGGCGCGCAGTTCTTTGCTATAAGCACAGACGACTTTAGTGGCACGAGCTACATCCCGGACAGGCCGGAGATTAAATTCCCCATCCTGTATGACGCTTCACGCGAAACCGTTGAGAAGTACGGCATTCTTAACGGCAAACTGCCTCACCCCTCCACTTTTTTGATAGACGCTGACGGCATAATTCGCTGGAAGCAGGTCAACGAGAATTACACCAGCCGGCCTCCTGCTGAAACTGTGCTGGCCCAGGTCGAGGCACTTGGTTCCTGACTCCGGGGAAGTCCTCCGCTGTCAGTCCCTGTCCGCTTTCGGTTACAATTGTCGCACCGATACGTACAGTTGCGGTCTCCGACCGCCTATGGCAGGGTGAGAATGAACTCGAACGAAACATCGCGGGCCATATGGACGGATACCCCGCTATCCGACCTGGCCTCCGACGCCGCGCGGATGGCCGGAGTCGGTGACCCGACCGACGCCGGCTGGACATGGACGCTCCCATCAGAGTATCCCGACCTGATTCCCCTTGGCGGCGGCATCCCCGACGCGCCCACCATTCCGACCGAGGAGTTCAGGGACGCGCTGAACGCCGTCCTGGACGAGGAAGCCGATGACGCCATGGTCTATGGCGGCTGGATGGGTTACGAGCGTCTGAGGGAGTTGATGGCCGAACGCCAGAACCGCATCGAAGGTCTGGACCTGGACGCGAGCAACTTCATCATACACAACGGCAGTTCCGCCGCTATGGACAACATCGCGAAGGCGTTCATCAATCCGGGAGATGTGGCCATAGTCGAGGGGCCTAGCTTCTCCGGTATCGTCGAGACGGTCCAGTCCTACTCTGCCGAGATTATCGAGGTCCCGATTGACGACGACGAGATGTCGCTTGAGGCGGTGGCGACCGCCCTGGCGGAATGTGAGCGGGCTGGGAAGACCGTCAAGATGATCTATACGATCCCTGACTACCACAACCCCACCGGCGTCACTATGTCCGCCGCCCGCCGCCGGGCCCTTATCGAACTGTTCGCCAGCCATCGCGTTCTGCTTGTA